>JAAELL010000062.1 GCA_024226735.1 bacterium | reverse complement strand
GATTCGCGAGGTGCCGAGCATCGGACGCAGATCAAGGAGCGACAAGTTCCCCATGGTTGGATGCCATTGGGGACCTTGGCGCGACGCCGAGCTGCGTTCGAGGATCGGTGCCTCGCGAATCGTGACCACTCCGACAGCCTGCTAGAACAGCCCGCCCATCTTCGGTTCCGCCGCGTCGCTTTTTTCGGCGGATTGGTAGGCGAGCAGCGTGTCGCGGGCGCAGTCGCGCCACGTGTACTCGCGCGCGCGCGCACTGCCCTTGGCGCGGAACGCCTCGGCGAGCTCGGGCTCCGCGAGCAACCTGCGCGTCGCCTCGAAGATGCGCTCGACGTCGGTCGGCTCGACCAAGAACGCGGCATCGCCGCACACCTCGGGCATCGACGTGACGCAGCTCGTCACCACCGGCGTGCCGCAGGCCATCGCCTCGAGCGGGGGGAGTCCGAAACCCTCGCTCAGGCTCGCCCATAGCAGCACGTCCGCCTGCGAGTACAGTCGTGTTAATTCCGCGTCATCGACGCTCGTGCGCCAGTCGACCCGCTCGCGAGCGGAGGAGTGTTCGAGCGCACGCTCGAAGTCTTCGCATCCGAAGCCGCGCGGACCCGCGACGATCCAGCGGTGGGGGAAGCCCTCGCGGACGAGCAGCTCGAACGCCGCGAGCATGCGCACGTGGTTCTTGCGTCGGTCGACGCGCGACACCGTCAGCACGAATGGATCCTGTGCGGCCGGGTACCCACCGGGCGGCAGGTGTGTCAGGACGTGATCGCAACCCAGGCGCGTGACCATGACGCGTCCGGGGTGCGCCCCGAGCGTCAGAACGACCTCGGCGCCGACGAACTCGGTCGGGACGAGGATGCGGCTCGCGCGCTCGACCATGCGGCGCGCGCTGGCGGTCATGCCCTCGGCGACTTCGGCGTCGAGGTAGCCGGGCCCATCGGAGTTGTGGGCGTCGAGCGCGTAGATGCAGTCGAAGATCGTCACGACCTCCTGCGCGCTCCGCACGTGGAGGAGATTGGGTTGCGTGTGGTGGTAGACCTGACAGCCGCCGACCAAGTCGTCGACGCCCTTGCCGGTCTTGGCGAGCATCCAAGGCAGGATGCGGGAGGGCAACCGCAGGCGCAGCAGCTCCGCGCGCGAGCCCGCGAGTCCGAGCTCCTCGCGCGAGAAGCGTCGACCTTTGAGGGTGTATCCGAACAGGCCGAGGTTGCCGTCGAAGCGCAACTCGTGCAGTCCGCGGACGAGCTCGCGCGTGTAGCGGCCGATGCCCTCGCGGTTGACGAGGGCAGGGCGGTAGTCCAATCCGACTCTCATGGGGTAACGATGCTCGTGGCGGCCCAACCCAGGATGAAGAGCGCGGGACCGCCGATCCAGCGCCAGGCCAGCGCCTTCTCGAACAGGCGCTCTCCAGCGCGCGTCAGCACCAACGCGGCACTCGCCGCGACGAAGATCTCGGTCGCGAACGTGGCGATGGCGGCACCCTCGATGCCGTGGCGCGGAACGAGCCAGGTGTTGCCCGCGAGGTTCAGTGCGAGGGCGCAGGCGGAGATCCCGAGCACCGAAGAGCCGCGACCGGCTGCGACGACACCGGTCAACAGGGACGCGCCGACGTACACGCCCAGAGTTGCGCCCAAGAGCCAGCGCAGGCTGGGGCCGGCGTCGACGAAATTCTCGCCGAAGAGCCCCAAGAGCGGCTCGCAGAAGCGCCACAAGAGGCCCGTACCGAGCCCGGCGAGCGCGAACATCGGTTGGGCGAGGCGCGTCACGGCGGGTCCGAGCCGGCCAGCCGCGTACTCGCGCGTCAACCACGGAAGCGCCGCGAGGGGCGCGTAGACGGCCAGCATGATCCCGTAGGACATGACGCGCACGGCGAGGTTGTAGTGACCGACCAGCTCCTCGCCTTCGATCGCCCGGACGAACAAGTTGTCGATGTAGAAGTAGGCCTGTTGGCAGAGTCCCGCGATGCCGATCGGGAGCGCGGCCTTGAGGATCGGAAGTATGCGCTCGCCGTGCTCCTTGCGCGCCGGCAGGTGGCGGCGACCGACCAGATGGAGGAGGACGTTGCCAAACGTGCTGCCCACGGCAATGACGAACAGGAACAGCGCGGGCTCCTCCCACCCGAGCCGGTGGCCGATCAAGACACCGGTCAAGCTCGACCCGGCTGCGACCATGCGCACGGCGACGGGCCGGCTCCACGCGATCTGATTCTTGAAGACCAGAGTCGAGAGCTCGAGCACATGCGTGATCGGATAGAGGCTCGCAAGAAAGATCCAGCCGGCGCCCGACTCACCGGCCAGCCACGTGCCGCCGCCGACCAGGAGCGCGCCCAGGATTCCGGTCGACAGGCGGATGCGGCGCGTCGCCTGGAGCACGCCCCAGACGCGGTCCGGATCGGAGGCCGTCCTCTGTACCGCGACTTGCCCCGTCCCGAGATCGACGAGGCTGTCCAGCAGCATGAAGAGCGCCAGGTAGAAGGTCAGTCGGCCGAAACCCTCGCCAGATAGGTCATGCGCCAACAGGTACAGTGTCAACAGCGTGCACGCGGAGCCCCAGAGTCGGCCGATGACGAGCAGGCCGGTCCCGTGCCAGACGCGGGCGGGGACGGAGCGAGGGGGTCGTGCGGGTGCGGGACTCGACATCGGCCGAACCCTAACGCATTAAAACGTGAACTGGCTGGTTTCGTTGTTGCTGCACGGGAATGCGAAGTCCCGAAAACGACAACCGGAGTGACTACGCGGCGAGCCGACTGGCTGCGCCCCACTGCGCGACAGATTCCGAGCGGCGGGCGAGCGGGTGAATGCTCCTCTGCCCGCCGTCTTGGCGCCACGAGAGCAGCTCGTGCAACGTCAGTTTGCGCGGCACGAAACCCAGCAGTTGCGCTGGCGAAGCCTTGTCGTAGTTGAAGCGATTGCGCACGTAGTTTCTGTACGCGATATGGATGTGCAAGCCGAGGTCGAGCCAACGCCGCTTCTTGCTCACGAGCCAAGACTCGCGGCGCAGCCTTCCCGTCAAGTCGCGTAGCACCGCTTCTGTATGGTTGATCGGAAAGAGCGGGTTCCACGTCGTACGCGGGAGCTTGCTGTTCGTTCGAGTGTGCGCGATGCGGTCCGCGCCGATTAACAACAGCGAAGCCAGCCAGTTCTAGGCGGATGCCTTGCGTCGGTCTGGTCCGACCGCCAGCCAGCGTTCGACCGTCTCGAAGAGCGTCTTCGGATCGATCGGCTTCGCCACGTAGTCGTCCATTCCGGCCGTGAGACACCGGTCTCGGTCGCCTTGCAGCGCGTTGGCGGTCATCGCGATGATGGGAACGAAGGCGCCCCGTTCAGCGTCGCGGCTGCGTAGCTCCTGCGTCGCCTGGAACCCGTCCATGACCGGCATCTGGCAGTCCATGAGGACGATGTCGTAGGCGACACGCTCGAGCGCCTCGAGGGCCTCGACGCCGTTGCTCGCCAAGTCGCACGAGTAGCCGCCCTTCTTCAAGAGGAGCTTGCCGACGCGTTGGTTCACCGGGTTGTCTTCCACGAGGAGGATGCGCGCGGCGCACCGGACCTTGATCGAGGCGGGCGAATGCTCGGTCACGACCGTGGGCTTGGCCTCGGTCTCTGGCGGCGCGCCGAGGACGTTCAGAATGCAGTCGAGAAGCTGCTTCTGCTTGATCGGTTTCGTCAAGTGCCCTTGAACGCCGGCTTCGACCAACTCCTTGCGCACGCCGGCGCTCGAGACGGACGTGAGGACGATGATCGGGATGTCGCGTGAATCACCGCCGCGTATCCGTATCTCACGCACGAGATCCGCGCCGCTCGCGTACGGCATCTGATAGTCGCTCAAGACGATGTCGAACGGTGCCCCGGTCAAGCTGGCGCGAGCGAGCATCGAGTTGGCCTTGCGGGAATCGGCGCAGTCGGTGGGGAGGGAACCCCAGGTCTGTAGCTGGAGCCGGAGGATCTCGCGGTTGGTCGCGTTGTCGTCGACGACGAGCACGCGCAGGCCCCTCAGAATGGACGGCGCGGCCACCTGGCGTCGCGCGCCTTCCTGTTTGTCAAGGGGCAGCCGCACGATGAACGTCGAGCCCTCGCCCGGCGTGCTCTCCACGTCGATCCGGCCGTCCATCTGGCGCACGAGCTGGTCGCAAATGGCGAGTCCGAGCCCCGTACCGCCGAAGCGCCGCGTCGTGGAGGCATCGACCTGTGTGAAGGAGCGGAACAGCTTGTCGATGCCCTCCGGCGGAATCCCGATGCCGGTGTCGCGGATCACGATGGCGATGTCGGCTACGGTGTCGGTCTGCGCATCGCAGCGGACGTCGATCTGGACCTCGCCCTGCTCGGTGAACTTGACCGCGTTCGTCAGCAGATTCAGGACGATCTGGCGCAGGCGCGCCGGGTCGCCGCGGAACAGCGTGGGGACGTTGGACTGCACGAACGTCAAGAGCTCGACGCTCTTGTTCCAGCACGACACCGCGACGATGTCGGACACGTCCTCGACCAGCGTGCAAAGATCGAAGTCGATGTGCTCGAGCTCGAGCTTCCCGGCTTCGATCTTCGAGAAGTCCAGGATGTCGTTGATGATCGCCAGGAGCTGGTTGCCGCACGTCTGAACGGTCTCGATCATGCGTTGTGCCTCCGCTTCGAGCGGCATGTCACGCAGGAGTGCCGTCATCCCGATGACCCCGTTCATGGGCGTTCGGATCTCGTGGCTCATGTTGGCCAGGAACTCCGACTTCGCTTGAGCGGCCTGCTCGGCTTGCTCCTTGGCATCCTGCAGCTTGGAGTTGACGATCAGTAGCTCACTCGTCTGCTTGTCGACTTCCGCCGCCAGGTTGTCGCGATGCTCTGCGAGCTCCGTATCGCGCTTCTGGATGCCGTCGAGCATCTGGTTGAATGCGTCGACGAGGACTCCGAGCTCGTCGTTGCCGACGTGCTCCATGCGCACCGAGTAGTCCTCCTCGTCGCTGACGCGTTCGGCGAGGCTGGTCAAGTCGCGGATCGGGTTGGCGATCCACGCGCTCAGCCGCAGTGCTGCGAGGAGTGCGACCATGAGCGCCAACAGACCGACGAGGACGAACCGCATTCCACGCTTGATCAGGTTGTGGTGGATGCGCTCCATGTCCGATCGCGCGACGATTCGCCCGACCGTCTCGCCCTCGTATGTCACGTTCTCCACGACCGTGACCGCACCGTCCACGGCGAGCTCGTCTTCTGGCTTCGTCCCGGCCTTGGGGGCTGCCGACTGCGCGACGCCTTCGCGCAGGTAGTGCGCGACGGAACCCCCAGCCGTGTCGTAGACGGTGGCGAAGACGACGCTCGGGTCGAAGCGAAAGACCGAGAGGTTGTCCTGGATGAAGTCGCCGTCCTCGAAGACGAGTGCGGAAGAGCAGTTCTGTCCGACGCTCGCGGCGAGGATGTGGAGGCTTGCGCGCAGGTCGGACCGGGCGTCCTCGAGGGCTTTTGCGGTCTGGACGGGGATCGTGATTGCCATGACGAGCGCACACGTGCACATGATCACGAACGTGATCTTGGCGCGGATCGAGAGCGATGTGAGGCTGCGCAAGGACCTCACGGCTAGCGCCTCTCCTGGACGAATCGAGCCAGCTTGAGGACCTGCGAGCTGATCTTGAGACCCGAGGCATCGATGGCCCACCGATTCATCTCGAACCGCACTTTGCCTTTCTTGAGGTAGAAGCTCGCCAAGGCTCCGCGCGCCGCGAGCCCCGGCTGGTCACCGATCAGGAAGATCGCGCGCGCACGGCAGTGCGCGACGAGCTTGTCCCGTTCCTTGGCGCTGAGGTGGCCCGCGACGATCAGGTGCGCATCGCGAATCGCGGCGACGTTGGCGTAGCGTCGAATGATCAGTGCGTGATCATCCACCTTCTTGCCGCGCAGGACGGAGTCGAGCACCTTCCCGAACGGGTCCCTGCCCACGACCGTCACGTAGATGGGCGACGTATCCTTCGGCAGGCTCTTCTTCGGCCACGCCGTATGCTTTGCGAAGTGGAAGAGGAATGCGGCCTTGAGCGCGTACTCCTTCTGCTTCGCGTCGTACGCCACCTTCGCAGGCGACGTGACCTCCGCGGGCGCGGCCTCGCGCGGTACGCCTGTCGGGGACAGTGCGATGGCGAGAACGCCCAAGAGAGGCGCGAAGCGCAGGCGGGCGCGGGGAGTGGGGAGAGCGGTGGGCAAGTGACTGTCAGAAGCTCCACACCGCGCTGACGAAGACGCTGGACTCGACCGGGGTGCTCGGCCCGAACGGACCCGTCCCGAACTCTTCCTCGTCGTCGTGGAGGAGCCCCTGCGCGCCGATCGAGAAACGAGTGGAATCGTTCGGGTTCCAGCCGACGCGGATGTCGCCGCGCACGTAGCTGTCGACCCCGCCCGAAAGGTGGTCGACGTAGTAGAGCGCCGCGTCGAGCTCCCAGGTTTCGGTCAAGTCGTAGAAGGAACGGATGTGCGCCTGGTTGCGAGGGCTCTCGTCCTCGGGCACTTCGGCCTGGGCGTTCGTCGAATCGCTCGCGTCGATGTCGAGGCGCAACAAGGAGTAGCTGGCGTGCAGCGTCCAGTCGCCCGTCACGTTCCACTGCGTCGCGATCTCGACTCCGTACGTCTCTGCCTCCGCTTCGTTGTCGTAGACGAGGGCCTGTTCGACCAGGCCCGGGGCCAGGAAGCTCAGTTCGCCAAGCTCGAGCGTTTGCAGGTCGCGGTAGTCGTTGAAGAAGGTGGCGACGTCCAGGGACAGGTTCTCGGTCAGCTGGATGCGATAGCCGAGCTCGGAGGCGACGAGCTCCTCGGAATCAAAGTCGTCGTCGCCCAGGACTGTGATGAGCGTGTCGAACCCCGAGCCCATGTCGGGGATCAAGGCCTGCCGCCAGGCGACGTCGTTCGTGACCTGAGACGGCGTTCGAACAGCACGCGAGATCGAGCCCCAGAGCGCCCGCTGCTCGTCCTGCTGCCAGACGACACGGACGTTGGGCTGCACCTCGAAGCCGGTGAAGCTGTTGTGCTCGAGCTTGGTGCCGACGATCAGGTCGACCGTCTCGGTCATGTGGATCCGGTCCTGCACGAACGCGCTGAGAACGTCGTCCGTGCGATGGGCTTCCGCGAAGCTCAGTACGTCGGAGCCGAAGGTGTCCGCGTGTACGCGGCGGTAGCCGAGTCCCCACGTCAGGTCGTGCCGCTCGGTCACGAGGGCACGATGTTGGAAGTCGAGATCGACGGTGTCGCGGCGGTCCTCGAGCAGGTACGTCTCGAGCTCTCGCCGATCGTAGTACAGCTGCAGGCTCAGGCTCGTGCCGTCGTCGCCCGAGCGCGTCCAGCGGCCAAGCAGGTTGCCGCCTTCGGAGAGCGAGTCGAGATCCCGCGTCACGAGCCCGGGCGGTGTCGTCTCCGGTACCGTGACCTGGCGCGGCACCACGCCGCTGTACACATCGCCCTGGAGCGTGAACGCGTCGTTGTCGTCGACGGTCCAGTCCGCGCGGAACCCGCCGCGCGTGTTGGACCAGCCCTCGTCGACCTCGAGCCCCTCGGCCTCGAACCCGTCCCGGCGCGCGTACTTGCTGTAGGCGCGTACGAAGCCACTGTCACCGAGCGGCGCGCCTGCCCGAAGGCCGGCGATCCACTTGTCCTCCTGACCGAGCAGGAGGGTCGCGAGATTCCCCTGCGTCTGCTCGGCGGGCTTGGTGATGATGTTGATCACGCCGTTCACCGCGTTGGCGCCCCAGAGGGCGGCTCCTGGACCTCGGATGACCTCGATTCGCGCGACGTCTTCGAGCATCAGGTCCTGGTCGGCCCACAGCGTCCCGGCGAAGAGCTGCGTGTAGACCGAGCGCCCGTCGATCAGCACGAGCATCTTGTCTGCGAACTCGGCGTTGAATCCGCGCGCCGATATCGCCCATGCGCTGGATCCCGTGCGGGCGACCTGGAGTCCGGGGACCATGCGCAGGGCCTCCATGATCGAGGTCGCGCCGCTGCGGCGGATGTCCTCTTCGGTCAGGACGTACGCCGCCGCTGCGCTCGAGGCGAGACTCTCGGCATGGCGCGACACCGACGTCACCTCGGCATCCATGTTCATCAGGGCCTCGAGCGAGAGCTCGGTGAGGTCGAGCTCCTCGGAGACCTCTGCTTCGAACGCCTCGACGTCGTTCTCAAATGGGTCCACGACGGCAGCCTGGCCTGGCACGGCCGTGGAACTCAGCAATAGTGCGGCTAGTATCAACTCGGGCTCCCAAGCACGCAGGTGCGGCGGAAGGAGGGGGCTGTCTAGCGCGCCATCGGACGCGAATACGCGTCCGCTTGATCGGGACGAGGCGGGCGCTCGGTATTCTTCCTAATCTGTCCCAGCGGAGGGAAGGTGCGACCCTCCGTGCCCGTATCCGGACTGCAGTTGGTTCAGACTTCGGCCAGCTTGCCCTGTAGGCGACGGGCGACCTCGTCGGTGAATTCCGTCGTCGAGAGGTCTCCGCCGATGTCGCGCGTACATGCGCCCTCGGCGATCGCCGACAGGAGCGACTTGCGCAGTGCGCGGCCGCTGAGCTGCTCACCCACGTGGCGCAGCATGTTCGCGACGGCGAGTAGGGCGGCCGTCGGGTTCGCCAGGTTCTTGCCGGCGATGTCCGGCGCCGTTCCACCCGAGGGGTCGAACATCGCGATGTTCACCTGACCGTCCTCGGTGAACGAGTACGAAGCGCTGTCGCCCAAACCGACCGAGCCGATCAGTCCACAGGCCGAGTCCGACAGGAAGTCCCCGTACTCGTTGGGACAGACGATGACGCCGTAGCGCTCGGGGTTCATGATGATTCCCGCGAGCAGTGCATCGAAGAGCTCGCGCCGGTAGGGCGTCGCCGGATAGTCCTCGGCGATTCGTCCGACCGTCTCCTCGAATAGCCCGTCGGTCGCGCGCTGGATCGTGTACTTGCTCGTCGAGCAGACGTTCGTGCCGCGCATCTGAGCGAGCTTGAAGCCGAAGCGCGCCGCGTGCATCGACGGGTGGCGCTCGATCACTCGCAGCGAAACCGCGGTGTCGGCACCGATGCGCCGCCCGACATCTTCGTACGTCCCGCCGGTCGCGACACGGATGACGTCGATGTCGATCGAGCGCGTGAAGTTCGTCTGGATGCCCGGGATCGTGCACACGGGACGGTGGATCACTACAAACTGCAGCCGCGAGCGCAGGATGCGATTCGGGCTCTCCTGCGTGGTCGCGGTCGGGTACTTCAGAGCGGTCCCGTGCTCGCGGATGAGCGCCTCAGCCTTGTCGAAGAGCGCAGTTCCGCCCTTGCTACGACTCTCGTCCGACAGATCGACGGAGAGCAGATCGAGCTCGAACGGGAGAGCGTCGGCGATTGTGCGGACGCTCTTGGAGAGCTCATCCGAGATCCCATCACCAAGGAGCTCGACGATCGTGTAGCGGGTCATGATTCGCTCGTGGCTCTGGGCTGACCGGAGTGGTTGGGCAAGCTATAAAGAGGGCATGCCCCGAACATTTCGAGCGGAACAGAATAGCGAGTCGACGCCGTGAGCGCACGATCGACGCCGGCGATCCGCGCGGCGGTAGTCCTGTCGGCCATCTTGGCGGCACTCTCGACGTCGACTCTCCAGGCGGCACCTTCGCTGGCGGCCCAGGACGGTTCGACCGTGAGCTTCGACCTGCTCGACAACGGCGACTTCGCCGAGGCACCACCGAAGATCTTGGATGCGGATGGCCTGCGGCGCATCCCGTGGTGGCGCACGGGGAAGGGGGCGGAGCAGCGCATCGAAGCCGAGGGGCGTCCCGCCCTGCGGACCGGGGAAGGTGAGTGGGCCGAGCAGCCCGTCGCGGCGTACGCGCCCGCGATCGACGGGCTCGTTGTCTCCGGGGCCGTGCATGGGTCGGGGCGGTTGATCGTCGTCGATGGCGAGGGGGGACGCGTCGCCATCGACGTCGGGTCCGCCGCCGGCGGTTTCGAGGCCTTCTCGATTCCGCACGCCCAGTTGAGCGAGCCGCTCGGACGCCCGCTCGTGCCGCGGCTGACCCTACGACTGGAGAGCGCGGGCGGCGCTGCGCTGTGGCGCGACCTCGCGGTGCACGTGGCACTGCCGCTGCCGACCGAGGCCGAGTTGAGAGCGGAGATCGTCGCCGAGCTGACGTGGATCTTCGAGCTCTGGCTCGGTCGCGCACTCGACGACATGGGGACCGAGACGCCGTTCCTGGCGCGGCTCTTCGACGTGATCACGGGCGAGCCGTCGATGACGATCCACGGCGGCAACAGCATTCTCTACGACCTCTTGCGCGACGCGCTGCAGGTCGAGGACGTCGCTGCCTGGCGTGCGGCGTACGACGCGTTCCTCGACGGCTACTTCGTGCACTGTCTGAACGAGGAGACGGGGATCCCGCGCTCGTGGGATTGCGCGAATGACGTGCCCATCGATGACGCTTACGTCGAGATCGCGCCCTCGGTCGGGCTCCTCGTCGACTTGGCTCTCGAGGGGCCGCCGGGCGTCCGCGAGCGTGCGCGCGCGGCTGCAGAGCGCGTCGGCCGGACGGTGCTGGCGCACGGCGTCCTGCCCGACGGCGAGGTCGCGGCCAAGTACCGTCCGCGCGACGCGGCGCCGAGCACGAGTTACCCGCACTTGCGCCGCCTCAATCTCGTCGCGCAGCTCGAGCGCATCGGGCGGCTGACGGGCGAGGCCGACTACCGCGTCGCCGTACGCGAGGCTGTCGCGAATTTCGAGTATCGCCACGGCTGGCCAGGCACGTGGAGCGAGATCGATCCAGGGTTCGACGACAACTTCGGGAACTACGGCGGGATGGCGCTCCTCATGTGGCGCGCTTCGCCCGATGAGCAGATGTTCCGGCGGCTCGTGATGAGCGGCATCGAGTACTACCTGCCGCGCTGGGAGCACGCGCTCGTGCTCGGCGGGAACATCGCCGCCGACCAGGTCCGGTGCTGGAAGATCTTGACGGAGGTACTCGAGCTCGAGCCCGACCTCCGGCCACGCGTCGCCCCGCTGCTGCGTCTTGCGGCGCGCTCGCACTTCAAGGGCGAACAGTATCCAGGCGGTGCGTGGGGCGACGTGACGATCGGAGACTTCGATCCCAAGGGCGACTTGCAGGTCGGCGACATCAAGGGCACTCCGCAGAACTTCCTGTCTGGACTCGCGCTGATCTACGACCCTGGCCTCGCGGCCGAGCCCGGTGGCCCCGACCTGCGCGAGCTGCGTGCGATGTTCACCACGCTCTTGCGCAGCTCGCGCACCGCCTACCGTCGCGAGTTCGGCTATCTCGAGACGCGGCGCGAGGTGCAGGGCAGCAACCGTTCCGCCGGCTCTCTACGCCTCGCGGTCGGGCTCGTCGAGATGCTCCAGCGGCTCACTCCGCGCTGACGGGGAGACGATGAATCAACCGACGCTGGAGTACGCACGGCTCGAGGGCGAGCTCGTCGTCATTCGACCCATCCGGCCCGCCGACGCAGCGGCGGTGTTTCCGCTGATCCACGGCCAGCGCTCCGTGCTCGACTGGCTCGTGTGGCAGGGCCCCGAGACGGTCTACGAGCTGTCGGACATCTACGCGCACTGGGCCACCCCGAGCGACAACGGCACCAACTACCACTTCGCGCTCGACGAGAAGAGCTCCGGTGAGCTGTGCGGCACCTTTGCTCTGCGCTTCCTCGACCACCCGTTCGTCGGGGACGTCGGGTACTGGCTCGGCGAGCACTTCTGGAGCCGCGGCATCGGCACCGAGGCGAACATGCTCGTCGCGTACCTCGCGTTCGAACATCTCGGAGCCACAGCGCTGACGGCCGAGGTGTTCGTCGGCAACGAGGCCTCGTGTCGTGTCCTGGAGAAGACGGGCTACCGCCGTGAGCGGGCCGTGCGCACGCGCCCCGTGCAGCTAGAGCAGTCGCGCGCGGACAAGACGGAGTGGGTCTACGCGCTGACTCGTTCGGACTTCGACCGCGTGCGTGCCGGAAGTGGTCTGACGATTCCCGAGACGTTCGAAGTGCGCCTCGACTGACGGTCCGAACCCGCTGCGCAGCGATGGCTGTACGATTGGGGCTTCCACTTCGTCGTCCCTGCGAGGCCTGTCCATGTTGCGCCCGATTGCAGCCTGCCTGCTCCTGCTCGTCCAAACGGCAGACGCCCAAGAGATTCAAGGAGCTCAAGAGATCCAGCGAGCTCCGGGAGAGGGAACGAGCACGCTCGACCTCGGACTCCTGCTCGATTGGGAGGACGTCTCGTCACCGGCGCTCGCACCTGACGGGAAGCAAATCGTCTTCACGCGCTCGTGGGTGGACAAGGTCGAGGACAAGCGGCGCAGCGAGCTGTGGATCATGGGCGCGGACGGATCGCGCCCGCGGCACCTCGCCGAAGGCTCTTCGCCCGAATGGTCGCCCGACGGCGAGCGCATCGCGTTCCTGCGCGAGGGCAAGCCGCAGGGGTCCCAGATTCACGTGATGTGGGTAGCGACGCGCGAGGTGACGCAGATCACGCGCATCGAGGAGGCGCCGTCCGGGCTGCGCTGGTCTCCGACTGGCGACAGGATCGCGTTCGCGCAGATCGTCGACGAGAAGAGCAAGCTGTTCGACCTGAAGCTGCCGCCGCGCCCCGAGGGGGCCAAGTGGGCCGAAGAGCCGCGCGTCATCACGCGCCTCGCCTACCGCCGTGACCGGAGCGGCTACCGGCCCAAGGGTTACCGTCACCTGTTCGTCGTCGACGCCGAGGGTGGGACTCCGCGGCAGGTGACGGGCGGCGACTACGATCACTCTCCTGGCGAGTGGACGGCTGATGGCGAGGGGCTCGTCTTCAGCGGTTTGCGCGTCGAGGACGCGGACTGGCAAGTCGCAGAGGCCGAGATCTACACCGTCGATGTCGAGAGCGGCGCCATGCGCCAGCTCACCGACCGCCGTGGACCCGACTCCGGCCCGCGCGTGTCGCCCGACGGCCGCTGGATCGCCTACACCGGCTACGACTGGCTCGGCGACTCGTACCACGTCTCGAAGCTGTACGTGATGGACACCTCCGGCGCGAATGTGCGCGAGCTGACGGCGGACCTCGACCGTGACCCGCGCGACGTGCGCTGGGCGCGGGACTCGAGCGGTGTCTTCTTCACTGCCGACACGCAGGGTTCGCGCCACCTGTTCCGCGCGAGCCTCGACGCAACGGTTGCGACGTTGACCGACGGGCCGCTGTCGTTCCGTTCGATCGACGTCGGCGCCGACGGCACGGTCGTCGGCGTGCTCAGCACCGCACGTGATCCCGGCGACGTCGCCCGCTACCACCCGCACGCGGACGGCACGGCGGCACTCGAGTTCCTGACGAAGGTCAACGCGGACATTCTCGATCGCGTCGACCTCGGCGACGTGGAAGAGATCCGTTACGCGTCGAAGGACGGCCTCGAGATCCAGGGCTGGATGGTCAAGCCGCCCGACTTCGATCCGTCGCGCAAGTACCCGCTGATCCTGCAGATCCACGGTGGCCCGCACGGCATGTACGGTGTGCGCTTCGACTTCGAGCGCCAGAACCAAGCGGCCGAGGGCTTCGTCGTTCTCTACACCAACCCGCGCGGCAGCACGGGCTACGGCAAGGCCTTTGGCAACGCGATCGAGAACGCGTATCCCGACAAGGACTACGACGACCTGATGGCCGGTGTCGACGCGGTGATCGATCGCGGCTACATCGACGAGGACCAGCTCTTCGTCTACGGCGGCAGCGGTGGTGGTGTCTTGACCTGCTGGATCGTCGGCATGACCGACCGCTTCCACGGAGCGGTGTCGATGTTCCCCGTCACCAACTGGATCAGCTTCGTCGGCACGACCGATGGCCCGTACTGGTACACCAACTTCGAGAAGCTTCCCTGGGAGGACGTCTCCGAGCACTGGCGGCGTTCGCCGCTGCGTCTGGTTGGCAACGTGACGACTCCGACGCTCTTGATCACCGGCGAGCTCGACCTGCGGACCCCGATGGCACAGACGGAGGAGTACTACCAGGCGCTGAAGCTGCGCAAGGTCGAGACCGCGATGGTGCGCATCCCGGACGAGTACCATGGCGCCGCCGGGAGGCACGTCTCGAACCGTCTGCGGCGCATCTTGTACGTGCGCGAGTGGTTCCGGATGCAGATGGAGGGCACCGAGGCGAAGGCGCTCGAGGCGGCGGCGCCGGTTCGCTGAGGCGACGCGCAGTTTTTTGCCGGAAACTGCGGCGGGGGGTGGGACAAGATCGACTCGTCCCACCAAGTGCCCGCCGAGATCATGTCCGACCCGCCCCAAGACCCGACCCCCGCACAGGCCGAGGAGCTCATGCGCCGCGTCTCCGCGGGGGATCGGGTCGCTCGCGGACCTGCTCGCCAAGAACAAGCGGCCGATGCCGTTCGCCCGCACGGTATTGATCCTGCGCCAGGTCGCTGACGCGGTGGCCTACGTGCATGGCCACGGGCTCGTGCACCGCGACATCAAGCCGGCCAACATCTTGCTCGATGAGGACGGCGAGGTGTACGTCGCCGACTTCGGCCTCGCGACCGATCCGGCCGCGGGCGCGACCATGACCGGGACCGGGCATCTGCTCGGCACGCCCGACTACATGGCCCCCGAGCAGGCGCTCGGCGAGCGCGCACGCGTGGGAGAGGCGACGGAGGTGTACGCGATGAGGGCCGTGCTGTACGAGTGCCTCACAGGCGCGGCCCCGTTCGCCGGCCGCGCGTTGATCGACAAGATCCACGCCGTCGTGCACGAAGATCCGCCGCCGCCGCGACGCGTCTTGCGCGAGGTCCCGCGCGACCTCGAGGTGATCTGTCGCAAGGCGATGGCGTGGGGGGAGTGATCGGGCGGACGACAGGCCCCACCGGCTCCAATCCGTCGCCAGGCTCTTCAGACTCTCGCTCGCCGCGCCGATGGAGTGGGCGGCTCTACGCCGCCTCGATGACGCCTTGACGGTTCCCGCACGGGAGCTGACGAGTATGCTGCCGAGTCGCCCCTCGGCACTCGATCGACCCCACCCCCGCCAACCCGATGATCCGCAACGCGCTCCTCGTTCTGCTCCTTCCGCTCGCGCTCCAGGACGGGGCGGGCCCGCAACGCCTCGATGAACACACGGTCGTGGCCGTCCGGAGTTACCTGACTGGTTGGGAGCCGGTGACCCCGGGGGGCTTCGTCAACGTCGTCATCGAGATCCCGGCGGGAACGAACGCGAAGTGGGAAGTGGACAAGGACGACGGCGCGCTGAAGTGGGAGCTGAACGAGGGGAAGCCCCGCGTCGTGCAATACCTGCCTTACCCAGGCAACTACGGGATGGTTCCGCGGACGCTCCTGCCCGAGGAGCTCGGCGGCGACGGCGATCCGCTCGACGTGATCGTCCTCGGCCCCGCCGTGGCGCGCGGCCGCGTCGTGCGCGCGCGCTTGGTCGGCGTTTTGAAGTTGCTCGACGGGGGCGAGCAGGACGACAAGCTGCTCGCCGTGGTCGACGGCAC
This sequence comes from bacterium, assembly GCA_024226735.1. Lineage (GTDB taxonomy): Bacteria > Planctomycetota > UBA1135 > UBA1135 > JAAELL01. The sequence continues at coordinate 17,777 of JAAELL010000062.1, read as the reverse complement.
GCCGCTCGGCGTGCTGAAGGATCTCGACGAGCTGAACGAGCGGTTCCCGGGCGTGACGTCGATCGTCGAGACGTGGTTCACCAGCTACAAGGGCCGGGGTGAAATGGAGTCGCGGGGCTTCGCCGACGCGGAAACCGCCAACACGATCCTGCGGGCCTCGATCGAGGCGTTCGACGCTGCGCACGCGGTGTCGAACGATCGTTAGGGGGCACTACCCCGCTGCGATCGCTCGAGGAGGAGATCACTTCGCGGGTCCCAAGACTGCGCGCTCTTGCTTAGATGGAAGGCAGGAGGAAACGAAATGACGCAGGCAGAACTGCTCACGATCAGCGAAGTTGCCGTCGAGAAGATCCGCGAATTCATGGGCCTGGGTGGGCACGAGGATGACGCGATCCGGCTCACGCTCGTGCCCGAGGCTCGCGTTCAGGACAAGTACCAGCTCGAGTTCGTGCCGGCCGATTCCGCCGCGCGGACCGACGTCGTCGCTGACGTCTCGGGGCTCACCTTTGTCCTCGACCCGCGCTCCGCGGAGCTCGTTCGCGGTACCGCGATGGACTACGTCGACGGCATGTGGAGCAGCGGGTTCCGCTTCGAGAGTCCCGATCGCCTCGCGCTGATGGCCGATCCGAAGGCGCGTCGTGTCCAGGAAGTGATCGACGAAGGAATCAATCCCGCGGTCGCGGCCCACGGTGGTTCGGTCACGCTCGTCGACGTCCGCGATCACGCGGTCTACCTCGAATTCGGTGGCGGCTGTCAGGGTTGCGGGCTCGCTCCGGTCACCGTGCGCGAGCTCGTCGAGAAGATGCTCAAGGAAGCTCTGCCCGAGATTCGTCAGGTCGTCGACTTGACCGATCACACGGCAGGAGAGAATCCTTATATGGGCGATAATCCATATTCGTAGATGTAAGTCGCCTTCTCGAAGGGGCTTCGGCGAATGCGAACTTCTCTTGGCAGCACGTCGATCTCCGGCTAGGATCAAACGTCCCGGTCGATTCTTGAACCGCAATTCGAGGTCGACAAATGGCAGGTTCTGCCGAAGCTCGCTCTGCTCCCCCGTCCGCGCTCGAACGTGCGCCGGCTACGGCCGATACGTGGAAGGCGCTCAAGTCGAAGGTCGCGAAGAACCCCGGCCTGGGGACGGTCCACACTGGATCCGTCCCGCGGCGGTTCGCCGTGACCAATCTCGACTTCGACGTCACGGAGAACTGCAACCTGGGCTGCCTCTATTGCTTCAAGGGGGAGATGTACACCCAGAACATGTCGATCGAGACGATGAAGCGTGCGCTCGATTGGCTGCTTCTCACCTCCGGAGACGCGAAGACGGTGAACTGCAACTTCATGGGCGGCGAGCCCACGATGCGCTTCAAGCAGATCCGCGAGTTCGTTCCCTGGGCACGACGGCGCGGCAAGGCGATGGGCAAGCTCGTCACGTTCAGCATGACGACCAACCTGACGCTGTTCACGCAGGACATGCGCGACTTCATCGACGAGTACGGCTTCGGCCTCTTGATGTCGATCGACGGTTCGCCCGACGTGCAGGACGGGTCGCGACCCGCCAAGAACGGGAAGCTCTACTCCGAAATCGTCGAGCAGTGGGCGAAGTCGATGCTGCGCACGCGGCCGCGCTCGACGGCGCGCGCCACGTTGCACCCCGACTACGTCTCGACGCTCGCCGGTAGCGCGCGCTACCTGCAGTCGATCGGCTTCCAGGTGATGGCGGTCTCGGCCTCCGAGTACGAGGACTGGACTCCGGAGCTCTTCGAGAAGCTCGAGAAGCAGTTCGAGGAGATCGTCGACTTCGTCATGGAGGTCTACCTCGGTGGCGGGCGCTTCAACGTGGCCAGCTTCGAGTACTACATCAACAAGCTCATTCGCTTCCGCAAGGCCGGTACCCCCGAACAGATCGAGGTCAAGTTCCATCCCTGCGGCGCGGGCCGCGGCTACATGATGGTCGACTACACCGGCGACGTCTGGCCCTGCCACCGTTTCGACGGAGCTGACAACGCGGCGGACGCGGACGGCCAGTTCCGCCTCGGGAACATCTTCGAGGACGGTTTCAACCACGAGCTCCAGACGGCCTTCGTCGACTTCAACCACATGGAAGTCCACAAGGAGGCATGCAGCACGTGTCCTGTGAACGAGGTCTGCGGCGGCTACTGTCCAGCGGCGAACCTCTCGGACACCGGCTCGATCTACACGCCGCACGACACGTTCTGCCAGTGGACGTGGATGGTGTACCGACACGCCGAGAACCTCTACGACCGGATGAAGGCGGCGGACACCGCCACCTTCGAGCGGATGATGAGCGACCTCTCGGACACGGAAACCAGCGGCGAGAAGTGAGCCCCATGAAAGAAGTCAGCCCCCCGAAGGATGTGAGCTCCCCGAAGGATGTGAACTCCCCGAAGGATGTGAACTCCATTAAAGGTCCCGCGCCGGAGCTCGCGCGAGGACTGCGGTTCTCGCCCTGGGCCGTCTTCGACGACGACGGCGACGACATCCTCGTCGTGAACGCCTACGACAACAGGCGCTCGATGCGTCTTTTCAGAAAGCGCGACGAGGTGCGTCGCTTACTGAACAACGAACGCGGCGCCGTCAGCGACATCGATCGCGCCGTGCTGGGCGACTTGATGGGCATGGGGGCCGTCGTTCCCGAGGACGACCCACCGCTGCCCGAGCCGCGCGGGCCCGAGAAGCGCCGCGCCGCGCCGGTGCTGCGGCGCGTCGTGCTCGAGCTCGACGTCAACAAGGACTGGGAGCGCTCGGTCGAATCGGTGCGCGCTTTCTGCGCGGACTACGGCCGGGTGAACCCGGCGTGGCGGATCGATCTCTGCATCGCGGGAAGCGACGTGATCGAAGACGTCGACCTCTTGACGAGCAAGCTGCTGCGTGCCTTCGCGCTGGATGAGCTCGCGCCCGAGCGGTTCACCTGGCAGCTGCGCCTCCCGCGCATTCCCGACGGTGAAGCGCTTCCCCAGCTGCTCGACAACTGGACCGACCTGCAACTCGTCATCGAAGATCGCAGCGAGCTCTCCGACGCGATCGAGCGGGAGGACGAGCTCGTGCGGGCCGAGGCTCTGGCCAAGCAGGGCTTCTTGCTGCGCCCGGCCATCCTCACGCGCTGCGGCGAGGACCTGGTCGACGCCGTGAAGTCCTGGCAGGGTGCGACCGACCGCGCCGGCGTACTCGTCGAGCCGCTCTTGACGGACACGTACGGGGAGTACGGAGCACGACCGCTCGAGTCCGCGTCCGATTTCGAGGCCGCCGCCGACGTCGTCGCCGACGTGGCCCGCACGCTCGGCGCGTCGATCCTGTCGAGTGAGCCCTGGGCTTCGATGCTGGTCTACACGACCGTGCCCGGCGTTCAGCGTCACGCGTGGTCGCGGCGGCTCACGGGCGGATTCATCGACGCCGAAGGGCGCTGGGCGCGGTCGCGACGACACGCCGAGTCCTTCCTGCACGCCCCCGCCGAGGAGCTCTTCCCGTACGTCTACCCCACTTCGCCCGCAGGCGTAGTGGAGTCCAGCGATCCTTGGCCCGACTGCGTCGCGTGCGCCTTTGCGCCCCTGTGCGACGGCTACTGGTCGCCTGAGATGGACGTGTTGGCGCGGACGGGCGACCCCGAGCGCGCGGCCCACGTCGCGGCTTTGGCCTGCGCTCTGCGCAAGGACGCACTCGCGGCGCTCCTCGACGAGGTGCGCCAAGACTTCCACAAGCTTCACCAAGAACCCGGTCGTACCCATGCCACGTACGCCGACGGCGTGCTCTCACTGCAAAGGAATCCGAGATGAGTGAACACAAGAACGAGAACACGTGCGGCGCCATGAACAATGTCGCCCGAATCGTGTCGCGCAGCGACCGGCGAAGAATCTCGCGACGGCATACCCTGGCGATCGGACTGGGGATGCTGGGTATCGTCGGCGCGGCGAAGAGCCAGATCCCCGGGGACCCGACCTGCTTCCCCGTGGACGACAACACCTGCAACCCGGACACGGTCAACACGTGCATCCCGGACAGCACCAACACGTGCGTGGGAAGTGTGCCGAACATCCCGCCGGTGCCGGTCTGTCAGAGGAACGGCCAAGGCGACGACTGCACGGGCACCGGCAACGACAACACGTGCAACCCCAACGACAAGAACAACTGCGACGGCACGGGAGTGACCAACACGTGCGAGGACGGCGCCAGCAATACCTGCTCCGGCGCGGGCGTGCAGGACAAGTGCACGGACGGCTCCGAGAATACTTGCGAGGACGGCAGCACGAACGCGTGCAATGGCGCACAGGACAACCGCTGCAAGGGCGACGGCACGACCGACGCGTGCGCGGGTGGAACGGGGACCGGAGGCGGCTCCAACACGTGCAGCGGTACCGGAAGCGACGACTGTCGCGACGAGGCGCACAACACATGCGTCGGAACCGGCAGCACGAACGCCTGCAGCGGCTCCGGCAACCAGTGCTACGGCGGTGCCACCAATGACTGCCAGGGCGGCGGGAGCAACACCTGCACGGATGCGGGCACGAACTACTGCTCGAGCGGCTCGACGAACACCTGTTCCGGCTTCCCCTCCTCGAACGCCTGCAGCGGATCCGCGAACAACACCGCGGACTGCACCAGTGGCGCCGCGAACTCCTGCGACGGCGGGGCGAGCAACTCGGCTGATTGCAGCACCGGACCCAACACGTGCTCCGGCATGGGGACCACCAACTCGGGCTCCTGCAGCGCCAGCGTGAACAACGGCTGCTCTGGTGGGGCTTCGGACACCGCCTCTTGAAGATTGGATAAGGACCACCGCAAAGAGCGCTGACGCGCTCCTCGACCGAATCGATCAACCATGAACCAAGACCGTCAGAACTATTGTACGGGCAACGCGGCGCGGATCGTGTCGCCCGACCAACGTAGGCGTTTCTCACGCAGGCGGGCGCTGCTCGTCGGCCTCGGCATGCTCGGCGCAGCCGGGGCCGCTGTGAGCCAGACCCAAGTCCCCGGGTCGCCAGGCGATGCCGAGCCCGTCCCCGTGTGCACGCGCGACAGCGAGAACGAGTGCTCGGAGAACGAGCGCAACTCGACCGAGGTCTGCGACGGCGGTAGCGGTACGAGCAACGCGTGCACGGGCACCGGCAACGACAACAACTGCACCGGCACGACCGATGACACCTGTGAAGGTTCCGGAACGCACAACACGTGCGAGGACGGCGCCAACAATACGTGCAGTGGCGGCTTCCAGAAGGACGTGTGCGAGTCGGGCTCGGAGAACACGTGCGAGGACGGCAGCACGAATGCGTGCAACGGCCAATCGGACAACCGTTGCAAGAACGACGGTACGACCGATGCGTGCTCGGGCGGCTCGGCCACCGCTGGTGGGACCAACACCTGCAGCGGTGACGCCAGCGACAAGTGCACGGACGACGCACACAACACCTGCGTCGGCACCGGTAGCAGCAACACATGCACCTCCTCGGGCAACGAGTGCGGGGGCGGGGCGACCAATGACTGTCAGGGCGGTGCAGACAACACCTGCCAGGGGCAGGGCACCAACGAGTGCGCGGGTGCGTCGACGACGAACGCCTGTTCGGGCTACCCGTCGTCGAACACGTGCACGACCTCTGGCACGAACGCCGCCGACTGTACGGGGGGAGCGACGAACTCCTGCACGGCGAGCGCCAACAACACCGCCGAATGCACGGGTGCGGGCGCCAACACGTGCAACGGCGCGGGGTCGCTGAACTCGAGCTCCTGCTCGGGGTCGGACCCGAACAGCGCCCACTGCAACGGTACCTCGACGAACACGTCGAGCTGCACGACCCAGAACTCGTGCAGTGGAGCCGGAACGACGAACTCCGGCCATTGTGGGTCGCAGGCGACCAACTCCTGCACCCAAGGCGCGAGCGACTCCGCTTGATCTAGCGAGGATTCGATGGTTGACACATTGGGGACGGAACAGAGGACCTACACCAAGAGCCTGGGGTTCCGTCCCCATCGGCAGGAGGCGTATCTCGATCGCCGCTTTCGCGGCAAGTACGACGGCCTGAGTTGCGTCATCGTCGCGGGCGGACCGTCCGTGGCGGACGTCGACTTGGCCGAGCTCCTACCGTGCAAGTTCATCGGCGTCAACGTCGTCAACTACCTCGACGACTTCGAGCCGGTGCGCGAGCGATTCGTTGCGGGCGTGATGCTCGACGATCGACTCCTGCGTTCGAACCTGCGGCGCATCGTGCGCTCCGCGGACTATCCGCTGTTCGTCGGCAATACGCCCGGCGACAACGACCTCATGCTCGACTGCTTGAACGAGTTGGGCATCCACCGCGTTCCCTCGAACCACACCGAGGGCCTCGGCGACACGTTTGCGCGGTTCTCGAACGGCGGGAACTCGGGCTTTGCGGCGCTCCAGCTCGCCGTCATCATGGGCTTCCGCAAGATCGGCCTGCTCGGGTTCGACGGAGAGGTCGCTGGCAATGGCCGGCACTTCCACTCCGAGTACACCGACTCGAACGGCGCGCAGCCGCTCGCCGAGTGGTGCGAGCTGCTCGACGGGTGCGCGCCGCTCTTCGAGCTGATCGGCGTGTCGGTTTGGAACCTCTCCGCGCGTTCGAAGCTGCGCGCGTACCCCAAGAGCGACGCGCGGACATGGCGCGATCACGCGGTGCCGCATGCGGCGGTCGACGCCGCCGAAGTGCTGCGCGAGTCGCACGGCGGCAGCTTGCAGTTGCCGTTCCCGTCGCGGCCGCTGGAGGCGGCGACCGAGATCGCGACGTGCTTCGGCGGTGCGCGCAACGTCGCCGAGCCGGAACGCTACCGGCCCGTACCGACCTTCGTCGAGCCGCTGCTTGATGGCACAGACGACGGCACGAGCTGGATCCGCGCCAACGGGGCGGTGGCCAGCGGGGCGGTCGAAGGTGTCGTGCGGCCCGCCGCTGGGCGCGCCTCGGTCTCGCGCGAGGGCGTTTCCAAGCTGTCGCTGATCTCCGATGCACCCGACGCGGTGCAGGCGTGGATCTCGGAGAATCGCGGCGCCGGCCCGCAAGGTTCCCTGGGTCTGGGCGAGTGGCTGGAGTCGGCCAACGAGGCCGATCCCGAGCTTCATTCGATCGTCGCGTGCTTCGCCGCCGACGACGTGGAGGCCACCGTGGCGAGCCTGGCCGACCTCCGTGGCGCTGTGCGGACTCTGACCTGCGGGGTCCATCTGCAACAAGCCGGCGCTGCACAGGCCCTCTTGCGCGCTCTCTCGCGCCAATGGCAGATCGTCCGCTACAGTGCGATCGAGGATTGGCTCGGAGTCGTGCTCCGGCCGGCACACTGATCGATCGATGGTGAACTCCGGACTGCGTGGCTGGTTGAGCGTTGCGATGGCGGCGCTCGCCATCGGATTGGGTTGCTTCCTGGCGTGGGGGAGCGGTGACGGCGACGCGAAGCCGCTCGCCGGAGGCGGCGGTGAAGCCAGTTCGGCCGCGCCGCCGCTGATCCGGTCCGGCGAGGCGGGCGAGGACCGGGCCTCGGCGGCGGGCGCGAAACAGGAGCCGCGGGCGAGCGGATCCACGACGTCGCCAACGGCCATGCGTGGGATCGTCGTCGACATCGAGTACACCGCAATCGAAGGCGTGCGCGTCGCGGCCGTCGACGTGCCCGGACTCTTCACGACCACCGACCGGTGGGGCCAGTTCACGCTCGACCGCGGCACGCGCGAGCCGATCTTCGTCGAGCTGTCCCACCCGAAGTTCGTCGCGGTCTTCGCGACGATCCGGCCCGGACGCGAGGTCGAGCTCCGCCTCGGCCCAGGCGTCGGCATGCGCGGGCGCTTGCTCCTCGAGCTGGCCTCGGGCGAACACGAAGCCCTGGGAAACCGCAGCTTTCTCGCGCGGCGCGTCGAGCCCCGTGGCGGGCCGGAGGTCGCCGTCGCGACCGGTCCCGCCGGAGAGTTCGAGCTCGCTGTCGCGCGTGGGGCCACGGTGCGCGTGCAGGTGTCGATCGCGGGGCGCGCTCCGTGGATCGAAGACGTTCAGATCCCGGGCGCCGCGCTGAACCGCGACATCGTCGTAGCGGCGCGGACGATCCCGGTCGAGGTGCTCGTCGTCGACCGCGCGGCCGGGCGTCCCGTCCCGGGGGCACGCGTGAGCTGCAGCGGCAGTGCCGTCGGCGAGACGGACGAGGCCGGGCGAATCGAGGTGCCCGTCTACGCGGACCAGTGGCACGAGCTGCGTGCGAGCCACGCCGGTTTCGTCGACCGCACGGATCGCGTGCGTCTCGACGCAGCCGTCCCGCCGCCGACGGTCGAGCTCGAGCTCTTTCGCGAGGCGACGTTCGCCGGTCATGTCGTCGACGACGCCGGTGGTGACGTCGCCGGCGCGCGGGTCGAGCTCGTCGTCGCCCGAGCGGGCATGGGACGCAAGATCGTGCTCGGCATCGACGGTGCCAAGACGGGCGTCCTGACGACGACCGACGCCGCGGGTGCCTTCGCGTTCGACAACCTCGGCACGAACCACGGTCGCTCGCGGGTGAAGGTCGTCGTTCGCGCGGCGGGTTACGCGCGCTTCGAGTCCGATTGGGTCGACGTGCCCAACGGCAGTGCGGGCGGGCCGCTCACGTGCGAGCTCGATTCCGGAGCGCGCATCCTTGGTAGCGTGAAGGCCAACGGGCAGCCCGTCCGCGCGACCGTATCGATCGAAGGCCTGCGCGAGAGCGTGCGCACCGACGATGCAGGCGCATTCGTCATCGAGGGCGTCGCCGCGGGCCCACTCGTGCTGCGCACTCACCTCGACGCCAGCCCGGGGGTTAAGAAGCGCGTCGACGTACAGGTGCCGGCGTCCGGAGACCTGCTCTTGGACGTGACGCTGGACCACACGTTCGAGGTGCTGCAGGGGACGGTCGCTTCGACGGAGGGCACCCCGGTCGGCGGTGTCGAGGTCTTCGCCGAGCTCGCGACGTTCCGGCGCAACCACCCCCAGCGCTTCGGGACCCGGACGGACTCGAGCGGCTTCTACTCGCTGCAGGTTCCGCTACAGGCCGACGTGCCGGACCAGCGTTACACGCTGCGGCTCCTGCGCTGGGAGGAGGATTGCTCGACCGACGGCATCCGGCCTCCGGCGACGGTCGACCTCGAGTGCCTCGCGGTCGGCACCGTCGTGTTCTCGGCCGTCGATGGGAAGACGGGCGGCGACCCCGGGTACGTGGACGTACTCTGGTACGCGGCGGGAGGCGAGGAATCCGAGGCCTTCGTCTGCGAGAGCCGGCGCGAGCTCGACGGATCGCGCATCGCCGTGTTCGTTCCCGCGGGCGAAGGGGTGCTGGCGATGTTCAACTACCGCTTTCAGGAGTGGCGTCGCACGACGACGGTCGTGGCGGGCGACACGCTCGACGTGGGGGTCGCGCAGCTGGTGAGGTTGGAGGACGACTAGCGTCGAGGCGTGGGGCGCCAACGACCAGCAGATCATTCTTTAGGCTTTCCGAGCGCCGCGCCGACCATCCGCGCGAACCGAATCTCCCCGACCTCCACCTCGGCCTCGATCTTGTACGGCGACTCTCCGGGCTTCGGGAAGTCCAGTCCGAGAATCGCCTCGATCGTATACGGACCCGGCGTGAGTCCGACGAGGACGAACGGCGGCCCGGACACCTCGACGATGCGCATGCTCGGCGGCTTCTTGCTGATCACGCGCATCATCGCCGTGCCCTCGAACGGGATGCCGTGCGCGTCCTCGACCTCGAACACGAACGCGCCGGTCGTCGACAGGTCGATCGTGACGGCCCGGGGCCTCGGACCGACGTCGACGCGCAGCGGCTCGCGGTCGCCGGGGTATTTGAACATGCCGTTCAGGGCCGTGAAGCGTCCCTGGTAGGGGCCCTCCGGCACGCGCAGGGTGCGCTCTTCGAACGTCGTGAAGGTGATCGCGTTGTGGTTGCCCTCCGAGTCGGTGAGGACCAGTGTCGGTTGACCGAAGCCGCCGGTCGTGAGCGCGGGCAGGCCACTCGGGACACCCTCGAAGCGCACGACGAGATCGCCCCAGGCCTTGGCCATGGGACGCATCTCCACGACCTTGCGCGCGGGCTCGGACTGGAGGGGGGGCAGCGTCAGCTCTTCGCTGAGCGGCTGGTAGCCCGGGTTGCGGTAGTTGAAGCGGACCTGGGCCAGGTCGGGCTTGTGGTGGGCCGAGAGGAGTGCGACGAAGACGTCCTGGGGGTTCTCGGGCTCGAGCAGAGCGGGATCGACGCCGGCGAGCAACAGGTCGACGCGGCGGTAGCGGTCGCGCATCGGGCGCGCGTCGGTGTCGCCGGCGGACCAGAAAGCGCCCGCCTGGGAGAAGAAGCCGGCGGAGGTCTCGAGCGCCGCGCCGCCCGTCGTGCGGATCGAGACGAGCATGCCGTACAGCGGCGCGAGCGTCAGCTTCTCCATCGACCCGCTCGCCTGCGCGATCGGTGACTCCTCGATCATCGCGTAGCCGGGAGCACCAGCTCGCACCTGGTAGAAGATGTCGGGGTCGAGACCGGGCACCTCGAACATGCCGTCGGAGCCCACGACGACGGTGTGAACGCGCGGGTCACCCGCGCCGAACGCGCGCTTCCACGCCCGGCGCGGCATCGGGTCGCGCGTGTCCCAGACGAGCGCGCGCGTGCCCTCCGGGATCGGTCGGCCATCGACGAGCGAGACCTTGCCCACAACGCTCGCTCCAGGGGGCAGGAGGATCTCGATCTCGTCGGGGACGACGCCGAGCAGCTCGAACGACGCGGACTGGTACTCGGGATGCTCGGCGAGAATGCGCACATCGGTCTTGTCGTCGAGCTCGACGTCGAAGCGGCCGCGGTTGTTCGTCTTGCCCAGGACGCGCGACTCGCCGTCGCGCAGAGCCTTGACCGTGACGTCGGGCACGCGCTTGCCCATGATGTTCAGGACGTTGAGCTCGAAGGCGACGGCCGCGACGCCCCTCCGCTCGGCCGGTGGATCGGGCGTGAGCGCTTCGACCTCGGGGGCGCGCTCGAGATCGTTCGGGCCAGGAAGGCTCTCCTGCGCGTTCGTCGAGGCGGGCTCGGCCGCGGACATTCCAGCGTCGACCGGCTCGTCCATCGTTCCGATGCCGGTGTACATGAAAAACGCTGTGCCGAGGACGGCGGCGGCGATCAGGGCGAGTGCGATCGGTTTCACGGCTCTCTCTAGTGGGTCGGATCAGTCGTTCGTGTTGGAGCGGATCACGCTGACGTCGTTCGAGAAGCCGTTCGCCGACACCAGATCCGCGTCTCCGTCGCCGTCGAGGTCGATCAGCTGCACGTCGAGGACACCGCGGCCGGTGCCGACGTCCGGCAGCCGCTCGAGCCCCGTTGCCCTCGAGCGCCAGACGTTGACATGATGGCTGTTTTGCGCTCCGACGGCGAGGTCGTCGAGCCCGTCGGCGTCCAGATCGCCCGCGGCGACCGCGAACGGCCGCTGACCCGTCGCTTGCCGGCTGGCGCGCTTCCAGCCGCCGTCGCGCGTATAGACGTCGAGGACCCCAGGCCCGTCGGTGCGCTTGGGCTTGGCGAGCAGGGCGATCTCCCGCGTGCCGGTCCCGTCGTGGTCGAAGCTGACGACGTCGAGCGGCGTCGCCGGCGCGACGTCGATGAAGTCCACCTCCTCGAGCCCCGTGCCGTCCGCGGCGAGCGCGAGCACCGCGAAGCCGAGCCGCGGACCGCCGCCACCGAGCGCGCAGACGATCTCGTCGGTGCCGTCGCCGTCCGCGTCGATGCGCGCCAGCGCGACGGGGGCCGAGGGGACCTCGACGCTCGCGACGACGTGCATCGCGCCGCGCCCTTCGGGCGGCGAGCAGACGTGGACTTGACCGGCGTCCGGATCGGCGACGAGGATCCAGGGCGGGCCCGTGCCGCGCGGGTAGAAGAGGATGTCGCCCTTGCTCCTGCCGACGCGCAGGGTCGATTCGTTCGCGAACGTCCCGTCCCCCGTGCCGAACGCGACGCGCAGCCCGACCGCCGTACCTATGTTCATCAGGAAGGCCGCGTCGAGGTGCCCGTCGCCGTCGAGGTCGGCGAGCTGCAGCTTGTCGGCGCCGCCGGACGTCGCGGTGTCCCACGTGGGCTCGTACCCGCGTGGCCCGTCGGTCAGGACGGACAGGTGCTCGTCGTAGACCTCGAGCGAGACGACCTCGAGTCGCTCGTCCGCGTCGAGGTTTCCCGCTGCCAGCGCATGCGGTACGCGACGAACGGGAATGCGCTCGCCCTGATGGAACGCGCAGTCGCCCTTGCCGAACACGACGCTGACCCGCGACGCGCCGTGGTTGGCGATGCCGAGGTCATCGTGCCCGTCGCCGTCCAGGTCGCCCGCAGTCACGGCCCAGACGTCCTGGCCCGCGTACTCGGAGACGCCCTGCCCGACGAACGAGTAGGCCAGGTCGGAGCCCGACAGGAGCAGCACCCCGCAATCCGCGACTTCCGCCAGTCCGACGGGAATGGCGCCGCCGGTGCTCTCCACGAGCGATTCGCCGCGCCGGACCCAGAGCGAACGGTCGCCGCCGGCGATCCACGCCTCATGGACGCCGCCCTCTTCGCGCTCGAGGTACGCGCGCGGGATACCGCCGAGATCGATTCTGTCGCCGTCGGTCAGGCCGGAGGGTGTCCACTCGTACGTGCGTACGCTCACGTTCGCCTGCGAACCAACGACCACGCGACCCTCGAACACGCGCACGAACGTCGACAGGGACTCGCGCAACGGATAGCGGCGCATGCCGCGCTCGGGGTCGAACAGGACGAGCTCGCTCTCCTTCGTCGCGACGGCGACCGTCCAGGTCCCCGCGCCCGCCAGGGGTCCGACGCCGAGGGCGCGCGGGCGGCCGCCGAGCTCGATCCGGCTGCGCGTCGCGAGGGGATCGGGCGCGAGCGGATCGAGGAACCACAGCTCGCCGCTCGTCCGCGAGGCGCACACGACGAATCGGTGCCCGTCGATCTCGACGACCTCGGGGCCGAGCAGATAGTCCGGCAGGGGGATCTCGCGCGGCGGCGCGTCGAACCCGCTCCACACATAGAGCATGCCGGCGGGCGGCGCGTCGCCGCGGACGACGACGCTGCGCGTGATCGCCAGGAGCTCGGCGCGTCCGTCGCCGTCGAGATCGCTCGCGAGGACCCCTTCCGGCTTGCCCCTCACGGGGAGCTCGAGCCGGGCCGCGAGCGGCGAGGGGCGCTCGTGCGTCGATGGTGCGATCGGTTGGGGCCCCGCTTCCGGCTCCACGGTGGGTCCGGGCGGCGGAGTCTGCTCCGTGGTGGCCCCTGGCGGCGATGCCGACTCCTGGCCGACATCTTTTTGGGCATCCGGGGAACAAGCGGCGAAGAGCGTCGTCCAGGCCACGAGCGAGACGGCGCGCACCGCGCCTCGGAGTTCGCGCGGTGAGGGCATGCCCCTCATTGTGCGGGCGGAGTAAGGGACCTGGCAATGGGGCGCTATCCTGCCCCTCGTCCCACAGTCCAAATCTGAGCGCCAGTTCGAATGACCCACAACAAGAGCACGTCCCTGCTCGTCGTCCTCGTGCTCCTCGTCGGGGGTGGCGCCGCGTTGCAGTGGTTCCTGGGCGGGCTCGACGACGGCGCGAGCGAGGAGTCGGACGCGGTCGGCATGGCGCCGGAAGAGGGGCCGCCGATCGAGGCGGTCGCGCCGACAGGCGAGCCCGACGGGATCGCTCGCACCGATCTGGTGCCCTCGACGCAGGCGACCCCGACCGTGGCCGACAGCGAGACGACGGTCGCGTACCCGCTCTTGGTCGAGGTCTCGCTCGTGCGGCGCGGTACGTTCACGCCCGTCGAGGGCGTGCCCGCGCTCGGCAGCGGCGCGAACGCGCGGATCCGCGGCTCGGTTCTGGCGCCGAACGGGAGCGGGCTGGCGGCGACGATCACGTTCGAGCACGGCCCGAACGCTGGGCGCGTGCTGACCTGTGACAGCTCCGGCGCCTTCGGGGCGTCGGACCTGCACCAGGGCTACTCGGTCGTGCGTATCGAGGCGCGCGGCGTCGGCATGTCCGAGCGCGAGGTGCTCCTGCGTCAGCTCTCGGAGACGCCGCTCAACGTGACCTTCGGCCGCCCGGCCTCGGTCGCGGGCATCGTCAAGGACCGCAAGGGCGAGCCGATCGTGGGTGCGACCGTGCGCCTCGATGGGGGCGAGTCGACGACCGATGACGAGGGCACGTTCTACTTCCCGCAGGTGACGGCCGGCGCCGTCCTCGCCGTCGTCAAGAAACCCGGCTACACGATGTACCGCGAGACGGTGCACCTCGAGGCGGGTGGCGCGATCCAGCGCGACCGGATGACGTTCACGCTGCTGCCCGCCGCGAGCTTGGACGTGTCGATCCAAGAGCGCCTCGGGACGGGGCCCGCGCAGCTCTACATGTTCCCCGCCGGTGGTCAGCCCGCGAACACGGGCGTCGGTCAGCGCTCGTTCCCCTGGCACGAAGTCAACCCGACCTCGATCCCGCCCGGTGGCTCGGTCTCGATCGACGGTCTACCGGACACGTCGGTGACGCTCGTGTTGTTCCAGGCCGGAGCCGAGGCCCATCCGCGCATGGTGAACCAGCGCCTGTACAGCGGCCGCAAGAGCAGCGTCGTGCTGCACCTGAAACCGTCGCCCGTCGTGCGCGGCGTCGTGAAGGGCACGGACGGCAAGCCCGTGTCGCGCGCGCGCGTCCAGCTCGAGGCACCCCACCGCAGCCTCGCGACGACCAAGATCCTGCAGAAGCGTCCGACATTCAACATGGAGATGATCCTGCCGCACCTGCCGTCGGCGCTGCAGGAGGTCCAGACCGACTCGCGCGGGCGGTTCGCCCTGACGGCCTACGACGTCCTGCGCGACGGCGTGTACCTCTCGGCCGAGACGCAGGACGGCACGCAGCGCGGGACGCTCGTCGTCACCTCGGGAGCCAAGGAGGTCGAGCTGCGGCTGCAGCCCGTCTCCGCCGAGCAGGGCGGGCTCGAGCTGAAGATGGCGGGCCGCTTCCAGGGCTTGCCGGTGCACGTGCGGATCAACGGGACCCCGGACGATCCGGTCGTCCTGCCGGCGGGCACGGAGCTGTCGCTGGAGGAGCTGGAGGCGGGAACCTGGCGGCTCGACGCACGCTGGCGCGGCCGGTACCTCGTCCAGAACCAGCTGTTCGACGTCGCCGCCGGCAAGCGCTCCGAGCTCGCGCTCGTGCTGCCGCGCGGCGCGCTGGAGGGGCAGACCGAGGACGAGCGCCGGCGCGCCGGGAAGAAGTGAGCCCGCCCGAGGAAGTACAGCGCTCCCCCAAGGAAAGACGGCGCCTCAAGAAGTGACGGCGCCCACCTGATCGCGCGGCGGGGCGGGCCGCTACAATCCCCGCCTCGATGAAGACGCTGACTCTCGACGGACGCTCGCTCACCCTCGCAGACCTCGCCCCGATCGCGCGTGGAGAAGCGCTGCGACTACGGATCGCGAAGGATGCTTTGACGGACGTGCGGCGCTCGCGGGCGATGGTCGACGAGCGCGTCGGCGCGGGCGCGGTCGTGTACGGCCTGACGACCGGCTTCGGCCGGCTGAAGAACACCGCAATCGCGGTCGCCGACCTCGAGCAGCTGCAGCGCAACCTCGTGTTGTCGCACTGCGTCGGCGTCGGGGAAGCGATGCCGCTCGAGGAGGTACGGATCGCGCAGGTGCTGCGCCTCAACAGCCTCCTGCGCGGCGCTTCCGGAGTGCGCGTCGAGCTCGTGCGCAAGCTTGCGCGCCTGTTCGACAAGGGCTTCGTGCCGGTCGTGCCCCAGCAGGGCTCGGTGGGGGCGAGCGGTGACCTCGCGCCGCTCGCGCACATGGCCGCGGCCTACATGGGCCACGGACACGCGTACACCGGCGGCAAGCGGCGCACGGCGCGCGCCGCGCTGCGCGCGATCGAGGAGGAGCCGCTCGAGCTCCTGGCGAAGGAGGGGCTGGCGCTCATCAACGGCACCGAGATCATGAAAGCGACCGGAGTCGTCTGTCTCCTGCGCGCAATCAACCTGTCCAAGGCGAGCGATGTGGTGGCGGCGCTCACCCTCGAGTCGCTCTTCGGCAGCTTGGCGCCATTCGACGCGGCGCTCGATGCGCTCAAGCCCAACGCGGGCCAGCGCCGCACCGCCGCCAACGTGCGCGCGTGCCTCGCGGGCTCGAAGGTCCTGCCCTTCCATGCCGAGTGCGAGCGCGTGCAGGACGCGTACTCGCTGCGCTGCGTCCCCCAGATCCACGGCGCGTTCAAGACGGCCCTCGCGCACGTCGTGGACGTGTTCGCGGCCGAGCTGAATGCGGTGACCGACAACCCGGTCGTGCTGCCCGCGACCGACGAGGTCTACAGTGCCGGCTTGTTCCACGGCCAGCCGATCTCCATGTCGGTCGACTACCTCGGTCTCGCCGCGTGCACGCTGGCGAACGTCTCCGAGCGGCGCATCGAACAACTCGTCAACCCCGACCTTTCGAGGGTCCCGCCGGGTGCGCAGGCACTTCCAGCGTTCTTGACGCCCGCGCCGGGCTTGCACTCGGGTCTGATGATCGTCCAGTACGCCGCCGCGGCCCTGGCCAGCGAGAACAAGATCCATGCCCACCCCGCTTCGGTCGACACGATCCCGGCCAGTGCCGGCCAGGAGGACCACGTGTCGATGGGGATCACCGCGGTGCGCAAGGCGCGTACGATCCTCGACAACACCGAGCAGGTCGTAGGGATCGAGCTCGTGTGCGCCGGGCAGGCGCGCGAGTTCAACAAGAAGCTGCGCGCTGGACGTGGCGCCGAAGCGGCGTACGCGGCGCTGCGCGAGCGCGTGCGACCCCTGAAGAACGACCGTTACCTCGAGCCCGACCTCGCCGCGGCGCGCGAGCTCGTCGCCTCGGGCGATCTGGTGCGCGCCGTCGAACGCTGTGCCGGCGCGCTCGGATCCTGATCCTCCACACCACTCTCCATCATGCTCCTTGCCTCCGCTCTCCTGACGGCCCTCCCCGCCGGTCCCATTGGCCTCCCGTCCGCGTTCTGCGCACCGGATCAGGATCTCCGGGCGGAAGTGAAGGCCCAGTACCAGGCGCTCTTCGAAAAGCTCGACGGCGCCGGCCTGCGCAAGCTGTGGAGCGAGCACCCGGACCTCGTCCTCATCACCTTCGACGCCGACCTCGAGGGCAGCCTGAAGATTCACGAGGCCACGCCGGACGGTTCGCGCCAGAAGGAGGCGGACGCGCTCCGCGACCGCGCGCTGTGGGGCGCGACGGTCGCGAGCGACGTGACGGGCCGACCGGTTTTCGCCGACTACGCCATCTCGTTCGCGGGCTGGGGCGAGGCGGAGCGCAAGCAGTTTCGCTCGGGCCAGGCCTCGTACAAGGACGGGATGCAGGCGTTCCGCAAGGGCGCCTTCGCCGTGGCGCTCGCGGCGGGAACGGCGTGTCGCGACGCGGCTGAGCCCCTCGGCGACTGGTGGGGCACCGCGATGGGGTTGACGCTCGAGGGCATGGCGCTCGAGGCGCGCGGCGAGCACGAGCGTGCGCTGCGGCGCACGAGCCGCGCGCGCCTGTTGAACAACGCGCTCGGCCTGCGCGGATCCGAGTACCAGAACCTGCGCGGGATGATCAGCCAGCTGACGACCCTGCGCCGCTGGGAGCGCGCTCACCTGACCGCCGACGCCGCGGTGACGATCGCACGCGAGCGCAAGGACACCGCGGGCGTGATCGAGAACCTCGGCCACCGGGCGCGGATCGAACGCGCGCTGGGGTTCGAGCGCGCGGCGGAAGCGACGGAGAAGCAGGTGAAGGAGCTGGGGGACTAGTGGTGTGATTCACTCTTATGGGGCATATCGAT
>JAAELL010000061.1 GCA_024226735.1 bacterium | reverse complement strand
CTCGCCCGGCTCGTGCACGACAAGTGCGGGGTCGAGCTCGACGTCGAGGCGCTGTTCGACGTGCAGGTCAAGCGCTTCCACGAGTACAAGCGCCAGCTGCTGAACGTCCTGCACGTCGTCCACCTCTACGCCCGGGTCGAGCGCGGCGACGTCGACGGCTGGACGCCGCGCTGCGTCATCCTCGGCGGCAAGGCGGCGCCGGGCTACGCGACCGCCAAACGGATCATCAAGCTCGTCAACGACGTCGCCAGCGTGATCAACGACGATTCGCAGGTCGGCGACCTGCTCGAGCTTGTTTTCCTGCCCGACCACGGCGTGAGCGCGATGGAGGTGATCCGCCCCGCCGCCGACCTCTCCGCACAGCTCTCGACTGCGGGCAAGGAGGCCTCCGGCACCGGCAACATGAAGTTCATGATGAACGGCGCGGTCACCGTCGGCACGCGCGACGGCGCGAACATCGAGATCCTCGAGGCCGTCGGCGACGAGACTTTCTTCGCCTTCGGCCTCGAGGCCCACGAGGTCCGGGCGATGCTCGGGGACTACCGTCCCCAGGCGTTCATCGACGACGACCCGCGTCTCGCCGAGGTCGTCGAGCTGATCGGGAGCGGGCACTTCAGTCAGTTCGAGCCCGGTGTCTTCGACCCGCTGCTCGCGGCGATCCGCAGCCCCTGCGAGCCGTGGATGACGGCGGCCGACTTCGCGAGCTTCGCCGACGCGCAGGCGCTCGCCGCCGCCGCCTACCGCGACCGCGAGCGGTGGGTGCGCATGTGCATCGCGAACACAGCGGCGAGCGGGCGCTTCTCCTCCGACCGCACGATCGCCGAGTACAGCGCCGACGTCTGGAAGCTCGAGCCGGTGCCGGTGGCCCCCCGGGCCTGAGCCGTCGCGCGAGACGCAGTCGCCGGTGAATCCCGGGACCGGAGCGCCCGCGCCCCTCGGCGTGGGACGGGCAGGGCATGAACTTCGCGCTCTTCTCGGCCCACGCCGAGCGGGTCGAGCTGTGCCTGTTCGACGGCGGCGCCGAGCGTCGGGTCGATCTGCCGGGGCGCACGGGCGACGTGTGGCACGGCCACGTGTCCGGGCTCGCTCCCGGCGCCCGCTACGGGTTCCGCGTGCACGGACCGTACGAGCCGCAGCAGGGGCACCGCTTCAACCCGAACAAGCTCCTCGTCGATCCCTACGCGCGCCAGCTCGACGGCCGCGTCCAGTGGTCCGAGGCGCTCTGTGGCTACCGCTACGGCGATCCGGCGCTCGACCTCTCCTTCGACGAGCGCGACAGCGCGCCCTGCGTGCCGCGATCGGTCGTGGTCGCCGGTCGGCCCGACCGGGACGAGCACGGGGGGCCGTGCACGCCGTGGCGCGACACCGTGGTCTACGAGGCGCACGTGCGCGGGCTCACCCGGCGCCATCCGACGATCGCGGAGACGCTGCGCGGAACGTTCGCCGCACTCGCCGCGCCGGCGATCGTCGGGCACCTCCGCTCGCTCGGGGTGACCGCCCTGGAGCTCCTCCCGGTGCACGCTTTCGTCGACGAGGAGTTCCTCGTCCGCCGCGGCCTGTCGAACCACTGGGGCTACAACTCCCTCGCCTTCCTCGCCCCCGAGCCGCGGCACCTGGGGGACCGCGGGCTCGACGGCTTCCGCGAGGCCGTGCGCACGTTGCACGCTGCCGGCATCGAGCTGCTGCTCGACGTCGTCCACAACCACACCGGGGAGGGCGACGAACTCGGCCCGACGCTCTGCTACTGCGGCATCGACAACGCGACCTACTACCGGCTGCGCGACGGCGAGCCGCGCCGATACGTCAATGACACGGGCTGCGGCAACACTCTGGCGGTCGAGCGCGGGCCGGTTCGCAGGCTGGTGCTCGACAGCCTCCGTCACTGGGTCGAGGAGATGGGCGTCGACGGGTTCCGCTTCGATCTCGCCGTCGCCCTCGGCCGCACCGACCAGGGCGTCGACGCCGGGGCGCCTTCTTCGAGGAGCTGGCCGGCGATCCGGTGCTCGCCCGGACGAAGCTCGTCGCCGAGCCCTGGGACGTCGGTCCCGGCGGCTACCGGCTCGGCGGATTCCCGCCAGGCTGGGCGGAGTGGAACGACCGCTTTCGCGACAGCGTGCGACGGTTCTGGCGCGGCGACCGCGGCGAGCTTCCCGAGCTCGCCCGGCGCCTGCACGGGTCGAGCGACCTGTTCGACACGCCCGGGCGCGGGCCCTGGGCGAGCGTGAACTACGTGGCGAGCCACGACGGCTTCACCCTCGCCGACGTGACCGCCTACGCCGAGCGTCACAACGAGGCCAACGGCGAGGGCAGCCGCGACGGTCACGGCGAGAACTTCAGCGACAACCTCGGGCAGGAGGGGCCGACGCGCGACCTCGCCGTGCGCGCCGCCCGCGACCGGCGCCGGCGCAACCTGCTCGCCACCGTCATGCTCGCCCAGGGCACGCCGATGCTCCTGGCCGGAGACGAGTTCGGCCAGTCCCAGGGCGGCAACGACAACGCCTACTGCCAGGACAACGAGACCACCTGGATCGACTGGACCATGGTGGACGTCGAGAGCGGGCTGCTCGGCTTCGTGCGCCGCCTGGTCGCGCTGCGCGCGGCCCACCCGCTGCTGCGCCGGGCGCACTGGGCGCACGGCGCGGTGACCGACCCCGTGACCGGTCTGGCCGACGTCTCCTGGTACGCGGCGAGCGGCAGGCCGATGAGCGAGGCCGACTGGCACGATCCCGACAACCGCTTCCTCGCGATGCTGCTGGTCGGCACCGGCGACGACGGCCCGCGGATCTCCGCGGCCACGTCGCCCCTGCTCGTCGTGCTCAACGCCGGTCACGCTGCCGTCGACTTCGAGCTGCCGCTGCCGGCGAACGTCGCCGCGTGGCGCTGTGTCCTGTCGACGGTCGACCCCGAGCCCGAGGGCGATCTCGCGCGGCTCGCCGTGGGCCCGGATTCGACCTTCGTCCTCGTCGACCGGCTCGGCGTCACCCCGTGAACGCGCCCGGTCGGCTCGCGCACCTCGGTGGACTCGCCGGCATCGCCCAGGGCTACCACGACATCCGGGGCCGCTGGCACGAGCCGTCCGGGCACACCCTGCGCGCGCTCCTCGGCGCGATGGGTCTGGACGTGTCGAGCGATGCCGCGGTCGAGGCGGCCATCGCCGCACGCGAGTCGACCGCGTGGCGCCGACCCCTGCCGGCGGTGCACGTCCTTCGCGCGGGTGAGGCGCCGCGCGTGCCGCTCGTCGTCCCCGGCGCGCTGGATGGCCCGGTCGAGTGGACGCTCACCGGCGAGGACGGCGTCGAGCGTGCCGGGCACGCGCGCCTCGCCGAGCTCGCCGGGATCGATGCGCGCGAGGTCGATGGCCGCGTGCTGCGGCGGCTCGCGCTCGACCTCGGCGGGCCCGTGGGTTCCGGCTACCACCGCCTGGAGG
>JAAELL010000060.1 GCA_024226735.1 bacterium | reverse complement strand
CGCACGGAAATCACGGGCAAGTGCACGCCACGTCCCGCCGAACGAATCTACGTCGTCGCCGTCGTGTCACCTCGCCCGAACTCGACGTCCGATCCGGCTCGAAACTGTCGAAGATTGCCCGGCGCATGTGCGGAACGAGAGATCGCGCTCCTCGCCGAACGATGGCCACGATCAGTGCCACAATTCGCCTCGCGCACCAAGACCAGAGAGACAGCGAATCCGCCCCCCATTCCCCGCCGCGCCGTCCCCGCGGTTCAGCCCCTCATCGTCGGCGTCGCTCGCTCGCCCTCTGGGCGAGTGACGCCGGCGAGGAGGGGCTGGACTGTGGGGACGGCCCCCGTGGTTCTTGCTCCGATTCCGAGGTCGAGCTTCGTGAACGGGGCTTCGGCCTCCGGATCCGAGCAAGAACTACGGGACGGGCGCGCGGAGTTTGGTGTGGGACATCGCGCGCCTCGCCGAACGATGGCCACGATCAGCGCCATAATTCGCCTCGCGCACCAAAACCAGAGAGGCAACGAATCCGCCCCCCATTCCTCGCCGCGCCATCCCCGTGGTTCTTGCTCCGATTCCGAGCTCGTGCCCTACCCCCGGAACGCCCGGCGGTACCCCGTCGGGCTCGTCCCCACGACGCGCCGGAAGTGCAGCCGCAGCACCTGCGCCGACGAGAACCCGGCCTTCTCCGCGACACGGTCGACGTCCCCCTCCGTCGTCTCCAACAGGCGCTGAGCCCGTGCGACACGCTCGCGCGTCAGCCAGCGCATCGGGGTCGTCCCCGTCGCCTCACGGAAGCGGCGCGCGAACGTGCGCGGGCTCATGTGCGCTTTGCGCGCCAGGCTGTCGACCCTGTGGTCGACGGTAGCGATGGAGCAAGGAAGCGCCGACTTCGTCCTCGTCGACGTGCGCTCGCCCGAGACCTTCGCGCGCGGGCACGTGCCAGGCGCCGTCAACATCCCGCACGTCGATATGAACGCCGAACGCATGCGCGAGTATCCCGATGACACGACGTTCGTCGTGTACTGCGCCGGTTCGCACTGCAACGGCGCGAACAAAGGCGCCGTGCGCCTCGCGCGGCTCGGGCGCCCGGTCAAGGAGATGATCGGCGGGATCGTCGGCTGGCGGCAGGAGCGCTTCGAACTCAGCCGCTGAGGAGGAACGACTCGCCCGCCAGATACGGCGTCGCGTAGTGCTCGCACACCGTCGCGACCGAGCGCGCGATGTCGTCGCCGCGCGCCGACTGGTAGGCGAATCCAGTGCTGGCGCACAAGAGGAAGAAGCCCTCGGTCAGACGCACCGCGTCCGGAGCGAGGCCACCGTAGCCCTCGACGAGCGCCCGCCGGCCGGCGGGCAGAAGGTGCAGCAAACCCTCGGCGAGGTCGTACAACCAATAGCCGAATCCGCAGCACCCGAAATCGATCGGCCGCGCCTCGTCGCCCACGAACAGCTTGTTGCCCTCGTGCAGATCGGCATGCACGAGGCCGAAGTGCTCGGGTGTCCGCGCCACGGCGGTGGCCTCCGCGATCGCGGCGTCGACGGCACGCTCGAGGAGGTCGCGCTCACCGGCGGCGAGCGGAGCTCGGGCGAGTGCCGCGCGGGCGACGTGCGGCTCGTGCGTCGGGCGCTCGAAGCTATTCGGGATGCGCCAGGTCCTGGCGTGCGCCTGCAGCGTGGCCAGGAGCCGCCCAGCGCTCCGCGCGCGCTCCGCGCTCGGCTGTCCTGAAACGACCTCACCGTCGATCCATGACAACATCGTCGCCAGCACGCCGTCGACGGACACGACCCGCTCCCCCGCCGGCGTCACGATCGGCTCCTGCACGACGAGGTCCGTGTCGCGGCCGATCGCGCCGATCCACGCGAGCTCCGAGTCGAGTGCGGATCGGCTGTGCGCCTCCGCGTTGGTCTCCGAGACCGCGGAGCTGTGCAGGCGCAAGAAGTAGCGCCCGTCGACGCGGAACGCGACGCTCTCGCCGTGTCCGATGCGCTCCAGCGACACGGATCCAGCCGATTCGCCACCGAGGAACGCGCGCGTCGCGTCGCGTGCGAGTGCGCCGAAGTCCATCAGCCGCCCGCGCGCTTCACGGTCCAGCCTTCCTTGGCCAGCTCGACGACGAGCGCGTCGCGGTGATCGCCCTGGATCTCGATCAGCCCGTCCTTGAGCGTCCCGCCCGAGCCGCACTTCTTCTTCAGGCGCTTCGCGAGCGCCGCGAGCTCGGCACCCTCGAGCGGCACGCCGCGCACGACCGTGACGCCCTTGCCCTTGCGGCCCTGCGTCTGGCGCTCAACGCGCACGATGCCGTCGGTCGCGGGCGCCCCACGTTGCTTGCACGTACAGCGCGCCAGAGGCTGGCCGCACGCGGGACACATCGCGCCGTGTTGCGTCGAGTAGACGGGTCCTGACATGGGGCACCTACTTGCGCAAGAGCAGCTCGACCTCGCTGAACCCCACGAGCCCCGCGTGCACGTTGCCGGGGACGCGGTCCGCGATCTCGACGATGAGCTTGCGGACGTTCATCGTTTTGGGCAGCTGCAGCACCGACTTCTCCAGATCGCTCGGGTCGAGCTCGGCGGTGTACTCGGCCTTGCCGCGGTTGACGCGCACGATGACGCGCATCGCGCGGTCGAACGCGCCCTGCTCGCGCGCGTGCCGACCCACGTGGCTGAACAAGATCGTGTTCGCCTTCGCCGGCCGGCGCAGCTCGATCGTCAGGGTCGGGCGCTTGTCGTCCTTGGCCGCGACCCACGCGGTGTCGTGGCGGCCGTCGACGGCCTTGCCCGCCCCCTTGTCCTTCTCGGCCGACGATGCGCTCGTCTCGATGCCCTTCCTGAACAGGTTGTCGCGCGCGTCGTCGAGGTACGCGGTCATCCACTCGGCGCCCGTGTCCTTGACGTGCACCGTGATCGGCGCGGAGACGATCTCGTCGGTGGTCGCGCCGTCCTTGCCGTTCGGGTCCACGACCGTGACTGCGCACACGAGCTCGTACACGCCGGGCTCGGGGATCGCCCAGCGAGCCGGGAAGCGCTCACCGTCCCAGCCCTCGTCCGGATCGCCCTCGACCGTCGCCACCGAGGCGGCCCCGACGCGGTAGTCGACGCGCATCACGCGCATCCCGCGCACGACGCCGTCGGGCTCGTCGAACTCGGACAGAAGCTTCTTCGCGAACCCGGTGACGAACATCGTCAGGTCGCGCTCGCCCGTGATCCGCCAGCGCACGTCGGCGTCCTCCTCCTCGGCGAGGTAGAGGTGATCGGGAAGCTCGCGCTTGGCGCCCGTCGCACGCGTCGCGCGCGACAGGAACAGGATCGCGAAACAGGTCGCCGACTCGTGATCGTTCCACGAGCCGTGGGGCTTCTGTCGCTCGAGGAGCGCCTCCGCGCCCTCCCAGTACCAGTCGTGCCCGCCGATCTCGTCCTTGCCGAGCACGGCGCCGACGCGCTCGAGGCCGTACAGGTAGTAGTCGAGGCGGTCCGCGCCCTTACCGGGGTTCGAGGTGACGGAAAAACTCTCCGCGAGCCACGCGAGACCGTACGCCTTCGCACGCTGGGCCGGACGCGCGGCCTTGTTGTGCAGGCGGCCGAGCGCCCACTCGCAGATCCCGATCGTCGAGATCCCCGCCGTCGTCATCGAGCCGGTGACGTTCTTGTCGCCCGGCCGGTAGCCGAAGCCCGCGACCATCGCCTGACCGGACGAGGTGCGTCCGTGCGCCGCCTGCACGGTCGACACCGCGCGCGGCTCCTCCTGGTAGATCAGCACCGCCTCGACGAGCCGCTTCCACGCCTTCTCCGGAACGTCGAGGCCAAACATCGATGCTGCGCGCAGCCCGAGCGCGCCGTACTGGGTGTTCGAGAGATCGACCGCGCCGTCGGGGTAGGCCCAGCCCTCCTTGACCTGCCAGTCGAGCAGGTCCTCCAGGACGCCTTCCATGAACGCGGTGTGCTGCTCGTCACCGAGCGCACCGAGGGCCATGAGCACGCACCCGGCCGAATAGGTCGTACCGGGCGGATTCGCGAGCAGGTACGCGACGCCGCGCACGATGGCGGGATCCCTGCGGCCCACGCCCGCCTTGAGCAAGGCGTACACGCTGAGCGCGGTCTGCCCGCACCCGTGGCGCTGGGCGTGCGGTCCCCACGAGCCGTCGCGCTGCTGGGTCTCCTTCAGGAAGCGCACGGCGCGCGCGATCGCGCCGTTCACCGCGGGCCCGACCGCGGCGCGGTCCACCTTGCGCGGCTTCGGCTGCGTGACCGGCTTGCCCCACAGGCTGAAGTCGGCGCGCGGCGCGGGCGCGGGCACGCCCTTGCGCTCCCACACGGTCTCGCGCGCGCCGTTCAGAACGCGCAGGCGAAAGCCCTCGAGGCGCTCGGCGCAGCAGTCGGTGCGGTTCCAGATGGTCACCTGGTCGATCACCTGCTCCGTCCCGAGGTCGACCTCCCACCACGCGTCGCTCACGACGGGCGTGTGGGTCACCGATCCGGCGTTGAACACGCCGTTCCAGTTGTCGTCGATCGCGCGGGCGGCGGGCGCGTTGTTGGACGTGGCGCACTGCGTCGCGGCCGCGTTCTTGGTCAGGTTGCGGCCGTCGCGGAGCACCTGGACCTCGGCCAGCGAGAGCACGCGCTGGGCGCCTGGGAGCTCGATGCGCACGAAGCGCGCGGGCTTGGGGTCCTCGGCCGCCATGGCGACGCGCTGCCACACCGTCAGGTGTGCCGCCATAGACAGCATCGAGACGAGGACGAGCGGGATGAGCCTCGGGAGTCGGGCGCTGATTCGAATGCACTGCATGGGCGGGTCGCGTGCCCATTAGCATACGGCATGCGCTACGCCGATCCCCGACCGAGACGACGCCCGATGCCCGTGGGCCTGGCGGCCCGCACGAGATGGACCTGTGCCATGCTCGCGCTCGCCGGCTGCGCCAGTCACGACCCGACGCCCGACCCGACGCCCGAAGCTGCCGCGACCGCCCGCGCCGACTTCGCCGGCACCGCTGCCCTCCTCGCGGGGTCGATCGAGCACGCCCGCGAGGCCTACTCCCTGCCGGGCGTTTCGATCGCGCTCGTCGCCGGGGACGAAATCGTGTGGTCCGCCGGTTTCGGCGACGCGCGCGCCGACACGATCCACCGCGTCGGCTCGGTCTCCAAGCTGTTCACCGACGTCGCCCTCATGCGCATGGTCGAGCGCGGCGAGCTCGACCTCGACGCGCCGGTGACGGAGACGCTGGCGGACTTCGCGCCCGAGAACCCCTTCGACGGGGCGATCACCGCACGCCAGCTCGCCGCCCACCGCGCGGGCCTCGTGCGCGAGCCACCGCTCGGGCACTACTTCGACGACACGGGCACGACGCTCGCGCAAACGGTGCAGAGCCTGAACGACACGACGCTGGTGCACGCACCGGACACCGTGACGAAGTACTCGAACGCCGGCATCGCGGTGCTCGGCTTCTTGCTCGAGCACGCCGCCGGCGAGCCGTTCGAGGACGTCGTCGCGCGCGAGGTCCTCTCCCCGGTCGGCATCGCGGGGAGCGCGAGCTTCCGCCGCACTCCCGAGGTCACCGCGCGGCTCGGCGCGGGCTGGATGTGGGCCTACGACCGCCCCGACTGGCCCGCGCCGCCGCTCGAGCTCGGGATGTCGCCCGCCGGCAACCTGTACGCGTCGGTGCTCGACCTCGCGCAGTTCCTGAAGGTCCTGTTCGCCGACGGCGAGGGCCCGAACGGGCAGCTGCTCGAGGCCGCTTCGATCGAGGCGATGACGACTCCGCTGCGCGACACGAACGGCGACGTGCTCCCGTTCGGGATCGGCTTCCACGTCGACGAGCTCGACGGCCACAAACGCTGCGGCCACGGCGGCGCGGTGTACGGCTTCGCGACCCAGCTCGCGTTCCTGCCGGAGGCCGAGCTGGGCGTCGCGGTCGTCTCGACCGTCGACTGCACCAACGTCGTGACGTCGCGGCTCGCCACGCTCGCGCTGCGCTCGATGCTCGCCGAGCGACAGGGCGCGCCCCTGCCCGCGGCCGTGCGCGCCGAGCCGATCCCCGCCCAGCTGCGGGAGCGGCTCGCCGGCACGTGGCGCGCGGGCGAGCGCACGATTCGGTTCTCGCACCGCTCCGGCGAGCTCGTGCTGGAGGGCCCGGTGATCCGCGACACCCTGCGCACGATCGACGGGAAGCTCGTCGTCGACGGTCGCCTCGCGCGCCGCACCGAGGTCACGCCCCTGGCCGGCGGCGCGCTCGAGATCGACGGCGAGCGCTACGAGCGCTACGTCGCACCCCGCCCGGCCCCACCGGCGGCCGGGATCTCCGACCTGATCGGCGAGTACGGCTGGGACCACAACGTGCTCTTCGTGTACGAGCGCGACGATGGCTCGCTCGGCGCCCTGATCGAGTGGTTCTACGATGAGCCGCTGCGCCCGCTGGAGACCGACCTGTTCGCATTTCGGCCGCGCGGCGGGCTCTACCACGGCGAGACCCTGCGCTTCGTGCGCGACGGCGGCGGCCGCGTCACGGGGGCGAGCCTCTCGGGCCTCGTCTTCCCGCGCCGCGCCGTCGGACCCGAGGATGGGGCGGGCTTCCGCATCGACCCGGTGCGCCCGGTGACCGAGCTGCGGCCCCTGGCGCTCGCCGCGGAGCCCCCCGAGGAGGGCCCCAAGCAGCCCTCGGAGCTCATCGACGTCGTCCGCCTCGACCCCACGCTGGCGCTCGACGTCCGCTACGCGACGACGGACAACTTCATGGGTGCAGTGTTCTACGAGTCCCCGCACGCCTTCCTCCAGCGACCCGCCGCGGAGGCCCTGGGGCGCGTCCAGTCGGCCCTGGAGGCCGAGGACCTGGGCCTGCTGCTCTTCGACGCCTACCGCCCGTGGCACGTCACGAGAATGTTCTGGGACGCGACGCCGGAGGCCCTCAAGGACTTCGTGGCCGACCCCGCCAAGGGCTCCCGGCACAACCGCGGGTGCGCGGTCGACCTGACCCTGCGGACGCTTTCGGGCGGCTCGCAGCTTCCCTCGACCAGCGGTTATGACGAGTTCTCGCCCCGCGCCTATCCGTTCTACCCGGGCGGGACGGCCGCCCAGCGCTGGTGCCGGGACCGCCTCCGTACGGCGATGGAGGCCGAGGGTTTCACCGTATATAGGTACGAATGGTGGCACTTCGACTACCAAGGCTGGGAACGATGGCCCATCCAGGACGTCACGTTCGACGCCCTGGAAGCCGAAGTCCGGTAGCCGCCCGGCGTCGCGGCGTGCCGCCCGCGACTTCGCAGATGTCGGCGCGCATTCTGGCACCCGCCGCCGCGGTTGCTAGACTCCCGCCGCTTCGACCCGACCGTTCCGTCGGCGCCCTTGCCCCTTCCGCGCGATGAGCAAAACCCTCGTCATCGTCGAGTCCCCGACGAAAGCCAAGACCCTCAAGAAGTTCCTTGGGGGCGGCGACAATTCGTACGTCGTCGAGTCGAGCGTCGGGCACGTCCGCGATCTGCCAATGAATGCGTCGGAGATTCCGGCGTCCCTCAAGAAAGAGCCCTGGGCACGCCTGGGAGTCAACGTCGAGGACGGCTTCAAGCCCCTCTACGTCGTCCAGAGCGCAAAGAAGAAGAAGATCACGGAGCTGAAGCGGCTCCTGAAGGGCGTCGACCGGCTCCTGCTCGCGACGGATGAAGACCGCGAGGGCGAGGCGATCAGCTGGCACCTGGTCGAGCTGCTCAATCCCAAGGTCCCGGTGTTCCGCATGGTGTTCCACGAGATCACCAAGGGAGCGATCCTCGAGGCGCTCGAGCAGACGCGGGACATCGACGAGAACATGGTCAGCGCCCAGGAGACGCGGCGCATCATCGACCGCCTCTACGGCTACGAGGTCTCGCCGATCCTGTGGCGCAAGGTCGCGCCGCGGCTGTCGGCCGGGCGCGTGCAGAGCGTCGCGATCCGCCTCCTCGTCGAGCGCGAGAAGGCCCGCATGCGCTTCACGGAAGCGTTCTTCTGGGACCTGATCGCCGACTTCAAGACGCAGGACGACAAGACGTTTCGGGCGCGCCTCGTCTCGCTCGACAAGAAGCGCATCGCCGTCGGCAAGGACTTCGATCCGGACACGGGCAAGCTGACGAAGGACGTGTGCCTGCTCGACGCCGCACAGGCGGAGAAGCTGCGCGGCACGCTCGCGGACCAGCCGTTCGTCATCCTCTCGGCCGAGGAGAAGCCCTTCTCGCGCTCTCCCGCCCCGCCGTTCACGACCTCGACCCTGCAGCAGGAGGGCAACCGCAAGCTGCGCTTCGACGCCAAGCGCACGATGCGCGCCGCCCAGCGCCTGTACGAGAACGGCTACATCACCTACATGCGTACCGACTCGGTCGCGCTGTCGAACACGGCGATCCAGCTGACGCGCGACACGATCGGCGAGACGTACGGCACCGAATTCCTGCCCGACGAGCCGCGGCGCTACAAGAACAAGGTCAAGAACGCACAAGAGGCGCACGAGGCGATCCGCCCCGCCGGCGACCACATCGCGACCCTCGAGGAGATCCGCAAGAAGCTGACCGAGGGTGGCAAGCCCGCCAACGACGAGGCGAAGATCTACGAGCTGATCTACAAGCGCACGCTCGCCTGCCAGATGAAGGACGCGCGCGGCCGGCGCATGACGCTCAAGGTCCGGAACAAGAACGGCGACGCCGAGGCCGTGTTCCAGGCGAACGGCAACGTCATCGACTTCCCGGGGTTCCTGCGCGCCTACGTCGAAGGCGCCGACGACCCCGACGCCGCGCTCTCCGAGCGCGAGGTCATCCTGCCGCCGGTCAAGGAGAACGACGAGGTCCAGGCCGCGGGCATCGAGTCCCAGGAACACAAGACGTCGCCGCCCGCGCGGTTGACCGAGGCGACGCTCGTCAAGACGCTCGAGGAGCTCGGCATCGGACGCCCGAGCACGTACGCGTCGATCATCGACACGATCCAGCGCCGCGAGTACACGTTCAAGAAGGGCACCGCCCTCGTGCCGACGTTCACCGCGATGGCGGTCGTCGCGCTGATGCAGGAGCACCTCACGCACCTGATCGACCCGAGCTTCACGGCGTTGATGGAGGACCGCCTCGACGCGATCTCGCGCGGCGAGCAGAAGTCGCTCCCCTATCTCGAGGAGTTCTACCACGGCGAGGGCGAGGCGGACACGAGCGCGCTGCGGCCGCTGATCGACAAGAAGACGGCGGACATCGATCCGCGCACCGTCTGCTCGATCCCGATCGGCAAGGACGACGAGGACCGCGATGTGATCGTGCGCGTCGGCCGCTACGGCCCGTTCGTGCAGCGCGGCGAGGACACCGCGACTCTTCCGGACCAAATGTGTCCGGACGAGCTGACGATCGAGGCCGCCGAACGGCTGCTCGACGACAGCCAGCGCAGCCAGGAGCCGATCGGCACGCACACCGAGTCGGGCCTGCCGATGTACGTCAAGGTCGGACGTTACGGCCCGTACGTCCAGCTCGGCGACGCGGACGGGGACGAGAAGCCCAAGATGGTGTCGCTGCTCAAGAACATGCAGCCCACCGACGTGACGCAGGACGTCGCCGAGCAGCTGCTCTCCCTGCCGCGCACGATCGGCAAAGACGACGATGGCGAGGACATCGTCGCCTACAACGGCCGCTACGGCCCGTACATCAAGCGCGGCAGCGACACGCGCAGCCTCGAGCCCTCCGACGATCTCCTGACGATCGGCCGCGAGCGCGCGCTCGCCCTGCTCGCCCAGGAGAAGCGCGGACGTGGCGCGCGCCAGCCCGCCGAGCCGATCAAGATCTTCGAGAAGGTCGAGGCGCTCGGCGACGTCGACGTCAAGCTGCTCAAGGGTCGCTACGGGCCCTACGTGAGCGACGGTCGCGTCAACGCTTCCCTCCCGCGCGACTTCGGCGACCCCGAGACGCTGACCCTCGAGGCCGCCGTCGAGCTGCTCGAGGAGATGCACGCCAAGAAGGGCACGAAGGGCACCAAGAAGGCCAAGAAGAAGGCCGCGAAGAAACCCGCGGCCAAGAAAAAGGCCGCCAAGAAGCCCGCGGCGAAGAAGGCGGCCAAGAAGGCCACCAAGAAGAAGAAGTCGTCGAAGTGACCGAGCCGACCATCTTCGACAAGATCCTCGCCGGCGAAATCCCCTGCCACCGCGTGTACGAGGACGAGCACGTCCTCGCCTTCCTCGACATCATGCCGCTCACCCCCGGGCACACGCTCGTGATCCCCAAGGAGCGCAAGGCTCACCTGCACGAGCTCTCGGACGAGGCCTCGGCCGCGATCGGCCGCGCCCTGCCGCGCGTCGCGCGCGCGGTGCTCGCCGCGTCGGGCGCGAGCGACTACAACGTGCTGCAGAACAACGGCGCCGCCGCGCACCAGGCGGTATTCCACGTGCACTTCCACGTCATCCCGCGCAGCGGTGAGGCGGGCCTCGGCATCGGCTGGGGAGCCGGCAAGCTCGAGAACGCCGACGCCCAGACGCTGCTCACGGCGATGCACGCGTCCCTCGCTTCGGAGAACGCCTGATGCGCTCGCTCCTCGTCCGCGGAGGTCGCGTCGTTTCCACCGGGGGCGTCGCACCCCTCGACGTCTCGATCGAGAACGGTCGGGTCGCTGCCCTCGGCCCGGGCCTCCCTCCGGCACCGAACGCGCAGGTGATCGAGGCCGCGGGCAAGCTCGTCTTCCCCGGTCTCGTCGACCCGCAGGTGCATTTCCGCGAGCCGGGCCTCGAGCACAAGGAGGACCTCGCCTCGGGTGCGCTCGCCGCGATCGCGGGCGGCGTGACGACGTTCCTCGAGATGCCGAACACCAAGCCGCCGACGACGAGCCCCGAGGCGCTCGCCGACAAAGTGGAGCGCGCGACGGGCCGCTGCGCCGCGGACTTCGGCTTCTTCCTCGGCGCGAGCCCCGAGAACGCCGACCGCCTCGGCGAGTGGGAGAACGCGCCCGGCTGCTGCGGCATCAAGCTCTTCATGGGCTCGTCGACGGGCAACCTGCTCGTGCGCGACGACGAGACGATCGAGCGCGTCCTGCGTTCGGGCGAGCGGCGCGTCGCCGTGCACTCCGAGGACGACTTCCGCCTCGCCGAGCGCTACGCCGCGCTCGAGCCGGGCACGCCGGTCACCGCGCACCCCGACGTGCGCGACGTCGAGTGCGCGGTGCGTTCGACGCGGCGCCTGCTCGACCTCGTCGAAAAGACGCGCCGCCCGGTGCACGTTCTGCACCTGTCGACCGCCGAGGAGATCGAGCTCCTGCGCGAGCGCGACCTGGCCGAGCTCGTCACGTGCGAGGTCACGCCGAACCATCTGTTCCTCGAGGCCCCCGACTGCTACGAGCGCTTCGGCACCTTCGCCCAGATGAACCCGCCGGTGCGCGACCGCCGCCACCTCGACGTCTTGCGCCAGGCGCTGGTCGAGGGGACGATCGACTGCATCGGTTCGGACCACGCGCCGCACACGCGGGACGAGAAGGCTCGCCTCTACCCCGAGTCCCCCTCCGGCATCGCGGGCGTGCAGACGATTCTGCCGCTGCTCCTGACGGGCGTGCGCGACGGTTGGCTGACGCTCGAGGACGTCGTGCGCGTCACCTGTGTCGCGCCGGTGCGCGTCTGGGATCTGGCACAGAAGGGCGAGCTGACGGTCGGCGGCGACGGCGACCTCGTGATCGTCGATCCTGAAGTGAGCCAGCCGCTCCCCCTGGAGTGGCTCGAGAGCCGCGCCCGCTCGAGCCCCTACGCCGGCCGGCCGCTGGCGGGCTGGCCGCAGACGACGGTGCTGCGCGGCGAGATCGCATACGCGGAGCACGCGCTGGTCGAGCCGGTGCGCGGGCAGCCGGTCACCTATAGCTGATTCGCCGCTTCGTCTGGAGCTCGCGGACCGCGCATGCCGAGGGAACCTCCCGGTTCCCCAGCCGCAGTCCCCACGAGAGGAATCTCGATGCGCTCCCCGATGGCCACCTTCCTCGCTGCCGCCGCGTTGTCGGCTGCTTGCACCCAGCCTCCGACCAAGTCCTCGATCGACCCCGTGGCGGAAGATCTCGAGGTCGAGGCGCGCGCCGTCTTGACGGCGATCTGCGACCTGATCGTCGCGGCGGACTCCGTGGGGCCCGTACCGGCCGCGCCGCTCGACACTTCGCACGTCGAGTTCGAAAACGTGACGGGCAAGCACATCGTTTCGCAGGAGGGGTCCGACCTGATGTGGAACCTGCTCTCCCTGAGCACGCGTGTCGCGCCGTTCCTCGAGGGCGAGGTGCCCAACGGGATGGACGACAACGGAAACGGGCTGATCGACGAGAAGGGGTTCAGCTTCGTGCGCGACCGGCGGGCGATGACGGTGCGGTTGACGCTCGAGGAGGGGGACTTGCAGAAGACGATCGAGACGACGGTGACGACGGCGACGACGGCGACGACGGCGAAGTAAGGATCGCGCACGGCCCCGGCGACGCTTCGCGGCAACATGGAAGCGTGTGACCCGTTACTCGAGCCCGTGGACTGTCCGTGCCGGGCGAACCCCGAGTGCACCGCTCGACGTGTTGGGCGCCGGGTTCAGCTGGCGCGCCGCGGATCGCACGAAAGCCGTTCCGGTGTCGTAGCTGCCGCCCCGAATCACTCGGCTGTCGGCGCTACTCGACTGCCTGCAGACGGGATCCACCTCGGGTGATCGGGAGTAGAACTTGCGGTCCCATTCGTCCTCGCACCATTCGAGGACGTTGCCGTACACGTCGAAGAGCCCGAAGGCATTGCCGCGGAAGGACGCGACGGGCGCAGTGCCGACGAAGCCGTCTTCGTATTCGGGGAGGTCGCTGGCTTGCCGCGACGGCATCGAGCGCGCCTCGTCGAAGGTCTTGTCCTGAAGGTTCGTGGCGCGCGCGTCCGCGAGCGTGCTCTTGTCCTCGCCCGTCCACCACGGAGTCTCGGTCCCGGCGCGGCAGGCGTATTCCCATTCCGCTTCAGTCGGCAGCCGCAGGCCGAGCGAGCCCAAGACGCGCCGTGAGTCGTACCAATCGATGTTCTCGACGGGCGCGCGCGGTCCTGACGCCTCGAAGAAGCTCGGGTTGTGCCCCGTGCAGAGCTCCCACTGCGCCTGAGTCATCTCGTGCTTGGCGATGAAGTACGGAGCGAGCGTCACCTCGTGCACCGGCTGCTCCTCCGCCCGCGCGGACCGGTCGTAGTTGGGCTGGTCGGGGTCCGGCTGCGCCCCCATCCAGAAGGTTCCCCCGGAGACGAGCACGAGCACGATGCCAGCTTGGCCCGTGAACTCGAGCGAACCGTCCGCCACGCGCACCGGACGCTCGCCCGATTGGGTGTGCCAGAACTCCCAGAGACCTGAGGCCCGGTCCACGCCGAGCGGCCAAAGCGCAACCTGGGGCGGAACGTCCAAACCGAGATCGTCGCGGATGGCCGCGGACGCTTCCTCCCAAGCATCGAGCCACTCCTGGCTCTTCAGCATCTCCTCGAGGGTCAGCGCCTCATCGAGGCGACGCTGCA
Organism: bacterium; assembly: GCA_024226735.1. GTDB lineage: Bacteria > Planctomycetota > UBA1135 > UBA1135 > JAAELL01. The sequence goes on along the minus strand of JAAELL010000060.1, from coordinate 23,713 downwards.
CGGACCAACCGTGCTCGGGCGAGATGCCGCTCCCCGCGAGCCCCGCTTCCAGATCCGCGAAGACCTCGAGGTCGGTCGTGAGCATCTGCAGCTGACCGTGCCACCACTTCTCGCGCTCATCGTCGAACACGAGCTCGCCCGTCGCTGCCGATGCCGCGCGCACGCCGCTCGACGCCGATGCCTGCAGGCGCTCCATCTGGGAGCGGAACCCGTTCTGGCGTGCGTTCAACTCCTGCGCCAGTGCGATCCACGCCCGGAACTTCGAGATGTTCGACGGCACTGCGGGCCAGAGAGCCGCGGCGTCTTGGGTCAGCTCTTCGAGGCGCTGGAAAGCGGAGAGACCAAGAACCTCCTCGGCGCGCGCTGCCTCGCTCCGCGCGGTCCGCCAGTTGGCGATGAGAAGCGCCGTGATGGCGACGAACGCGACGCCGGCAATCGCGGTTGCGGCGCTCCCCGTCGGATGCCTCCGGACCCATTTGACGAGCCTCTCCCCGACCGTCGGCGCCGTCGCGAGGATCGGCTGGTGCGACGCATGCCTCAACAGGTCGGCCTCGAGCTCGCCCATCGTCTGGTAACGCTTCCCTGGGTTCTTCTCCAGGCACTTGGCCGCGATCACAGCCAAGTCACGCGGCACGCGTGAACGGATGGTCCGCGGATCGATCGGGTCGTCCGCAACGATCTGCGAGACGATCTGAGCCGCCGTGTCCCCATCGAACGGGCGGCGCAAGGCGAGCATCTCGTACAGAACGGCCCCGAGGCTGAACACATCGGTGCGTGGGTCCGTCTCCGCCACACGCCCCATCGCCTGCTCGGGGCTCATGTAGCAGTACGTCCCGGCAACATGGCCGGTCCGCGTCAGCGCCGACTCATCGACGATGCGCGCGAGACCGAAGTCGGTGACCTTCGGCAAGCCCGCGTCCGTGATCAGGATGTTCGAGGGCTTGATGTCGCGGTGGATGATGCCCGCCGCGTGGGCGACCTGCAGGGCGCCCGCCACGCGCGCCACGAACGCGCACACGCGCGAATAGTAGTCGGGCTCCAGGGACGCGGCGCGAACGGCCTCTTCGATGAAGTCGCACAGAGTCGCCCCTCCGGCGACCAGCTCCATCGAGATCCAGGCCAGGCCGCCCGAGGTGCCCCGATCGTGAACGGCGACAATTCCGGGATGACTCAACCGCGCGCCGGCGCGCGCCTCACGGACGAAGCGCTCCAGGGCTTCGTCGTCGACCGATTTGCGCAGCATGAGCTTGAACGCGACCTCTCGATCCAACGAGAGCTGACGCGCCTTCCAAACCTGCCCCATGCCCCCGCGCCCGAGGAGCGCCTCGAGCCGGAAGTCGCCGACCTCCTGGCCGGGCTCGACGTGCAAGTCCTCCTGGAGGGCACGCGGAATCTGCGCGTGGCCCTGGCGAAACAGGGGCGGAAGTGGAAGTGTCTTCGAGCCGTCCACTGCACCTTGCGCAGCGAGGTAGGCGGAGAACAGCTCACGCAGCTCGCCCGCGTGCGGAGGGTGCTCGGCGCAGAGCGCCTCGATGCTCTGGGCGCTCGCGCCGTTCCGAGCGAGGTGCTCGGCCAGAAGGGTCTCTGCGTAGTCAGTCGACATCTTGATTCTGCTGGTAGCCCTTCAGCTTCTTCCCGAGGCGGATCAGAGCCCTGGCGTGCAGCAGCTGCACGGCGTTTTCGCTCCGTCCCATCCGCTTGCCGATCTCCTTGAACGGTAGCCCTTCGATGTTGCGCAGCTCGACCACACTCCCCATCTCGGTATCGAGGGACTCGATCGCCTCCGCCACGAGGTGCTGGGCCTCGTTGCGCACGGCCTTGCCCGAGGGAGTGGAGCGACTGTTGGGAGAGCCGACCTCGCCGAACCCGGACGAGAAGTTCGCGAAGGCACGTTCGCGTCTCTTGCGTTCGCCGTCGCGGATGTTGTTGCGAGCGACCTCGACCGCCCAGCGCAGGAAACGGTTCTCGTCGGGGATGTCGTAGCGCTCGTGGTTCGCGACGACTTCGGCGATCGTGGCCTGCAGGACATCGACCGACTCCACGTGCTGCCGCGCGCGCTCGCCCATCATGAGTCGGATGCGCGCGAGGAGAGGGTTGCGGTACTGCACGATCAGTGCGCCGAGGTTGGCTTGATCGAGCCGAGCTCGCTCCAGGCTGGACGCGAACGAGAGAGGATCGCTGCGTTGGTCCGACATGGCTCTTGATCGTATCAGGGCGCCTGCGGGAGACCGGCGGATGCCGATCTCCCGGGAAGGACGAGGCACTGCATTGCCTGTTGGTGTCAGTGCAAGTCAGCCTCCCAGAGCGAACCATTGCTCGGGTGATAGGCGAGGACGCGGGTAAGAAAACCCTCCGGCCATCCTCCCGACCACATGATCCCACACGCAAGGGACCACCCGGAGCTGGGAAAGAGCTGTCCCCTGTCCTCGAATACGAAGGCGCCAACCCCACCGGCACGCTCACCGTAGCGCAGCGCACCCGACAACGAGTCGTAGGCCAATAGGCCTCGATGGCCAGAATTCTCAGCAGCACTGACCAGGGTCCAGATGTCACCGGCCGGGAGGCTCCCGGCCGGGGCAAACTGCAAGCCCGCTCCGGTGCTGCGCCCCAACCACAGGCTCCCGTTGCCAAGGTAGTGCCCGACGACATCGGACGGGCCCGGGGTAAAGTAGCCGGCAGTGAAGCGCCACCCAGCCGCCGGAGACACGGTGCCCCAGTGCTGTGCCTGAAACGACGTTCCGTTGTTTATTCCAGCCCAGAGCTGTCCGTTGCCAGGATCGTAGCCCATCACGTCGCCGAGGCCGTCGCCGTTGAAGTCACCGGGGAAAAACGTCCACCCCGCGGCCGGAGCGATCGCTGCCCACAGATGGAACTGGAAGCTCGACCCCGTGTTCATGCCCACCCAAACGGTGCCGTTCGCAGGGTAGTAGCCGATGACGTCGCTGTAGTAGTCACCATTGACGTCGCCGACGACGAACTCCCAGTCACCGGGAGGGGACACGGCGCCCCATTGGGTGAACTGAAGTTGCGGAAGGTTGTGATGCTCGCCCACCCAGAGCGTGCCGGTGCCCGCGTGATAACCCACGACTTCATCCCGAGCCCGGATAGCGGTGAAGTTCCCCATCTTCATGGTCCAGCCCGCCGCTGGTGAGACGGTTCCCACGCGCGTGAACTGCAGCGGGAGTCCGTCGGTTGAGCCGGCAGGCGAGATCAGGGCCAATGCGCTCGGAGCGAGCGCTGCGATGGCAATAGCAATCGAAAGGGAGTGTTTCATGATCGAGTCTTTCATCGAGGGTCCGGTACTGGTGGCCGGCGAAGCGCACTGCATCGCCGCCACCCGAACCGGCGAATGGAGCCGCCTTCTCCGTCAACCTTTCTCGAAAACCCCTTCTGTTGGCGCCGCTTGCACGTGGACGCACAGAAGCGGGAGGCCGGCAAATGCCGACCTCCCGCCATCAACCCAGCACGGTTCTCTCGCGCTCACTCCACCCAGACGAAGTTGGTCCTCCAGAGGGATCCATTGCTCGGGTGATAGGCGAGGATCCGGCTCCACGGGTTGCTGCCACCGGCGAACAGGGTCCCTGTCCTGAGGGTCCAGCCCGTACTGGGATAGAGCCGGCCCGCGGGCGAGAACGTGAACGCGCCGACGGCGTTGTCGCGCTCGCCGAGGCGCAGCGCCCCCGTCGCAGAGTCGTAGGCGAGCAGGGCGAGGAAGGGCTGGTAGGCGTAGACGCTGACGACGCTCCAGTTGTCGCCGGCGGGCACACTTCCGACTTGCGCGAAGTGAAAGCTCGTTCCGGTGCTGTTCGCCGACCAGAGAGAACCGTTGCTGGGGTGGTGCCCGACCAGGTCGCAGACGCCGTCCCCGGAGAAGTCGCCCGCCGTGAAGCGCCAGCCTGCGGCCGGGGACACCGCGCCCCACTGGTCGAACAGGAACATGCTGCCGTTGTTCACTCCAGCCCACAGCGTTCCGTTGCCGGCGTAGTAGCCCACGACGTCGCAGAGGCCGTCACCATTGACGTCACCGGCGACGAACGTCCAACCTGCCGCGGGACCGACCGCTCCAAAGAGCTGGAAGTCGAAACTGGCCCCCGTGTTGAGCCCGACCCACACCGTGCCGTTGCTGGGGTGATAGCCGATGACGTCGCTGAAGCCGTTGCCGTCGACGTCGCCGACGACGAAGGTCCAATCGCCGGGGGGCGACACGGTGCCCCAGTGGGAGAACTGGAGCTGCTGGCCGGGAGGTTCCGCGCCCACCCACAGGGTCCCGCTGTCCGCGTGGTAGGCCACAACGTCGGACTCGTGGCCCGTGCCGGGGATGTCTACGAAGCGTCCCATCTGGACGTCCCATCCCGGCGCAGGAGAGACGGTCCCCCAACGCTTGAAGCGGAGCTCGTTCCCACCGAAGCCGGCAGGCGACGACAGGGCCAGGGCGCTGGGAGTGAGCGTGACGAGGGCGATGGCGATCGAGGTGAGGTTCTTCATGGTCGGGTCTCGGGTCGTGAGGTTGCGGGAACGTTGGCCGGCGAGGCGCACTGCATCGCTGCCGCCCGCCCCGGCGAACGGGGCCACCCTTTCCGTCAGGCTTTCTCGAAAACCGTCCCCGGCACCGATTCTCCTTCTCCCGAGAGCGTCCGGGCCACTGCCGCGATGACGCGGCGGTAATCGCCCCACGATGGGCCTCCCCGCCTTTTCAGATGCGGCCGAGCAGCGAGATCCACAGGTACGCGCACACGGGCAGCACGTAGAGCACGCGCGTCGCGAGGCGCAGCCGCGAGCGCCCCAGCACGACGACCAGCACGAACATCGCCGCGCCCATCTGTAGAACGACGAGCCGCGGCGCGTGGGCCAGATGCGGTACGGGCCCTTCATCCGCCGTGGTCGCGAGCACCCAGTACCACTCCACGAGCGCGACGCACGCCCAGAGCACGGCGAGGATCCCGGCGGGGTGTCCGTTCGGGCGCGCCGCGCCGTCGTTCGCCCCCACGGTCATTCGCCCTCGAGCTTCCGCACCAGCCGCTTCGGCGCCTTGATGCGCCAGGCCTCGAGCAGGCGGCGCCGCGCCTCGGTGTCCCGCAGCTTCGACAAGCGCGCCAGGACCGCGGCGGAGCGCGCGTAGTGGTCGGTCGTGTAGTACCCGTCGGGCCGGGCCACGATCAGGATCTCGCGGTCGGCGACGCTGTCGACGAGGAACACGACGGCCGCGTCGTCGTCCTTCCGGCCGGCGAACGACTTGCCGCACACGGCGAGGGACGGCATGCGGTACCACGTGCTCTCCTCGACCTCCGGGAGCTCACGGCCGAGCTCGACGAGTCGCTCCCACTTCATCGCTCCGACGCTCCGTGCATCCGCTACTGGGGTGTACCCGAAGTTCGGTTCATTTGTCCGAGCCGGTGTCGTGCGGTGGCAAGGCGCCGGGTTCCGGGTGTAGCCTCTGTGCTACTCACGCCAGAGATAGACACTGTTTTGGGGCAACGCAGGCACCGTGCGAGACCGGCCGGGCAAGTGAACCGAGCTTCTGACACACACCACTAACGCTTCTCGACGAGATCAGCCTCGACGGCGCTCGTCTCCCCCGCCCGGATCTCGACCGTGCCGCGCCACGTCTCGAAGCCCCGCGCCTCGAGGTAGAGCCCATAGCGCCCCGGCGGGAGCGGCTTGCGCAGGCGCTCCGTCTCTCCGGGCTGCCACTCGTCCCCGGACTCGAGATGGCCCGGCACGATGCGATCCTGCTCGTTGCGCACGAACCACTTCGGCCGCTGCAAGGCGCTCTCGAAGCCCGTCGCGCGGACCGTGAAGAAGCCGCCGCGCGCAAGCTCGATCGTGCGCTCGTGCGTCCCACCGTCCGGAACGCGCAGGATGAGGCTCGTCGAAGTCAGGTACGTCTCGTCACCCTCCGGCTCGTCGACGAACACGTCGACGTCGTATTCCCCGGGGGGAACGTCCGTGAGCAGATAGCCCGCGGGACCGCCCAACACGCGGCGCCCCAAGGGCGGGCCGTGGTCGAGGCTCATCATGCGCACGACGAGCGCCCGGGGGAACAGGCTGCCGCCGGCGTCGACGCGCAAGAGCACGTCGGTGACCGCTCCGGTGCGTTCCAAGACAACCACGAGCGTCTCGCCTCCCTCGGGGTCGAGGGGCGCGCTGTGCGTCGCGTACCCGCTGCGCGCGACCGTCAGGTTGTACGCGTGGGACGTTCCGAACGTGATCCGCACGCGTCCTTCGGGCCCCGTGGACGTGCCGTGTCTCTGCCGGAAACCACGGGCGCCCTCGTCGGGCTCGCTGCGTTCGAGCTGAACCCGTACACCGTCGAGCGGGCCGTCCTCCGAGCGGACCTCGACCGTGACGGTGCGCACCCGCGAGGTCAGATCGAGCACGACCCCCGTCGCGGGCGCGTCGACCTCGAGCGCCACCTGGTTCCTGGTCCCGATCACCAGGTTCACGCCGTCCATGGGCACCTGACGCGCATGCGCCCCCAGCCCGTGCGGTCCGGGCGACAGGCCCTCGATCCGGAAACGGCCCTCCTCGGTCATTCGCGTGGTCGCCCCCAGACGCACCAACTGCTCACCCGACCAGCCGAGCTGCGAGTCGAGCAGGAGCGGCTCGACGCCGTCGCCGCGCTCCGCGAAGACGTTCGATCCCTTCGCGAGGGGCTTCCCGTTCGAGCGCGCGACCCCCTCGATGGACGCCCCGGCGCCGAGACGGATGCGACACGGCAGCGGATTCGCGCCGGAGCCGAGCTCGAAGACCTCGGTGTGCGGCTCCAGAGTGGGCGCGACGGCACAGAGGTAGAAGCGCGTACCGGAAGCCAACGGGAAACGGAACCCGCCATCGGCTTCGCACTTCTTCGAGAGCAGATGGCGCTTGTCCGTGTCGAACAGATGCACGACCGGCACGTACTCGAGACCCGCCGGCAGCGACACCGTGCCCGCGAGGTGACGCGTCCAACGGCCCAGGTCGATCGCGGCGCGGAACTCGACGTGCCCCGCCGCGTCCTCGACCCGCATCGCCTTCTCGACGATCGGCTGCTCACTGGCACCACTGACTTCGACCAGGAGCCAGTCGGGCACGGACCCCGTCGCCAGGCTCGACACGTCGATCGACGTGTCGGGCTCACGCTTGTAACTGAAGGTCGCGCTGCGGTCCGTCATCTCCGGATGTGTGACGGTGACCGTGGTCGGCGGACGCTCGCTGCCGGAGTACGTCAACTCCAGCTCGAGCCGCCAGTCTTGGCGGGTGCTGTACGAGCCGCGTGGAGGGTGCGCAGACGTCGCGGGCGCGACGGGGACGCGCTCGTCGGTCGACGTCCGCTCCTGTGCCGGTCCGTCCTCCAGCATCGCTGGAGCGGCCCGCTCGCGCGCCTCGACGGACTCGCCACCGGTCAATGCCGCGCCCTGCTCGGGAACCGTCGGATCGTCAAGAACCGCCACCGTCGCGGCGATGCCAACGAGGAGTACGAGGGCGATAATCGCGAGTCGTCTCATGGAAACGGCGGGGTCCGCAACGAGGGAGACCGGGAGCATCAACGTAGGCGAGACCGGCTCGAAGGTGAGGGGCCGTCTCCCAATTTCCGCACCCTCAGCGCCGGGCGCGCCGCACCATCGTCCGCGCGGTCGTGTACTGGCGAGCCGTGTTGATCGAGATCCAGCGCGCGACCGGCCACTTCCCGGCCCAGGCGAACGCGCCCGGCTCGAGGAGCTCTTCGTCGTCGAGTGCTTCGATCGCGGCCTGCACGCGCTCGAACCCGCGCTTCAGGCGCGTGCGGACGGCTCGGTACGACTCGCCGCCCGACGCGCTCACGAGGTCCGCGTTCAGACGCGGCGTCTCGCTCCAGCCGTAGCCCTGCGCCGGCGTCACCGGCACCTCGCCACGCCGGCCGGCCTCGATCCAGTCGACGACGGTGTGTGTCCACCAGGCGCGCACGAGAAGGACCTCGCGCACGCTCCAGTCGTCGGTGCAGGCGAGATCGGCGAGCTCGGGTCCGCCCTCATCGAACTCGGCGTCGAGCTCGGCTTCGAGCTTGGCGAAGCTCGACGCCACGAGCTCGATCAGCTCGTCACGCGTCGTCGGGATCGGCACGCGGAGATTCTCGCCCGCCGGTCGGGCGAGAAGCAACCGATCAGCGCAGCACCGTCTCCTCGCGCCAACGCAGCGCGAGCGGCATGCGCCGCACCTCCTGCTCCTCGCGCAACAGGATCAGCGCCCGCGTCGACGAAGGGCCTCGGGGTGCTCGATCGTGACGCTCATGAAGCGCCGCGGAATGTCCTTCAGCCCGTACCGTCTCGCCCGGGACTCGGCAAGAGAGCCCATATTTCTCGCGGGTCCTCCCGGGGGACATCGTTCGGTCGGGGAACGAGCTCGGTCGTCTCCGGCGAGGGCGTCGTCTGCATCGGCGGGAGCCCGCTGTTCCGGCTGCCGGTCCAGCAGGCGGACGCCGGCGGGCTCGTCGAATACGCCATCGATACGTCGTCTCTGCCCCTAGTGGGGTGTACCCCACTAGAGACACGGGTCACTTGCCGCGGCTGGAGAACGTCTGAATCTGCTCGGGCGTCAAGAACTCCGCGAGCGCCGCGCGGTGCGCAGTACGATCGCTCGCTTTGACCTCGCCGAGGACCTCGGAGTCCTCCCCAGCCTCCCAGCGCCGCAGCAGCTCCGCCTCGCGATCGTACTGCGCAAGCAGGGCGGAGCGCATCGAGTTGGACTGCTGCGGTGTGAGACCCAACCACCCGTCCATCTTGGTCATCGTCGCGTCCAGGCCCGCGACACGCGACTCCTGCTTGTTGCGGAACTTCCCGACGGTCTCCGCCTTGCGCAGCTCCGAGAGCGTGGACGCGACCTGTTCCTTGAACTTCGTCGCGGCTCTGGGACTACCGCCGATCAGAGCATCCGGGCTCGACAGCGCCGCACGCACCTCGTCCTTGAAGGCGTCGAACTCCTCCTTGGACACGAACCCGTCCAGGACCGGTGTCCGCTGCGGGGCGGGCCGGACCTCGAGCATCGCCAACCGATCGCGCAGCTTCCGATTCTCCTCGCTCAGTGCCTCCATCCGCTGCAGGACCGCGGCATCGGCGCCGGGGGCGGGAGCGACGGGAGCAACTTCGTCGTCTTGCATAGGAGGCGACTCCCAGAGCAGAGCCGCGATGGAAACGGAGCTGAGCACGATCGCGACGACGGAGAGGGCAGAGGTGTTCACGGCATGGTTCCTGGAGTCACCGTAGCATCAGATGCTCAACACTGAGGCGAAGCTTTCAGCGTGATCACCCCGAAGACGGCGCCCTGCGGATCGCTGAGAATGCTGAACTTGCCGACCGGAATGTCAGTTGGCGGAACGTTCACCTTGCCTCCGGTCGCACCCGCCTTCGCAGCGGTCGCGTCACAGTCGACCACGGCAAAGTACACGAGCCAGTGAGCGGGGATGCCTTCGAAGTGCGGCCCCTCCATCGCCATCATCCCGCCGGCGTCCTTGTCGGCGTTCTTGATCATCGTGTAGTTCACGTCACCCATCGGCATCGGCGCGAAGTCCCAGCCGACGAGCTCTCCGTAGAACTTCGAGGCCTTCGCCGAGTCGCGGGTCATGAGCTCGTTCCACGAGAGCGACCCCGGCTCTTGGACCATCACGCCGGGGCCGGATACGTTGGTCGTCTGCCACGCTGCGAAGGACGCGCCCTCGGGGTCCAGGAAGAACGCGAGCTTGCCGTGCCCGGGGACCTCCATCGTCGGTACGGTCACCGTCCCGCCGATCTCCTTGACGCGCGCTTCGGTGGCCGCGCAGTCCTGCGTGCAGATGTAGCTGTTCCACATCGGCGGAATGCCCTGCGCCTGCATCTCGTCCGCCATCTGCGCGACCCCACCGACCGTCGAGTCACCGTTCATGAAGAACGCGTACGGCGGACCGCCCCCAGTCTCCATCGAGAAGTGCGACCAACCGAAGAGCGCCCCGTACCACTCTTGCGCGGCAGCGGAATCATGGGCGGCGAGGTCGATCCAGCAGAACTCGCCGGGGGCGAAGTCGTTGCGTACGGGCATGGGGGTTCCTGGGGGGTCGGGGAGGGGCGCGATGACGCCGTTATACCAAAGGGCCGAGTCTCGTCCTGCGTACTGTTGCCACCTCACGCCCGACCTCGCGATACCCAGAATCGACCGGCCCAGTCGGCGATTACTCCCTGGCAATCTGCACCTGCCCACTCTCCGGCTAGCCTGTGAGCGTGCCCCAGTATCGGATTCAGAATCTCGGCTCCCTGCTCGCCCTGGCTTGGATGTGTACGGGCTGCTTCTCCCCGGCTGCGAATCGGGGGGCGGGAGGCGTGGACCCGACCGAACGAGCTCGCCCCCAGGCCGCGCGCCGGGCAGCGAACGAAGCCGCCGCCGCGCCGACTCCGGACCAGGAGCCCCTCGTCCCCGGCACCATCAGCCTGCAGTCCGCGATCGAGCTCGCCCTGAGTCGGCGCCCGGAGTTGCGCGCGGCCACCGAGGAAGTCGCGGCACTATGGGCGGAGACCCGCGTCGCGGGCTACCGCCCGGTTCCGACGATGGGCATCGAGGCCGAGGACTTCGCGGGTAGCGGAGATCTGTCGGGCTACGACGGCGCGCAGACCACGCTGTGGCTGTCCAAGACCTTCGAGCGCGGCGGCAAGCGTGACGCGCGCCGCCGTGCGGCCGGCGTCGAGTTGAATCTGGCGCGCCTCGACATCGACCTCCTCGAGCGCGAGATCCAAGCGCAGGTCACCGGCGCCTTCCACCGGGCGCTGTCCGCCAAGGCGGTGCTCGACCTCGTGGTGGCCGCGGAGCAGGACGCGCGCGAGACCTCGAACGCGGTGCGCGAACGAGCGAGTGCGGGCAGGGCGTCGCCCGTCGAGGCCACCAAGTACGAAGTAGCTCTCGCCGAGGGCGAGCTGCGCCGTCGCGCGGCTGAGCGCGATTGGCGCGAGGCGCAAATGGAGCTGGCCCGCGCATGCGGCACGCCCGCCACGGACTCGGGCTCGTGGATCGAGGGCTTGGACGCAGCACCAAGGCCGGTGACGCCACCGCCGCCGCTGGCGGAGCTGCAGGAAGCCCTTGCGCACGGACCGCGCATGCGCCGGGTGGAGCTCGAACGGGACAGAGCCGCCGCCGCCGTCGCCAGCGCACGCGCCGCGCGATCGGCGGACGTCGCGCTGAGCGTCGGGATGCGCCGTTTCGAGGAGTCGGACGACACCGCGGCCCTGCTCAGCGTCGAGCTTCCCCTCCAGGCGATCCGTTCGAGCAAGGAACAGGAAGCAGCGGCGCGCGCCCGCCAGGCTGGGGTCGAGCACACCGTGGAAGCGACGCGCAGTGCGCTGCGCATCGAGCTCGCTCGTACGCGGGAGGCCATGTCCTCGGCGTTCGACGAGATCACCCGACTCGAGGGCGGCCTGCTCGACGACGCCCGCCGCGTCCTACAGTCCACCAGCACCGGCTACCGCGCCGGGCGCTTCGAGTTGATCGACGTGCTCGACGCACAGCGCACGGATCGCGAATTGCGGATCCGCCACGCCCGGGCCTTGGCCGAGTATCACCTCGCGACCGCGCGCATGACGGCTCTCGTCGCCACGCCGCGCCCTCCCATCGAATCCGCACGAACGATCGACCGATGAAACACTCCTCCGGGTGGATGGACGGTCTCCGCATCCACGCAGTCGCCTTCGCCGGCGCCTTCGCCGGCGCCTTCGCCGGCGCAGGGCTGCTGGCCTGCAGCCAAGAGCCGAGCTCGATCGAGGCATCTACGCCCGCGTCGGGCGAGGCCACCCTTGCGACCCACTTCCGGCTGCCGCCGGGCGCGGAGCGCCACACGAGCATCGACACCGTACGCGCGGGCTCCGCCGAGCTGAGCGTGCGACTCTCGTTGCACGGAACCGTCGGCTTCGACCAAGACCGCCGCGCCGCGGTTGTCGCGCGCCTCGATGGCGTCCTGAACGAGGTCCGCGCCAACCTGGGCGACTCCGTCGAAGCCGGGGAGCTCTTGGCGGTCCTGCACAGCTCCGAGCTGGCACGCGCCCGGAGCGCCAGCGCGCGCGCCGTGCAACGCTCGAGCTTCGCCCTGGCGGCCTTCGAGCGCGAGAAGACACTGTGGGACAAGCAGATCACTTCGGAGGAAAGCTACTTCGCGGCGGAACACGAGCTCGCCAAGGCGAGGCTCGATGTGGAGAGCGCCCGTCAGGAGCTCGAAGCCCTCGGCGCCGGCACCGCCGGCCGTGAGTCCGACCTGGCCCGCTTCGAGCTTCGCGCCCCCATTGCCGGCGTCGTCGTCGCCAAGGACGCGGTCCTGGGCGAGGCCGTCGCGGGCGACCATCGGCTCTTCGAGATCGCCGATCTCGACACGGTCTGGATCGACGTCCGCGTTCCGACGTCCAAGTTGGTGCAGCTGACCCTCGGACAGCCCGTCACGGTCTCCTCCAGCGAGCTCGAGAGGGAGACGGGTGCGCAGCTCGCGTATCTCGATCCACGCATCGACCCCGGCTCGCAGACCGCGCTCGCGCGGGTCGAGCTCGACAACACCGAGCGCGTCTGGCGCCCAGGACTCTTCGTCCGGCTCCTGGCGGACGTCCGGGAGCGGCACGTCGACGTCGCGGTGCCGGCCGAGTGCGTGCACCGGTCGCCGGGCGAACAGACAGACCGTGGCGTGGTCTTCGTCCTGACCCAGGACCGAGACTGGGAGGCTCGCGAAGTGACGGTCGGCTTCGCCGGCACGAGCTCCTTCGAGATCACCGCCGGCCTGCAGGCGGGCGAACAGGTCGCCAGGACCGAGGGTCTGCTCTTGAAGTCCGTCTGGCTCGGGCTCGGAGGAATGGAGGAGTGATCCGACTGCTCGTACGCCTGGCCCTCACCCAGCGCGTGCTGGTTCTGGTGGGCGCCGTGGCCCTGGCGGTGGGAGGCGCTCGCGCGTTCACGCGCATGCCGATCGACGCCTTCCCGGACATTTCGGTGCCCCAGGTCCAAGTCATCGTCAAGGCGCCGGGCCTGTCGCCGATCGAGGTCGAGCAAGGCATCACGACACCGATCGAGGTGGAGATGCGCGGCATCGCGCGCCTCGCCACGCTGCGCTCGCTGACCAAGTACGCGCTGTCGGTCGTGACCCTCGACTTCGAGGAGGACGTCGACGTCTACTGGGCCCGGAGCCAGGTCTCGGAGCGACTGGCGCGCGTGTGGGACGTCATGCCCCCGGGCGCCGAAGGCGACCTGGCGCCGATCACGACCCCACTGGGCGAGGCGTTCATGTTCACGCTCGAGGGGCCGGGACGCAGCAATGCGGAGCTGCGCACGATCTTGGACTGGACCATCCGGCCGCGACTCGTTTCGGTCGACGGCGTGGCGGAAGTGAACTCACTCGGCGGTGAGGTTCGAGCCTTCGAGGTCGTGCCGGACCCCGATCGTCTCGTCGCGCTCGCGCTGACGGCCGACGACGTCGCGCAGGCCATCGAGCGCAACAACCGCAACGCCGGTGGAGACCGGATCGTGCGTAGCGACGAGGTCCTTCTGGTGCGTACGCAGGGCCGCCTCCGTTCGATCGAGGACCTCGAGCGCATCACGGTGACTTCCCGAGCGGGAGCTCCGATTCGGCTGACGGACTTGGCCGACGTGCGCTTGGGCTCGCTGACGCGTTTCGGCGGGGTCACCAAGGATGGCCGCGGGGAGTACGTCCAGGGGCTGGTGCTCACGCGGCTCGGCGCGAACAGCCGCGAGACGGTCGATCGCGTCAAGGCGACCCTGGACGACGTCATCCCTTCGCTGCCGGCGGGCGTTCGCATCGTGCCGTTCTACGATCGGACCGACCTGGTGCAGCGCGCCGTCACCATGGTGCGCAACGCGCTCGGGCTCGCTTGCGCCTTGGTGCTGCTCGTCCTGCTCGCGTTCATGTGCAGCCTACGCGGCGCCGTCGCCGTGGCGGTCGTGTTGCCCATGGCCGTGCTCACCACGTTCCTCCTGATGCACGCCCTGGGCTTGACGGCCAACCTCATGTCGCTCGGAGGATTGGTGATCGCGATCGGAATCCTCGTCGATCCGGCGGTCGTCGTCGTCGAGAACGTCCAGGCCCGACTGACGCGGACGAGCCGCGGACACGACCGGCTGCACCAGATCTACCGAGCGGTCACTGAAGTCGGCAGCCCGGTCGTCTCCGGCACGGCGATCATCATCATCGTCTTCCTGCCGCTGCTCAGCCTCTCGGGCCTCGAAGGGCGCATGTTCGCGCCCCTCGCCCAGACGATCTCGATCGCACTGGCCGTCGCGGTGCTACTGGCGCTGGTGTTCGTTCCCGTGGTGGCCAGCTTGCTCCTGCGACCCGCCGCCACCCGTGCGGGCCCCCTCGTGCGGATCGCCGCCAGCTTCCATGGGCCGCTCGTGGACTGGGCGATCCGACGGCGCTGGGTCGCTTTGGGTTCCGCGCTGGCGCTCATGGTGCCGGCGGCGATCGCCTTCGGGCGGATCGGAGCGGAGTTCATCCCGCGCCTGGAGGAGGGAACCCTCGTCATCCAGACGAGCAAGCTGCCGAGCATCTCGCTCGAGCGCTCCCTCGAGATCGACGGCCGCATCCAGCGCGCCATCCTGGAGCAACCCGAAGTCGCGCACGTCGTTTCTCGCCTCGGCTCGGACGAGCTCCGCCTCGACCCGATGGGGCTGCACGAGTCCGACCACTACCTCGTCACCCTGCCCGAGTCGCAGTGGGAGGCCACGAGCGAAGAGGAGCTCACCGAGCAATTGCGCGCGCGCCTCGAGTCGATCCCAGGCGTCTCGTTCGGCTTCACGCAGCCGATCGAGATGCGCACGTCGGAGATGATCACGGGAGTCACGGCTGCGCTGGCAGTCAAGGTCTTCGGTTTGGAGCTGGATGAGCTCGAGCAGCATTCGGCGGCGATCGAGCGCGTCGTTGCCGAGACCGAAGGAACGGTCGACGTGATGCGCGCTCCTCTGTCCGGGCAGACCTACCTCGAGGTACGCGCAGACGTCGAGGCCCTCAGCCGCTTCGGCGTGAACACGGAGAAGCTCAACGAGCTGGTCGAGACCGCGATCGGCGGGCGCGTCGTCACGACCGTGACCGAGAAAGCGCGGCGCATCGACGTGCTCCTACGCTTCCCGGCGGAGCGCCGCAGCTCACCCGAGTCGATCGGAGCTCTGCTCGTGGACACGCCGGCGGGTGCCCGGGTGCCCCTGAACCGGCTGGCGCACATCGTCGAGGTCGACGGCCCCGTTCAGCTCGATCACGAGAACGGCATACGCCACGTCGTGATCGAAGCCAACGTCGAGGGCCGCGACATCGTCGGTCTCGTCGACGAGCTGCAAGCGACCATCGCGGACCGCGTCCCGCTGCCCCCCGGATACTACGTCGAGTTCGGCGGACAGTTCGAGAACCAACGCCGCGCGGCACGCCGCCTGGCTCTGGTGATCCCCGTCGCCCTCGGGCTGATCTTCTTGATCCTGTTCAGCACCTTCGGCTGCCTGCGGCACGCGGCGCTGATCCTGTGCAATATCCCCTTTGCCCTCATCGGCGGGGTGGCCGCGCTCTACTTGAGCGGGCTCTACCTGTCGGTACCGGCCTCGGTCGGATTCATCGCCCTGTTCGGCACCGCGCTCCTCAACGGCATCGTGATGGTGAGCACGTTCAACCAGCTGCAGGCATCCGGAACACCGCTGGACCAGGCGGTGCGCCTCGGCGCGCGACGCAGGCTGGCACCCGTCCTGATGACGGCGGTCACGACGGCTCTCGGACTGCTGCCGCTTCTACTCGCAACGGGTCCAGGCTCCGACGTTCAGCGCCCTCTGGCCGTAGTCGTCGTCGGTGGTCTGTTCACGTCCACGCTGCTGACGCTCGTCCTCGTTCCCTCGCTGTACGCGTGGCTCGAACAACGCGCCAGCCTGATGTCCAAGCCGGAGGTAGCGCCTTGAAGCTCCTTACGCTGTACCTACCGCAGCAAGCCCAGGAGCTTCTGCTGGACCGACTGTCGACCTACTCGGAAGTGTCCGGTTTCACGATCACCGAGTGCCAGGGGCACTCCACGCGCGATCAGGACACGGCCGCCGGAGCGATCCGCGATCGGGTGGTCGGCTACGTCCCCACGGTTCGCATCGAGCTCATTCTGGAAGCTCCGGCCGCGCGCGACGTCGTGAAACGGCTGCGCGAGGAGCTCGGCACGGAGGGTCGCCTGGCGACATACTCCGTCGTAGACGTCGAGGAGTTCGGGCGCCTGTAGTCCGCTCGAGGGCGCGTGCTCGCGCCAAGTGCATCGTCGGCGGCCGGGTCATGTAGCCCAAATGCCACAATGCCGCGCATGATGCGCACGCTGCCGATCCTGCTCCTCCTCGCGACCGCCGCAGCCGCGCAGAGCGAGCACCCCCTACCCGACGACCCACGCTGGTTGCGGTTTCCAGGCAAGAGTGGCCCGGGCGCGGGGCGCCACGTCGTCCTCGTCGCCGCCGACCAGGAGTACCGCAGCGAGCAGTCGCTGCCGATGCTCGCGCACCTGCTCGCCGAGCGGCACGGTTTCAACACGACCGTCCTGTTCGGCGTCAACGCCGCGGGGCTCGTCGACCCGACCCAGAAGATCCGTTGGGAGGATCCCGAGGTCGCGCACGACGTGCCCGGCCTCGAGCACCTCGCCAGTGCCGACCTGCTCATTCTCCTCACGCGGCTGATCACGTTGCCGGCGGAGCAGCGCACGCATCTGCACGAGTACCTCGATTCCGGGAAGCCGCTGATCGCCTTGCGCACGGCGAACCATGGCTTCCTGGAGTTCGACTACGAGGTCGGTGGCGAGCGCGTTCGGTTCGGGGAAGACGTCCTCGGTGGTTCGTTCAGGAACCACCACGGACGCTGGCACCAGGACTCGACGCGCGGCACCGTCGTCGCCGAGCACGCTCGGCATCCGGTCGTCACCGGCGTCGAGGACATCTGGGGTCCGTCGGACGTGTACCGCACCTATCCCGAAGGCGCGTCGCTGCCCGCGGACTGCACGCCGCTGGTCATGGGCCAGCCGCTGACGGGCCGCCAACCGACCGATGCCCCCAACCTCGAGCTGATCCCGCTGCCGGTCGCCTGGGTCAAGACCTGGACCGGCGCGAGCGGACGCGCCGCCCGCGTCTTCCACGCGACGATGGGCAGCGCGAAGGACTTCGAGAGCGCGGGGCTGCGGCGCCTCGTCGTCAACGCGGCCTACTGGGGATTGGAGCTGGAGGCGGACATCCGCGCCGACTCGAACGTCGACGTCGTCGCGGCGTACGCGCCGCTCGCGAGCGGGTTCGCCTACGAGAAGCTGGGCGTCCGGGCGCGGCCTGTTCGCGACCACGACCCGCGCAACGCGATCATCGGCTGGAATCACCGGGCGCCGCTCTACGTCCTCACGACCGAGCACGGCGCGCAACTCGAAGCGTCCGAACGCGTCGTCGACTTCCCGCTGCTCGTGCGGCTCAATGGCGACACGTTCGACTTCCGCCAAGCCGCGGAGGGCGGTGCGGACGTGCGCGTGACCGACGCGAGCGGGCGTGTTCTCGATCACGAGATCGAGCTCTGGGACGCCGCGGCGGCGCAGGCCAGCCTGTGGGTGCGCGTGCCCGAGATTCGCGGCGACGAGACCCAGCGCTTGACCCTGCACTGGGGCAACGCGGACGCGACGCCGGTGAACGACGGCGCCGCTGTCTTCCGCACGGGCTTCGGTGGCGTCTGGCACCTCGGGCCGGACCTCGCGGATGCGAGCGGCCACGGACTCGACGGCGAGAACGTGAAGACCGAGGACGCGGCCGGCATCATCGGCCGCGCGCGCCGCTTCGGCGCCGGCACAGCCGTGCTCTGCGGTGAAGCGGTCGAGCACCTGCCGAGCGGCAACGCTCCGCGCACGCTGTCGGCCTGGGTGCAGCCGACGAGCTTCGAGAGCGGTCCGACGCTCGGCGGCTGGGGTCAGCAGGGCGCGCAGCACCTCTCCTACCTGACGCTGTCGAGCCTCGGACGCACCAAGTTCCACGGCTACGCCGCCGACCCCGAAGGCGTCACGCGCCTCGCCCGCGGCGCGTGGCACCACGTCGGCGTCACGCTCGCGGACGGAACGATCCGGTTCTACCTCGACGGCGCTCTGGAGCACGCGACGACGATCCGCACGCTCGACACGTCGACGCCGAGCGGCTGCTACCTCGGCAAGCACACGCCGCCGCCCGGTCGCTGGGCGCGACACTTCCACGGCGCACTCGACGAGGTGCGCTTCGAGGACCGAGCGCGATCGGCGGCGTGGATGAAGCTCAGCTACGAGAACCAGCGTCCGCTCCAGCGCCTCGTCGGCGGCCCATTGCCGGAGGAAGGCGAGCTCGCGGTCGACACGACGCGCGCGGTCGTCCGCGAGGGCGAGTCCCTCGAGCTGTCCGCGACGGCGGGCGGTGCGCTCAAGACGCGCTGGCTGCGGGTCGACGCGAGTGGCGAACGCGTCTTGAGCGTCGACCGCCTGCGGGCAACGTTCGATTCGGGGCGCGTGTCCGGTGACCAGGACCTCGTCGCGCGCTTCGAGGCCGTGTATCCCGGCCGCGTCGAACGGCGAGACGTCCAAGTGCACGTCACCGAGGCGCTCCCCGATCCGCGCGTGACCCTGTCCGCGCCGTCCACGTGGAACGGCCGCGACCCTCTCGTGCTCGAGGCCACCGTCGGGGACACGGCCGCCGCGGACTGCCGGTTCGAATGGTCGCTGTCCGGCCCCGCGACGCTGCACACCTCGAACGCGAGCCGGCTCTCGCTCGAACGCGCGCAGGCGAGCGGCGCACTCGTCGTCTCGGTCACGGTGGACAACGGCGGCACGCCGGCGACGCGCGTAGCGACGATCGAGGTGACCGAGCCCGACCGCGACGCGTGGCTCGAGCGTGAGCCGGCGGAAGCGGAGCTGCCGCAGACGAACCAGTTCATCGCTCGCCGCCCGGGCGGGACGGGCACGCTGCACGCGAACGGCTCGGTCTCAGGCGCCGATCGCGTCACCCTGGAGGTCACAGCCAACGGACGCCCGTTCGCCGAGGTGACGGCCCCCGTCGGGAGCGGACGCTACCGGCTCGCCGCACAGCTCGAGCCCGGACTCGTCACATACCGCGCCACCGTGCGTGCTCACGCGGGCGCGAGGGCGCGCCTCCTGCACGAAGCGGACGGCATCGTGTGCGGCGACGCGTACGTGATCCAGGGGCAGTCGAACGCCGAGGCGTTCGACATGGGGCGCGCGGACCACCCCTACACGAGCCCGTGGATCCGCAGCTTCGGGTCCCCCCACCCGAACCCCGAACGCGCGCGCTCGACCGAGTGGGGTCCAGCCGACGGCTTCGACAAGGACGGCTGGGATCTTCAGATCGGCTACTGGGGTATGGAGCTCGCAAAGACCCTCGTCGAGGAGCATGGAGTGCCCGTGTTCTTCATCAACGGCGCGCAGGGCGGGACGCGCATCGACCAGCACCAGCGCAGCGCGACGGACGCGACCGACGGCGAGACGATCTACGGACGTCTGCTCTGGCGCTTGCGCGCCGCGCGCCTGACCCACGGCGTACGCGCGATCCTCTGGCACCAGGGCGAGAACGACCAGGGCGCGGGCGGCCCGAGCGGGGCCTACGGCTGGGAGAACTACGAGCGCTACTTCGTCCGCCTCGCCGCGGACTGGAAGCGCGACTTCCCCAACGTCGAGCGCTACTACGTCTTCCAGATTCAACCCAAGGCGTGCTCGATGGGTGACGCGGGCTCCGACGATCGGCTGCGCGAAGTGCAGCGACGCCTGCCGGAGCGTTTCGCGCGCCTCGGCCTGGTGTCGACCGTCGGCATCCAGCCGCCCGGTGGCTGCCACTATCCGCCCGAGGGCTACGCGGCGCTCGCCCATGCGGTCTACCCGCTCCTGGCGCGCGATCTGTACGGGGTCCGCCACGACGCCCCGGTCACCCCGCCCGACCTCCAGCGCGTCTTTCACACGAACGCCGCCAGGGACGAGCTCGCGCTCGAGTTCGACCAGGAGATGAGCTGGGATCCGCTCGTCGCGCAGCGCTTCGCGTTGGACGGCGACCCGGCGGGCGTCGTCGCGGGCTCGGCCGAAGGACGCGTCATCCTCCTGCGTTTCGCGGCGCCCGTGACGCAAGCGCAACTCTCCTACGTGATCGGGGATCGGTGGGACCGCAAGTCACCCGTGCTGAGGGGCGCGACCGGAATCGGGGCGCTCACGTTCTGCGCGGTACCGATCCAAGGCTCGCGGTAGGTGCGCTGGTCCTCGGCGTACTACTTGGCCCCGATCACCCCCACCTCCGCCGCCGACGCCCAGGCGTTGCCGCCGACCTCCGAGAGCACGCGCACTTTCACGTAGCGGCCCTTCACCGCCGCTTCGAGGTCGAGCGCCTGAGCCGTGCGCTGCTTGGTGAACGTCGTGCGCCCGACGGGCTGCTCGCCGAAGCCATCGACCGTCTTCGAGACGTAGAGCTCGATGTCCGCGAACGTGCCGTTCCAGCCCGTGTCCTGGCGAGCGAGGTATCGCAGCCCGCGCACGGAATACTCGGCCCCCAGATCGATGACGAGCTCGTGCGGAGGGCCAGCGCGGTCGGAGGACCAGCGCGAGTGCCAGATGGTGCCGGGGTCGCCGTCGACCGCGTTCGCCGCGAGCTTGCCGTTGGAGTCGTTCTCGCTGCTGAAGCGCACGATGGACAGGTTCGCCGCGGGGATGAGGTCCTTCGCTTCGATCCGGTTCGGTTTGCCGCGGCGCCGGCGGGGCTCGGGACGCTTGGTCGTGCCCCACTTGGCCCAGCGATCGCGCTCGTGGCGAGTGCGCTTGGGATCGGTGTATCGACCTGGTCGAGCGGGCGTGAACTCGCGCGCGGCGATCGCGGCCAGCCGCGCGACGATCTCGGGGTGACCGGCGGCGACGTCGTGTGCCTCGCTGACGTCGCGCGCGACGTCGAACAGCGCCCACTTCCCCTCGCCGCTCGCGAGCACCTCGCGCCAGTCGCCGCGCCCCTTGCGCGTCAAGATGCCCTTCCAGTCCCCGACTCGCACGGCTAGCTGAGCGCCAAACTCCCAGTACAGGAACTCGTGCCGCGCCTGCTCGCCCGCGCCGAGCAGCTCCGGCAGGAACGACAGGCCGTCGACGTCGTCCGGAACCTCGGCCGCGCACAGGGCGGACAGGGTCGGCAGCACGTCCGGCTGGTAGAAAACGTGACCGCTCACGTGACCGGGCTCGATCCGTCCCGGCCAGCGCGCGAGGAACGGGATGCGCAGGCCCCCCTCGAACAGGTTGCCCTTGCCACCGCGGAACTCGACGCCCGTGCGGGGATGAACGTTGGGGCCGAAGAACCCGCGCGGGTGAGCCTTCGATCGGAAGCGATCCTGACCGCCGTTGTCGCCCGTGAAGAAGACGATCGTGTTCTCCTCCAGACCCAGCTCGGCGAGTAGGTCGAGCACCTGCCCGACGTTGCGGTCGACCATCGAGACCATCGCCGCGTAGTTCTTGACGTCCTGGGAGACGTCCGGATCCGCCATCCACTCCGCGTCCGCGTAGAGCTTCCACGCATCGTCTTGCGGCGGGATGTCGTACATCCCGTGCGGCGGCGTGATCGGCAGGTAGCAAAAGAACGGGCGCGACTTGTTCTCGCGGATGAACCCGAGCGCCGCGTCCATGATCGGGTAGTGCGCGTAGCTCGCTCCCGATCGGCCGCCGGCGTTGCCCTCGAGCGGCACCTCTTCGCTGTTGCGCACGAGGTACGGCGGATAGAACGAGTGCGCGTGCACCTGGTCGTAGTAGCCGAAGAACACGTCGAAACCGTGCTGCTCCGGCACGCCCGTCGAGTCGCGTCCACCGCAGCCCCACTTGCCGAAGCCGCCGGTGGCGTAGCCCTCCGCCTTCAGCAGGCTGGCGATCGTCGCCTCGCCCGCGCGCAGTGGCGTGCCGCCGTCGTTGGCACGCACCGATGCGTGCCCGGCGTGCTTGCCCGTCATCAGGTTGCAGCGCAGCGGCGCGCAGACCGGTGAGCCCGCGTACGCGTGCGTGAAGCGCACTCCCTCCGCCGCCAGTCGGTCGATGCGCGGCGTGCGGATGTAGGGGTTGTCCATGTGCGACAGCTCGTAGTAGGCGAGCTCGTCGGACATGATGTAGACGATGTTCGGGGCGCGGTCGGTGGGCGGCGGATCGGAGCGCGCGGGACGTTCCGACTGTACGGCGCAGAGCAAGACGACCGCGGCCACGCACGACGCCCATTCCCTCATCCTGTCGAGTCCAACAGCCATGGGCGACATCGTACGTTACTGCTCGCGATGACCCGGGATGCGGAAGCTGTCGAACAGGCCGATCATGATCGCGCGCGCGATGCCCTTGCGTCGCGATTCGGGCGGGACGCCGACCAGGTGGACGCCCGCGGTCTCGCCGGTGACGTAGGTCAGGCCGGTGCCGACCGGCGCGCCGGCACGCACGGCCAGGACCCGGCTCACCTCGCGGCACAGCGCAGCCAGCTCGAGTCACGTCCCGCCGGTCAACGGCGCATAGCCCGCGATCGCTTCGTGCAAGGCATCGATCGGGTCGGAGCCGATGCGCCGATCGTACCGGCTCCAGCTCACGGGCGCACTCGAGGGGGAAACGAGCCACCCCTCGGACCCGGCGCTTCACTACCGTCCAAGATTCTCGGGTAGCGCGCGACGATCGACTCGGCCCGCGCGCTCGGATCGAGAGGTGGACTCGTCCCGTGATTGTAATCGACCGTGTCCCGACGACTGCTGCCAACGTCATCGCGAATGGCTGCGAGCTTTGCTATCCCTACACTCGTGAAACTCGATCGACTCTCGCTACGGCCCGATGCGTCCAAGGTCTACGCGGACCATCGCGTGGAGTATCTGGACCAGCTCGTCGCTCCCATGGACGACATGTGGGCCGCGTTCGCGGACATGGCGGCCCCCCACGCGCTCTGCATCGAAGAGCAAGTCGTCGGCTCGTGTTGCGTGGACGCGGAGGGCCAGCTCCTGCGCTTCTACGTCCAGCCGCACTCTCAGCACCGCGCCGTGGACCTGTTGCGTCTGGCGCTGCGCGAGCTCGAGGCCGCGCGGATGATGGTCTGCACGTCGGACCCGGTCTACCTGTCGTGTGCCCTCGACCTGGCCTCGAGCGTCGAGAGCCACACACTGCTCTTCGCACTCGCCGCCGAGCCGGAGGGACCCGGGCTGACCGACCTGCGCGTGGCCGAGCGCGGCGAGCACGCGCGCATCGTCGACTTCCAGGCCGAGGAGCTCGGCGCCCCGCGCTCGTTCTTGAACCACTACGTGCGCGAACGGCTCGAGAGACAGGAGATGCTGCTCTTCGAGCGTGGCCCACAGCTGTTGTGCATCGGCGAGCTACGGCAGGACCAGCAACAAGCGGGCATCGCGCAGTTGGGATTGATCGTGCAAGGCGCCGTGCGTGGGCAGGGAATCGGGTCGCGCATGATGTCGAGTCTGGTGACGCGTAGCCGCGAACAGGGGCTCGCTCCCCATTGTTCGACCGAGCTCGCGAACGCAGGTGCGCGCCGCGTGATCGAGCGCGCGGGCTTCCGCGCGGGCCACCGTGTCTTGCGCGTGGAGTTCGCCCCGTAGACGAATCCGTTATGGACGGTCGTGATGCAGACATTCGCAGTCGTATCCCGGCCCGCATGCACGCGCCATGGCGTTGCGGCTCCTGCGACCAATCCCAGTATCACCGTATTGGCAGCGAAGTTGCGTCGTCGCCGCGCCTTGTGGCACGCACACGCGAACTCG
>JAAELL010000059.1 GCA_024226735.1 bacterium | reverse complement strand
TCGGCTGCTCTCTGGTTCAACGGCTGACGCCGTTGAGACGTCGGCTGCTCTCTGGTTCAACGGCTGACGCCGTTGAGACGTCGGCTGCTCTCTGGTTCAACGGCTGACGCCGTTGAGACGCCGGCTGCTTTTTGGTTCAGCTCGAGGCCCCGCGTGCGACGTGCGTGGGGTTCTTTCGTGGCTCGCATGAAACAGCATCTCGCACAGGTCGCGCTCGTCGTGGGCGACTACGAAGAGGCACTGGCCTTCTACGTCGGCGTGCTCGGGTTCGAGCTGATCGAGGACACGCCGGTTCCCGAACAGGACAAGCGCTGGGTCGTCGTCGCGCCGCCGGGTGGGCGGGGCGCGCAGCTTCTGCTCGCGCGTGGCGTCGGCGACGAGCAGCGTGCTCGCATCGGTGATCAGACGGGCGGGCGCGTCTTTCTCTTCCTCTACACCGACGACTTCTGGCGCGACTACAGCAACTACCTCGCGCGCGGCGTCGTCTTCGTGCGCGAGCCACGGGACGAGCCCTACGGCACAGTGGCCGTCTTCCGCGACCTCTACGGGAACCTGTGGGACCTGCTGGAGCCGTCTGCTCTATAATCCAGGCCCAGGGCGGCCTGGTTTCTCCGCAAATGAGCTGCAAGAATCTCCGGACTCGTCCGTAGGAACCCGCGATGCGTCCCGAGATCGACGGAACCCTGAAGCGCCTGCAGCGTCGAGCGTCGCTCGCCGCCTGGCTGGGGGAGGGCTCGCACCATCTGTTGGTCGCCGCTCTCGCCGCGGGGTCCGCCGTGCTCTTGGCTCGGCTCCTCGTCGACCTGCCGACGGCGCGGGCAGCGCTCTTCCTCGGCCTCGTGGCGCTGGTTCCCCTGACGGCGTGGCAGCGCGCGCGCTCGAGGTTCCTGAGCCGCGAGGGCGCCGCGACGTGGCTCGACCTGCGCAGTGGAGCGACCGGGACCCTGGTCACCGCGCTCGAGGTCGGCGACGAGCGTTGGGCCGAGCGCACGCGCGAGGTTCTCGCCCGTGCGCCCGAGGTCCCCGGGTTGCGACTCGCGCCCGCGGTGGGCCGGGCGGCGACCGGCGTCGGTTTCGCCTTGCTCGCGCTGCTCGTGCCGATTCCGCGCACGATCGCGGGTCCGCCGCCCGCGATCTTCGACGCGTCGCTCGAGGCGCTGCAGGAGAAGCTCGCGACGCTGGAGGAAGAGATCGTCTTCGACGAAGAGACTGCGCAAGAGCTCGAGGAGCGCATGGAGCGCCTCGAGAAGGAAGCGCTCGCTTCGGAGAACCCCGAAGCGACCTTCGAGGCGATCGACGAGATGACCAAGCGCCTCGAGGAAGAGGCGCTCGAAGCACAAGAGGCGATCGAGACGGCCAGCGAGTCGCTTGCGATCGCCTCCTCGTTCGCGGAGGAGAACCCCGCGCTCGCCGAAGAGAAGATGAACGAGGCGATCGAGAAGCTCGCCAAGGAAGGCCTGACCGCCGCCCTGCCCGAGGACCTGGCCGAGCTGGATCTCGATGCGCTCGGTCTGCCCGAGGGCTTCGAGCTCGACCCCGAGAAGATCGCCGAGCTGTCGGAGGAGATGCAGGAGCTTCTGAAGGAGATGCTCGAGCATCTCGGCGAGGCCGGCCTCCTGGACCTCGAAGGTCTCGAGTGGGGAGAGTTCGGTGAGCTCGGCGAGATCGGTGATCTGTCCGAGCTCGAGTTCGAGGTCTGCGAGGACTGCAAGAACGGCGAGCCGTGAAGCGGCGGAGAGGGCGAGCCGTGAATGGGCGGCAAGCTGCATCTCCACGCCGGGCGCGATGGAGCCATTCCGGGAAGGGGCGGGATCAACCGCGGGCGCGCGGACGCTCCGATGATCTGGGGCGACGAGAGCCCCGGCCAGTCCGATCAGTTCGACGCCAGGCTGCTGCCGAAGGCGCGGCTCAAGGATCTCGAGTCCTCCAATCTGCTCGGCATCGGAGCGGGTGCGCCGGAAGTCGACGTGAGCGCCGAGGGCGCGGGTCGGGTCGACGTCGAGGCCTCGACGGGAAAGACCGCGTGGCGCAGGCGACTCTCGCCCAAACACCGCCGTGCGGTGGGCAGCTTCTTCACGAGCGGTGCACGCGAAGACAAGTGAACCGCGTCGGACCGGGCTGGATCTCTCAATTGGCCTCTCCATGAGTCTGGCCGCATCGACGACATAGGACGCAACCAACATGACGGAAGGTACGGCCCTCTTGTCCCCGCAAGAGGTCGAGACTGCACGGGATCAAGCGCACAAGATTCTCGACGGGCTCGACCGCACGATTCTCGGTCAAGAGACATTGAACCGGATGGTCGTGACGGCTTGCCTCGCGCGCGGACACGTGCTGCTCGAAGGGCTGCCGGGACTCGGCAAGACCGAGCTCGTCAAGGCGCTGGCGAAGCTGCTCGGCATCGAGTTCAAGCGCCTGCAGTTCACGCCCGACCTGCTGCCCGGTGACGTGACCGGCGGGCACATCCTCGAGGAGGACGAGCACGGCGGGCGGCGGCTCGTGTTCCATCCCGGACCGATCTTCACGAACATCCTTCTCGCCGACGAGATCAACCGCGCGTCGCCCAAGACGCAGTCGGCGCTCCTGGAGGCGATGCAGGAGCGTAACGTCACCGTGATCGGCGAGACGCGAAAGCTTCCACACCCGTTCTACGTGCTGGCGACGCAGAACCCGATCGAGCTCGAGGGAACGTATCCGCTCCCCGAAGCACAGCTCGATCGGTTCCTCTTCAAGCTCGACGTGCACTCGGTCAACAAGGACACGCTCGAGCGCATCATCACCGAGCGCCGCGCGGGCACGCCGCCCGAGCTGCACGCAGCGACGGACGGGGGCGGGCTGAAGTCGCTCTTCGCCACGGTCGACGGCGTGTTCCTCCCGAAGGCGGTCGCCGCGTACATCGCACGCCTGGTCGATGCGTCACACCCGAGCTCCGCGTTCGCGCCCGACGTGGTCAAGAACTACGTGCGTTTCGGGGCTTCGCCGCGCGCCGCGATCGCAATCGCCGAGAGCGCGCGTGCCCACGCGCTGCTCGACGGCAAGCCGAACGTCGGCTTCGACGACGTTCACGCCGTCGCCCTGCCCGCGCTCGGGCATCGAATCACGCTCGACTACCGCGCGCGGCTCGACGACGTGACGGGCGCGAAGCTCGTCGCTGCGTTGCTGGATGGCGTCGACGAGCTGCAGGAGCGCTTGCCGCGGGAGGTCGCCGATGAGGCGTGACTTCGCGTTCCTGGTCGTGGCGTGCACGCTCGCGTTCGCGACTCCGGCTCGAGCGCAGAACAACGTCGGCGACGTCAGTGTCTTTCTGGACTCGCCTTGGCCGGCGACCGTGAGCCGCGGCTACTTCCCGATGTGGTTCACGCTGCAGAACGAGCTCGACGAGCCGTGCTCGGTCGAGATCGACGTCGACGGGCGCGGGTATCGCTCGGCACGACGCCGCGTACGGACGAAAGTGCGTCTGGAGGCAGGTGAGGAGCGCACGATCGAGATGTACGCGCCCGGGTTCCTGCAGATGAGCCACTACGGCGGCTCGGGTTACGGCGTGCAGGTCGCCGCGCGCGGCTCGCGCACGTGGATGGGGATGACGACCTCGTCGGGGGCGCCGCCGGGCATCCTGCACATGCTGGTCGCGACGCCGTCGAAACTGCCGGCCGGCGCCCCGGACGCGATCGCGGAGCGGATGAGCAAGTCGAAGGCATTGCAGGCGTTTTCGCCGATCGCCGTTCCGACTTCGGGCACACGCGTGCGGCGCGGAACGACCATTACGACCTCGTCTGCACCCGCGACCGCGATCACCGTGCCCACGACGGTCGTCGACTTCGAGCACCTGCCGACGCGCTACCACGGCTACACGAGCCTCGACCTGGTCGTGCTGGATGCGCGCCGCGGGTTGCCGCCGCACGAGCGCCTCGAACCGCTCCTCGCGTGGACACGGCTCGGCGGGAAGCTCGTCGTGCTCGCGGAGGACATCGACTCGATGCGCGAGGAGCTCGGCGGCGAGGACGGCTGGCTCGAGCCGCGGTTTCGCACGGTCGCGGGCGACGACGCTCAGTACACCGTCGGCTTCGGGCGCTTGCTCCTGTCCCAGCTCGGAGCGCAAGATCCGATCCTGAACGAGGCGAGTGACATCGAGGCTGCGGCGGTGCAGCTCGTGCGCGGCGCGCGCAACGGCTGGATCCCGGACGCGGCCGGATGGCGCTTCGGAGGTGGCCAACTGCTCATCCCCGGCCTTGCCAAACTGCCGATGCGTACGTTCTTGATCCTGCTGCTCCTGTTCGCGGTCGTCATCGGTCCGCTGAACATGATGATGGTCAAGCGTCTTGCGCGGCCCGCGCTGCTCCTGGTCACGATTCCGGCGATCTCGCTCGTCTCGTCCGTGGGGATTCTCGCGTACGGGATCCTGTACCAGGGCATCGACATCAAGTCCGTATCGCACTCGCTGACGATCCTCGACCAGCGCACGCACCGTGCGGCCACGATCGAGCGCCGGACGATGTTCGTTGGTCTCTCGCCGGGTGCAGGCCTGCGGCCGGCGGCCGGCACGGCGGTCTTTCCCAACAAGGTGACCGAGGATACGGAGGTGTACGAGATCGACTTCGAGAAGGGAGCGCTGTTGCGCGGCACCTACATGGCTGTACGCGATCCAGTTCAGCAGACGCTTCTCAACGAAGGCTCCGCGCGGGCGCGGGTCGAGCTTGCTCTGGATGGCGAGAAGCTCGAGGTGCAGAACACGTTCGAGACGTCGATCGAGTGGCTTGCCGTTCGTGCACCCGACGGACGGCTCTTTCATACGAGCGATGCGATCGGTGCGGGTGAGAGCGCGACGCTGTGCCCGGCGCCCGATGAAGCGAGCCTCGGCACGGTTCAAAACCTCATCAACGACATGCATTCCGACTTGCGCCTCGCGCCGGCGACGTACGTCGCTCGGCTCGGCGACGACCTGTTCACGGACAGCTGCGGCCTCGAGCTGAACCCGCAGTCAGACAACCACGTCGTGCAGGGCATCCTTCCGGCGGATGCGAAGGAGTGGTAGATGGTCGCTGCACTAGAAATCACTGGCCTGACCAAGGTCTTCGGTGACCTGCGCGCGGTCGACGACGTCAGTTTCAGTGTCGACGCGGGACAGATCTACGGCTTCATCGGACCCAACGGCGCGGGCAAGACGACGACGATGCGCGTCTGCGCGACGCTTCAGCTGCCAGACTCCGGAGATGTGCGCATCGAGGACTATTCGGTGCTCGATGACCCGCGCAAGGTTCGCGAGCGGCTCGGCTTCATGCCCGACGCCTACGGCGCGTACAGCTCGACCACTGTGTTCGACTACCTCGATTTCTTCGCGCGCGCCTACAAGCTCAAGGGCAAGCGGCGGTACAGCACGCTGCGCGAAGTGATGGAGTTCACCTCGCTCGGGCCGTTGCGCGACAAGCTGACTTCGTCGCTCTCCAAGGGCATGAAGCAGCGGCTGTGCCTCGCGAAGACGCTCTTGCACGACCCCGCGGTCATGATCCTCGATGAGCCCGCGGCCGGCCTCGACCCGCGTGCGCGGGTCGAGCTGCGTGAGCTCGTGAGGGCGCTCGCCGAGATGGGCAAGGCGATCCTCATCTCGTCGCACATTCTGACGGAGCTGTCCGAGATCTGCGACGGCGTCGCCGTGATCGAGGCCGGCCGCATTCAGGCCCGTGGGCCCGTGAACGAGATCGTCAAGAACCTGCGCCCCCACAGCGAGATCTACTTGCGCTGTCTCGAGAATCTCCAGGCGGTCGAGCGCCGCCTGAGCGAGTTCCCGCGCGTGCGCGGCGTGCGCCGCGAGGCCGAAGGCATCACGTTCGACTTCGAGGGCGATCAGCCCGAGCAGGCCGAGCTGCTCGCAAACCTCGTGCAGGAGGGCCTGCGCCCGATCGAGTTCGCATCGAAGGCGACCGACCTCGAGGACGTCTTCCTGAAGTTGACCGAAGGGAAGGTGCAGTAGGTGTCGAGCTCGGACGTATCCGTGGACGTCGTCCCCGACCCGGGACCGCTGCAGTCGCTCGTCGACGACTGGTGGAACCCGATCCTCGTCAAGGAGGTGCGCCAGTCCTTGCGCGGCAAGTTCTTCCGCGTCTCGTTCATCTGCACGCTCGCCGCCGTCACTGTTGCCAGCTTCGGGGTCATCCTCGAAGCCGGCGAGGCGTACGAGCGTTCGGGGCGCGACTTCTTCATGGCGATCTTCGTCTGCTTCGGGATCGCGATCATGGGGCTCGTGCCCTTCGCCGCTTTCAACTCGATGGGCGCCGAGTGGGACGAGAACACGCACGATCTGCTGGTCATCTCGAACCTGCGGCCACGCCAGATCGTGCTCGGCAAGGTGCTGTCGGCGATGGCCCAGATGGTGCTGTTCCTGGCGACGTTCACGCCGTACCTCGTGTTCAGCTTCCTGCTGCGAGGCATGGACTTGACGCTGCTCACGGTGATCGTGACGAGCGCCGTCGCGCTGTCGGTGACCGCGAGCGTCGTTGCCGTGATGCTCTCGACGCTCAGCCGCGTACGGTTCGCGCGCGTTGCCTTGCTGGCGCTCTTGGCGGGCATGCTCGGGCTGCTCCTCGTCGGCACGTTCGGGCTCGCGAGCGAGTGGATTCGCTTTCCTGCCGCGATGCAGGGCCCAGACTTCGTCCTGGCGTGGTCGGTCTTCTTCGTCGGGCAGGGCATCTTGATCGCCTTTTGCTTCGGGATCGCGGCGAACATGTTGTCCCACAGCGAAGAGAACCGCTCGAGCGGGATGCGGATCCTGAACACCTGCTCGATCGGGATCGGGATCGCATTCCTGTGGTACATGACCAATCGGATCCACGACCGCGAGTTCGTGAGCGCGATGTCGATGACGTTGCTCGTCCTGGCGCTCGTGCCCGGGATCTTCTTCGTGACCGAGCCTGAATCCCTGGGGCGCCGCGTCGCGCCGCGGGTTCCTCGCAAGCTGCCGCTCGCGCTCTTGGCGGCGCCGTACATGCCCGGCGGCGGACGAGGAGTCCTGTTGTACGGGTTCCACGTGGTCTTGATCGGCCTGTACTTCCTCTTCGGTCAGTTCATCGTGCCCGCGCCGCACAGCGGCTTCCTGGGTGAGGGCGTCGGGGCTCTGATCATCGCGTTCCTGTACGGGACGG
The DNA here is from genome assembly GCA_024226735.1 of bacterium. GTDB lineage: Bacteria > Planctomycetota > UBA1135 > UBA1135 > JAAELL01. The sequence continues at coordinate 33,455 of JAAELL010000059.1, read as the reverse complement.
TGTACCTGCTCTTGCCCTCCGGCCTCTTGTCGAAGTACACGAAGTCCGTGCCGATGCGGATCACCGCGCGCGCGCTAATCCCGTTCCTCGTGCTCGTCTTCGCCTTCGTGCCGTCGATCTTCGGCTTCTTCCTCGGCGACGAGCGGTTGATGGACCTCGAACACGCGGGCAACCCGTTCCTGTACATCGACGACGCCTGGAACGCGGACACGATCATCTTCCTCGAGTACTGGGTGATGATCAGCGTGTTTTTCGTGCTCACCGTCCTGCTCAACATTCGGCGCGTCTTCGCGAGCATCGTGGAGGTCGTTGCCGCGTGGCGTCGACGCCTCGACATCGAGCCCGCTCCCGGCCCCCGTGCGGAGATGACGGATGCCCTCGCCGACGCCTGAGGTGCTCGCGCTGGCGCAGCGGTACAGGTTGGCTCTACGCGACCTGCCGACGCGCGGTGCAGCGGGCGAGCGGTTGGGCAAGGGGACGGGCTCGTCATTGGAGTTTCAGGATCGGCGCACCTACGTGCCCGGTGACGACGTACGCCACTTGGACTGGAAGGCGTACGCGCGCACCGATCAGGTGATGGTGAGGCTGTACCGCGAGGAGATCCTGCCGCGCGTCGAGCTCGTCGTGGACGGGTCACGCTCGATGGCCGTGGAGCCGGAGAAGAGTCAGCTCGCCGTGGACCTCGCGACGCTCTTGTTCGCGTGCGGGCGCGCCGATGGATTCGACGTCCGGCTGGTGCACATGAGGGACAGGACCGAACTCGTCGCGTTCGACGAGTTGCTCGACCGCGGCCTGGAATTCGACGGCCAGGCGCCGCTCGCCGAAGGCGTCGACGCGGCGTTCACGCTCCTGCGTCCCGGCGCGATCCGCATCCTCGTCTCGGACTTCCTCTCCCCACACGAGCCGCACTCGGTCGTGCGCCGCTTCGCCGCGCGCGGTGGCGGCCTCGCGCTCGTGCAGGTGCTTGGCCGGTTCGACCAGGCGCCGGAGGTGGGCGAAGCGCTGCGGCTGACCGACGCCGAGACGAACGAGGTCCTCGACCTCGTTCTCGATGCACGCACGGTCGAGCGCTATGTCGAACGCGTGCGGCGGCTCGAGGCCGGTCTCGCCCAGGAGGCGCGGCGTGCGAGCGGCGTGTTCGTCACTCTCGACGGAGCGGTGCCCCTGGCGGACGCGTGCCGCGCGAAGCTGGCCGCCTCCGGCGTGCTCACACCCGCTTGACCATGTCGAAGCTCGGGGCGTGGATCGACGACCGTTGGAATCCCGTCCTCGTCAAGGACGTGCGGCAGGCCCTGCGTGGCCGGGTCTTCAACTTCAGCTTCGGCCTGGCGCTCGCGCTCGCGTGCCTGGTGACGGTGTTCTGGGCGACGACCGGCTCGCAGCCGAACGGCGCCGAGTTGTACGCCGGTCTGCTCGCGATTCTCACTCTCTTCAACCACCTCCTCATCCCGCTTTCGACCTTCCGGTCGCTGGCGAGCGAGGACGAGGACGGGCACCTTCCGCACCTGGTGCTTTCGCGGCTCGGCCCGATCGGCATCGTCGGTGGCAAGCTCGGAGCGGCGTGCGTGCAGATCGCGTTGTGCACGTCGGCGTTCGCGCCGTTCTTGCTGATGTGCAGCCTCGGCCGCGGGATCGGGATGCTCCAGATCGTCTCGGGGCTAGCGAGGCACTTGGCGACCGCGATCGCGCTCGTCTCCGCGGGCCTCGCGTTCAGCCTCCTCGCGGAGCGGCGCATGGCGCGAGTCATTTGGCAGCTGGCACTCGTGGCTCTGTGTCTGTCCTTGAACACGTTTCTCATCGTGGTGATGGCCAGGACGATGTCCGTCGTCGCGATGAGCTACGTCACGCAGGTGCTCGTACGCTTCGTCGGAACGGCCGGCTACGTCGTGTTCCTGGTCTCGGTCGCCGCATCGCGCGTTCTCATGCCGGGCGAGAACCGTTCGACCATCCTGCGCGCCGGAACGTCGGCGTTCGTGCTGTTGCACGCGATCGCGTTCTTCGTGTCCGGCGCCTGGGCGGGTGGCTCCTTCGTACTCTCCGCCAGCGCCCTGCTCACGATGATCCCGCTGACGATTGTCGGGGGCGTCTTGGTGACCGAGTCGCCACAGCTCTCGCGCGCCGAGGCGAGCTGGATCCGCAGGCATCCGCGCCTACCGTCGATCTACGCGCCGGGCCGCGACACAGCGGTGGCGTTCCTGCTCGTGCACTACGCCTTGCTCGTGCTCGGCACGTTCGCGGGCATGGCCGGATCCGGATCCGGATCCAGCTACTGGCCGACCGACCACGGCTTCGGCGCGGTGATCGCGGCGCCGCTCATCGTTGCGTTCTTCTTGCTCATACCGTCCACCGTGTTGACGAAGAAATGCGCGACGGCGCGCGGTCGCCGGTTCGCGCGGCTGGCGACGCTCATGCTGCTGCCGTTGATGGTGCTCGGCCCGCCCCTGGCTAGTTTCCTGGTCGGCGATCATTCCGTCGACCTCGGGCATCCGCTCAACCCGTTCTACGCGCTCGGGGAGGACTTCTGGGATGGGGACGGCGGGGCGACTGCGGCGCTTTGGCTGGCGTTGTCCATGCCGGCTGTGGGGGTGGGGTTGTGGAGGGTGGTGAATGGGGTGAGGGCGACGAGAAGGGTGAAGCGCGAATCATGAGCGCGAGACGACCTCCGGAATGGAGAGCGACCCACGCCCGTTCGTCGGCTACCACCAACTCATGTCGAACTGCGTATTGCTCGTAGCCTTCCGTGAGCGCCAGCCGTGCGGCCGTCTCGCCATCGATGCTCTCGATCCTCTCGATGCCGCGCATGAAGCCTGCATAGGACCCGTCAGGTCAAGACTCCCCGGGAACTTGTTAGCGGGGCCCGCCGATATAGCTGTCTTGAGTTCAATGGGCTCCCGCCCGATTGGTGGTTCTTGCATGGCCCCCGATCTTGATGCCAAGAGTGCGGTGCCGGCGAGCAAGAGAAGGGTGCACGACGATAGACGTTTGTCGGTACCCCGGCACGTCGAGTGCCGACGATCATGGAGATTCATTGTTTGCGAGGTAAGGGGATCAACGACCTCGGTCCGAAGACCGAGTCGGCCCTGCGCGTGCATGCCCACGCAGACGCCTGCTTGTCGTTGTGAATCCTCGCCGCCTCACCGGCGTTTCAGAGAATCGAAAAACCGTGCGGACTCAGCGGTCCAGTTTCCGATTCGCCTCGCGCCGTGCACGTGACATCGCGGAGCCGAGGCCGCCGGCGGGGCGGCGCTTTGGCTTGGCGATTGGCGTCGCCGGTGCGTCGGGTGTCGGGGGGGCTTGCTCTTGCTCGGCGGGAGCCTCGCGCGCCGGTGCCCTGCGGGCGCGCTGTTGACGCCGCTCCGCCACCTTGTCCTTCGCCCGCTGCACCGTGCGGCGGCTCGCCTCGACGAGCTTCTCCGGAACCCGGATCGAACCCCACAGCGACAGCCTGCGACCCGCGATCTCGATGAGCAGCAGGACCAGAGCCGCGAGCATCAGCTCGCGCGTGATGATCTTCCACAGGCGACCGATCCGGTCGCCGCGGAAGAAGTTGCCCGCGATGGCGCCGACCTCGCCGCCCGTCTCGCGGGCGATGCGGCGCAGGAGCTTCTCGCCGTGGTCCTTGTCCGGGGTGCGCTCGAACTCGGGGGAGTAGGGCAGGACGATCGGCGGGAGCGTCACGAAACGATCGTTTCCCAGGGCGACGGTGCCGACCGCGACGCCCTCGCGGTCGAGCGGGTAGCGGGCCTCGAACTCGTACTCGCCGGTTCGCTCGAGGACGAGCTCGGTGCGCTTGCCGTCCACGGCGCCGAGGACCGCCTCGAGATGTGAGGTGTCGGGGGGCAGGGGGGCGCGCGCGTCGACCTCGACCGTGATGACGGCGTTGCGGCCCTCGCGGCGCACGGACGTGAAGAACTCCTCGGGCTCCTCGAGGCCCATCAACCAGCGGCCGACGGTGACCGTGAACTCCGCGAAGTCGTCCCACTCGACGAAGCTCGCGCCGTACGTGCCGCCGATCTGACCCGTGTAGGCCGCGGTGCGGCCCAGGCCCTGCTGCATGAACGCGAACACCGGGGCGCGGTACTCGTCGGCGGTGGCGATGCCGGCTTGTGCTTCGGGGCGCAGGTAGGTCAGGTTGTAGCCGCCGAGCGTGGGGAACGAATCGAGCGAGATCGAGCCGACGCCGAACAGCTCGGGCAGCGTCGTGACCTGCGTCGGCGTGTCGATGAAGGTCGAACGCGACATTGTCATCGTGTCCATCGCGAACAGGCGCGGAAGCTCGGCGGGGTCCGTAGAGAAGTGGGCCTCCCCGCCGCCGACCTCGGCGATGCGCTTGAGGAAGTCGGCGTCGATATCGGTCTCGGTGCCGAGCGCGATGACCGACAGCGTCGTGTTCCTCTCGTCGCGCATGCGCCGCGCGAGTGTCTCGCAGCCGTCTTGTTCCTCCGAGTCCATCGCATCTGCGAAGAGGATGATGTGGCGGTTGAACTGGGGGGCCGCCTCGAGCTGCTGGCGCGCCGCCTCGAGCGCCGTGAACGTGAAGATGCCGCCGCCCATCGACTCGATCTTGAGCACGCGACCGGTGATGGCGTTCACGTCGCGCACGGGCGTCAGCTCCTGGACGAGGTGCGGCGCCGAGTCGACCGCGATCACCGCGACCGAGTCCATGGGAGAGAGGAGCTTGATCGCCTCCGCCGTGCCGCGGTTGGCGAGGTCCATCTTCGTCATGTTCCCCGCGACCGGCATCGACATCGAGCCGGAGCGGTCGAGGGCGACCGCGAGGGCGACCGCCATCTTGCGGTGCTCCTGGCGCAGCTCCATCGTCACCGGCAGGATCTTGTCGATCGGCGAGAGGTAGTAGCCGCCGACGCCGAAGCTCGCACCGCCGCCGGTCAACATCAAGCCGCCGCCGCGGTCGATGACGAAGTCGCGCAGAGCGCGCATTCCACGCCCCAAGCGGTCGGCCGCGACGTTCTCGATGATGACGCCGCGGAAGGCCGAGAGGCCGACGGGGTCGAGCCGCGCGTCCTCCGGACGGGCGACCGCGACCGGGATGCGCGCCTTGCGCAGGGCAGCGACGAGAGTGTCCTCGGAGCCGTCGTGGTTCAGCACGAGCAGCGCCGCTGCGCCCGTCGCGCGCACGGCTCCGAGCCCGCGGTTGTTCTCGGGAAAGCGGTCGTCCGCAGCGCCTAGCTGGACCTCGTACTCGGCGACGCCAGTGCGCTCGAGCACGTCGCGGAAGACGACGCGGTTGAGTCCGGGCTGAAAGGTGCGCTGGCCCGAGCTCAGGACCTTGTCGCCGCGGCGCAGCTCGAACGAGGACTCGGTCTGGCGGTCGGCGCGCACCCAGACGTTGAACTGGAACGGCTCGCCGACGGCGACTTCGCCGGGCAAGTCGAGGCGCTCGACCAGGAGGTCCGCCGTTCCCGGACGCGCGTATGGCCGCACGTCGACGCGAACGCCACGCCCCAGCGCGCGGCGCGCGACGGGGATCGGGTCGACGCCGTTGCCCTCACCGTCCGACAGGAGCAGGATCCCGCCCTTGCGCCCTTTCTCGACGAGGTTGAGCGCGGTCTCGAGCGCGCTCCCGAGATCGGACCCGTCGGCGTCGACGAGCTCGCCGAAGCCTTGGAAGCGCTCGTCTCCGAGCGTCGCGTGCTCGATCCGAGCGCCGGCGCCGAAGCTGACGACGTAGACGTGGTCGCCGTCCTTGCGCTCGTCCTCGGCGAGCTCGATCAGCTCGACGGCGGAATCCACCGAACCCGGCGGCATCGATCGGGAACGGTCGACGACGACGACGAGGTCGCGGCCCTTGTCCTCGGTCTCTAGATAGGGACCGGCGAGGGCGAGAACGAGCAGCAGTGCGACGACCGCGCGCAGGACGAGCGTCACGACGCCGTGGCCGCGGGTGCGCCACCACAGGAAACCGATCGGGACCGCCAGGATCAGAAGCTCGGGATGCAGGAAGCCCACGTCAGACGGCCTCCCGGCGCCGCTTCTTCGGGCTCGACAACACGAACCAATCGAGGCCGATCAGTGCCAGCGTGAGCACGATCAGGACGATCTCGAGCCACGTGAAGCCCGCGAGCAGCGTGGCCTCCGATGGACGCCCCGCGCGTTCACCGGACGTGGCATCGCGCAGATCGGATTCGGTCGCGTCGCTGAAGCTGTAGGCGATCTTGCAGAGCTCGACCGGCTCTTGCTCCGTCGTGCGACTCAACGTGTACACGCCCGGCTGCGTCACATCCTCGACAGCGAGCGTGCCCAGCGCACGCAGCTCACGCGTCTCCGGCCCCGTCAGCAGGTAGGTCGCCGGGTTCCGGTCGCGGTAGACAAACGTCTCACCGATGGCGAGGCTCGCGCGGGCCGGACCCGGAAGCTCGCGGCGGCGCGCCTCCGCGAGGTTGGTCAAGAGGATCGGCCAGTCGGGCGAACGGTGCAGGGACGAAGAGACGAGGTCGAGATTGGCTTGGAAGATGCGCCGGTCGCCGACGCGCCCTTCGGTGATCAACGGCACGTCGCCCGCGGTGACGAGTGGCGCGCCGAGCAGCTCGACGTCGGGCATCAGGCTCCAGACGATGCCGTCCAGCGTCACGCCCTCGAGCAGCGAGCTGCGCTTGTCGATCAGGAACGGACCGACGAGCGCCTTGCGCTCATCCGCTTCGCTCGGCGGGAACGACAGGCACCACGCGCTACCCGCCGGAACGCCGGTCGAGAGCACGACGTGCGCGGCACTCACCGTCTTCGCGTCGATCGCGTCCGGGACGAGGTCGAGCCAGCGGTCGATGTTCGAAGCCTCTTGCCCCGGCGTCATCAGCCCCACGTGGACCGAGAGCTCGTCGGGCAGCGTCGACGCGATCGCGAGCGTGCGCGGCGGCTCCGGCGCGAGCCAAACCTCGTTGTCGACCGCCAGGCCGTCGTCCGGCAGCCGCGCAGACAGGACTGGACTGCCCGTCGGGATGCGGAAGCCGACGTGCTTGCGCTCACCTGGAGCGAGCTCGACCCGGCGCGAGTCGAGCGGCGCCTCGCCGGCGAACAGCGCGACGTCGATCGTGCGCGGCTGGTCGGTGAAGCTCGAGATCGAGAGGTGCACGCGCTCGACCGTCTCGCGGGTTTCCTCGTCGGTCGTGCGCCGGCGGCTCGCGTGCGTGAACGCGAAGTTCGGCGTCGGCTGGCCGACCGCGATCGCCTCGATCCCCTCGGGCCAGGCGTTCGGCTGCATGTGGTCGGTGACGAAGAGCACGGTCTCCTCGCCGGCGAGCTGCTGGGCGAGCGCGATCGCGGGTGCGCTGGGATGGCGCGGCTCGCCCGGCTCCCACTCGGCCAGTGCTTGCGTCGCTTCGCGGACGAACGCGGCTGGACCGACGAGCAGCTCGGGACGCGTACCGCTCTGGACGATCGTCACGCGCGATCCGCGCGGCAGCTCGTCGATGCGCTCCTCCACGACCGTGCGTGCGGCCGTGGCGATCGGCCCGTCGGGCGAGATCGCTGCCATCGATGCCGAGGAGTCGAGGACGACGACCAGATGCTGCGCTTCGCCTGCTCCGAACGCGCGCAGACCCGCGAACGCGAGAGCGAGCAGGAGCGCCGCGAGGACCTCGCACCAGAACGATGCGCTCCGGTGCAGCGGCTCGCGCTTGCGGCCCGCGACGGGGGAGCGGTCCTGCGCCGCCCAGAGAAAGACGGCGCTGACGACCCGCGGCTGGAAGCGACGCCGAAAGAGGTGCAGGCCGACCACGACCGGTACGGCCGCGAGGGCGAGCAGTCCAAGGGGATTGAGGAACAAGGGAGGTGAGGGGGAGGCGCCGGATTGTGACGGTTTCTGCTATGCGGCGGGCCGGCGGGTCCATTTTCATACGACATGCTCTCCGTCGACGAACATCCGCTCCTGTCCCTGGCCGCATTCACGACCGAGTTCCCGGCGGCGCTGAGTGAGCTCGCCGTGCCCGATTGGCTTGGCGCCGCGCTTGCGATCGACGCGGACGTTCCGCTGGGGCGCGACGAGGACGTCCGCAAGGCCGGGCGCGACCTCCTGCGCCACGGCGGGTACAAGCCGACCGGCCGCGGGAAGCCGGCCTCCGAGTACCTCGTCCGCGCGGCGGGCGAGGGCAAGCTGGGCTCGATCAACCTCGCCGTCGACGCGTGCAACGCGACGTCGCTGCACAGTGGCATACCGATCAGCGTCGTCGACCTCGACCGGACGCGCGCGCCGCTCTCGATCGCTATCGCCGCGAAGGAGACCGCGTACGTGTTCAATGCGTCGGGTCAGGAGATCGACGTCGGCGGACTCCTGTGCCTCTTCGACGCGGACGGGCCGTGCGCGAACGGCGTGAAGGACGCGCAGCGCACGAAGACGTCGGACGAGACACGTCGGACCCTGTCGATCGTGTGGGGGCACGTCGACCACGCTCCGAACGTCGAGCGAGCGGCGAAGTGGTATCGGGAAGCGTTGGAGCGGGCCGGTGCGACGACGGCTCCGGCGGCCTCCTGACTACACTTCGCCGAAGCGCGTGTGGAAGTCGAGCCGCGCCTGGATCTTGCGGCTCACGTACGCGCACTGCATCAGGAAGATCTGAAACATCCGGTCGCCGCGCAGGTCCTCTTCGGTCAGCTCCCCGATCGCCTGGATCTTGAGCAGCGTCAGCTCGCGCAAGTGCCCACGCAGGTCGCGCGGGTCGGTGGTGTCCATCTGGGCGCGCTCGATCGTGACCGTCCGCTCGAGGTACGTGTCGAGCTTCTCCTTCTGTTGGGAGAGGATCTTCTCTCGCTCGCGGCCCTCCATGCGCCGCAGCTGATCCCAGATCAGGTAGCCCAGCGCGACGACGCCGACGAGGAGCTCCTTCAGGCCGGCGAGCGACTCGATGAAGCTCGTGATCACTCCGAGCTTCTCGTACGGATCGAGATAGCTGCGCGCGGCGTTGTGGACCGGAACCGGGGCGCTCGCGAGAGCGTCGCGCTCGGAGAACAATTGCGGGAACTGCGGGCGCAGGTCCGTTCCGTAGAGAGCACCGAGCGCCTCCTGAACCAACAACGAACCGCAATCCTTGCGCGCCGCCAGGACCGACGTCGTCGCGATCGTCAGCACGTCCTCGGGGGGAAGCGCCGGTCGCTCGTAGAAGTAGCCGCGCGGGATGGTGAAGGGGCGAAAGAACGGGTTGCGCAGGTCGATCGCTTCAGCGTCGAGGATCGGCAAGAGCTCGTACCGTCCCGTCGCGAGCAGTCGGTTCAGATCCGGGTTGTCGAGACCCGTCGTCACGACCGCGGCGTCGAGCGTGCTGTCGCTCTCCAGCTCCATGAAGTAGACGTCGTTGCTACCCAGCTCGTCGACGTCGGTGCGGTAGTGGACGAGCAGGTGCTTCGCGCTCTCGCGCATGCCCGAACCCTCCGGGCCGATCGAGACGTTCTTGCCGACCAGCTCCGCGACCGAGGTGATCCCGAGCTCCTTGCGCACGACGACGTGCACGACTTCGGGGTACAGCGGCGCTAGCACGGCCAGGTCGCTGAGCCGCAAGTCCTCGTGGCTCTGCAGGGCCGTCGCCTGGAGGATGGCGAGGTCGACCTCGCCCTCGAGCAGGAGGTGCCCGTTCTCGAGCGAGCCCATGCTGTCGCGCAAGACGACGACGCTGCCCGTGCGTTTCTCGATCAGGTCCGCCAGGACCGTCGCGAACTCGTGGTACAGCCCGCCCTTGATCGCCGTCGCGATCCGCAGCTCGCGTGGCAGCCGCTCACGCGTAGCCCACCAGGTCGTGGCCGACGTGACGGCGATCAGGGCCATGATCGGGACGGTCCAGCGGTGCACGCTCCAACGCTTCATGCCCACATCCTAAGGAAGATGGCGATCGGCCAAGTCCCGCGCCCCATCACTTGTCCGACCGGGGGGCCTTGTCCCCGGCCTCGCTGTCGTCGATCCGTCGTTCAAAAAGTCTCGTCGAAGGCGACTTCGCCGGTCACGGCGACCTGGTAGGCCGACACGCGACGCTCGAAGAAGTTGGAGAGCTCCTGGACGTCCTGGAGCTCCATGAAGCTGAAGGGGTTCTTGGTCCCGTAGCGCGGTTCGAGACCGAGGTTGGCGAGCCGTTGGTCGGCGACGAACTCGAGGTACGCGCGCATGTCGCGCTGCGAGAGCCCGGGCACGCCGCCCGACAGGAGGTCCTCGGCGAACAGCGTCTCGCACTCGACCGCCTCCTCCAGCATCGTCACGACCTGGGCCTCCATGTGCTCGTCGTTTGCGCGCGATCGAGGGGATGTTGTGGATCGCCGCGAAGGCTTCCTCGCGCTCCTTGATGTTCGGTGTCGAGCAGCGTGAGGTAGAACAGCACGTGCAGCGCCTCCTCGTAGAGCTGCCGCGACAGGTACATCCGCACTTCCGGCGAGTCGATGTGCTTGTAGAGCGACAGCACGAGATTGTTCGACACGATCGAGTACGGCAGCAGTGTCGAGCGAGGGACGCATTCGATGGCGCAGGGCTAGTGGTGTGAGTCGAAAGAACGGCCGGAGCGCGGGATCGGGCTGAGCCGAGCGATCCGGATGTTTCACGCGGCGCCTGAGCCCGCTCGCCTGAGCGCGAAGGCACATGATATGGACCCTCTATAGGCGATCAACACTAGATGTAGTAGGGATCGGCGTTCTACAGATGGGTCCGCCGAGGGGCGCGTCAGGCCCCGCTCTCGGCCCACCCCAGGCCCGACGCGGCCCTCAGGCTCCCGACCTGACCCAGGTGGTAGGCGACGTGGAAGAGGTGCCCCGACCAGAACGCGTGGCGCGTGCTCAGGCGATCGGCGAACTGGGGCAGGATCGCCATCGACGGTGCCGACTCCAGTACCTCGTCGCTCAAGCGCTCGAGGCTGGCCAGCGTGCGCACCGAGACCGCGTTCCAATCGTGCACGAGCGCCCGCCACGTGCGCTCGTCCGCCACCTCCGCCTGCGGCGCGGCCGGGTCGAGCATGCGTCCGATGCCGCCGACGGCCTCGGCGACCGAGTCGCTGACGTCCGTCAGGTGCCCGACGATCCATGCGATCGACGGCCCCTTCTCCGTGAGGCGGGAACTCGCATGTTCGTGACCGACGTCCCCGACCGCCGCGTCGAGCCAGCGATAGTGGTGCCGCGTTTGGGGCATGAGAGCGTCGATCCACTGCATGGGTCCGAAGTCTACCCCGATGTTGCAGAACATCTTCCCGAGTTCGCCATGCAGTGCCCGAATGGGCCCTGCATGGCGAACGTTCAGGCGTGCCGCTGGTGGCTCGCGTCCGAGCTCAGCTCGTGACCGACCCTCAGGCGTCCGTACTATCGTTGAGCACGGCTTCGCGCGCGCGGTCGATCGCCTGACGCGGAACGCGCCGGAGGCCGCGCGTGACGCCCACCTTCGACATGCTCCAGACGAACCACCTCGTGCTGCGCGAGCTACGCATGGACCTGCGCGGGCACAAGCTCGTGCACGCCGAGCACGAAGTGGAGCTTGCGGCGCAACGCGACGAGCTCGGGCGCCGGCGCGAGGAGGTCACTCGGCTCGAGGGCGAGCTCGATGTGGCTTGGCGTGAAGCGGCGCGCCTCGACGAAGAGGTCGCGCGGCTACTCCGACAGCCTGCTAGCCTGTGGAACTGGGGACTACCGATCGCCGCTTCGTACGAGCGTCGTCCGGTGCTCCTCGCCAGGAAACAAGACGACGGGCTCGGCCCGCGTAACCGCTGCGCACTCGACGTACAGCGGAATGTCGGGCGGCAGCGCGTCGAACACGCAGGCACCATCGGACGCGCTGACCGCGCTCCATTCGGGCGTCCCGTCCGCTTTGGATGCGGGGCGTACGGTGACGCGCGCCCCGGCGACCGGAGCACCCGAACGGCTCGTCACGGTCGCGCGCAGTCGCGCGATCTCGGCGAGGTGCGCGACGAACGGACTCGGCTCGGTGCCCTGTTCGGGATGCACGTCGAGCCGCAGCTCGACGTAGCCCGGGGCGTCGACGCGGCAGATGGCACCCCGCAGGAGCGCCTCGCGGATCCGAAAGCGTCCGTCGGCATCCGTGTGGCTCGTCGATTCCCCGCTGGCCGATGACGAGAAGCGGACCCGTGCCATCACGACCGGCCGGCCGGTGACGCGATCGACGACGCGTCCGAAGAAGTCGCGCGCCGTCTCGGCCTCGAGTGCGACCTCGATCGTCCTCCGCTCACCGGGTGTGAGCGGCGCGACCTCGCGCCCGTCGCTGTCCGCCGCGCCCTGCACGAAGACCCACAGGGGCGCGCCGGGCTCGACTTCGCACGTCGCGTTGCCATACACGTCGGTCGTCGCCGGCGCGAGGGGGACGGCGTGCGGGGCGCGCGCCGGTCCGGCGTGAACGCCCAGGCCCGCGACGGGGCGTGCGTGCGGGCCGCCGGGGCTCGATGCGGTCTCGACGACGTGGACGACGAGCATCGCGCGCTGGGTCGCCTCCCGCTCACTCTGCGTGTCCGCCGCGAGCCCAGACTCCGGCCTGAGTGGCCTGTCCGGCTCGAGCGGCGCATCCTCGAGCATGGCGCCGCGCTCCTCGGCCGAGACCGGGCGCTCACTCGTCCAACGGCCGACCAAGGCGGCGACCGCGACGAGGGCGACGCCGACCGCGGCCAGGGCTCTCGAATTCGTTCGGATCAATCCTTCCCCTCTCGTTCGAAGCGCAACAGGTTACCGGTTGGACTCGTTTCCGGCGAGCGACTCCGGGTAGGCTGAGGCGGATGTGCGCCCTGCTACCCCCGCACCGCCTCGCTTTGGGTCTCGTTTGGGGACTCGCACCCGTGGTCCTCGCGCTCTTGGCCGGCTGCACGACCACGTCGACGGAGACGCCTGTCGAGGCGAATCCGCGCGAAGTGCTCGCGCGCGGCGACCGTGCGTTTCGAGTGCGTGCGTACGACGAGGCACTGGAGGCCTACAAGGTTGGCGCGCTGCAGGCGCGCGAGGCAGGTGACACAACCACCTTCGCCTCCGCCTCCGCGCAGGTGGCCATCGTCCTCGCGATCGTGGGCGATCACGCCGAGGGGCGCACGTGGCTCGATCTCGCAGCCGACGCGGCACACGACGGTGAGCCGGCGACCTGGAGCCGCTACCTCTTGGCGCGCGGCATGTTCGAGACGGCCGACGGTCAGGTCGAAGCCGCTGAGAGCACCTACCGCGAGCTGTACGGATACGGCGTTGCGAACGAGAACCTCGACAGCGCGCTACAGGCGGCGCACATGGCGACTTCGGTCACCACGGGCTCGCTCCAGCTCGAGTGGGCGCGGCGCGGCATCGACATCGCGCGTCGGGCCGAGGAGCAGAGTTGGGAAGCCGAGCAGTGGACGAATCTCGCTTGGTTGCTCGACGAGCGCGGGCTGCACGATCAAGCGTTGACCGCGTTCCGGCGCGGGCACGAGCTGGCGCTGTCGATCGGTGGTGACCGGCGTCGAACCAAGTACGACTGGATGCTCGCGCACGGTCTGCGCAAGGTGGGTCGGAAGGAGCACGCGCGCGACATGCTCGAGCGCTCCCTCGACGTGCTGCGCAGGCGCTATATGCAGAGCGGTAGCAAGAACGACGCCGAGTGGATCGGGCGTCACCAATCGGAGCTCGCCGACATCGATGCGAGTGAGGGCGACGTCCGGCAGGCGCTGAGGCGGCTGCAGACGGCCAAGCGCTTCTACACCGAAGCGGGAATCGAGGTCTCGGCACCCGGGACGCTCGACGCTCTGGTCGCGCGCGAGCGCGAGTTGCGCACGACAAAGGCAGGCACGGGCCCCGAGTAGCCCGCGCGCGACCCTTTGGTCAGAATGCCGCGATGGTTCATCGCATCGCCACAGCGCTCACGCTGCTCCCCCTCACCCTCTCGTGCGTCTCGACTCCCGCGACCCGTCACGTCGCGGCCGAGGGCGCGCTCGGCCCCTACTCCGCCGCTGTCGTTTCGGGCGATTTCTGCTTTGTCTCGGGCAAGATCGGCGAGCGTGGCCAGAGCTTCGCCCACGAGGTCGAGACGACGATCGACGCAGTCGAAGCCGAGCTCGCGCGCGAGGGGTTGACCCTCGCGGACGTCGTTGCATCGACCGTCTATCTGACCGACATGGGGCGCTACGGTGAGCTCAACGAGATCTACGGGGGGCGCTTTCCCGCGCCGTACCCCGCGCGCGCGTGCGTTGCGGTGGCGGCCCTGCCGGGTGAGGCCCGCGTCGAAATCATGGTGACCGCCCGGCGTTGAACGCCCTGAGGGGGGCTGTGACGGCACCTTCGTCCGGGGCCGGGCGAAGGTGTCGTTCCGCGTCATAATGGGCGTGACGAAAAGCGGCCCGAGGGGTCCTATTAGCGATTCCCAGTTCACGACGGACCCGCCATGCCCAATCTGCTCACTCGCACCTGGATTCGCCCGCGCCTGATCACCGGCGCGGCGGCCGCTGTCGCCTGCAGTCTCGTGGCCCTCGCCGACCACTACATCCCGCCGCGCTTCGTGCAGACCGGGCACGGGACACCCTGGACTTCGCCCGAGGCCTCGACCAAGAGCGTGTCCGTCAACGACATCCCCGGCAGTGGGCCGGTGCCGACTCCGTTCCTCGTCGACTGGAACTGTGACTACCTCGTCTACCGGCTCAAGGACGTCAACCTGAACAACTCCGGCAACGTCTGCTGCGCCGACTACCCCTGGACCCACGACATCACCCTGCGCTTCGCGGTAGAGTCGGAGCACCTCGCGATCGGCGTCGACGTCGTCCCGTACGACGACAACCCGCAGAAGGAGCTGGCGGCCGCTCCGATCCCGCCCGTCGGCATGACGCCGACCGGGCTCTTGTACGATTTCGTCTTCCCGGCGGGCCTCCGCGATTTGCCCGTCTGGTTCGCGTTCCGCAAGCACGTTTCTCCGCCGACCCTGGCGGACCTGAACGAGGTGAGCGTGCGCCTGGTGGGGGCCCTGGACACGCAGCAGCCGCCGGTGCAGATGGGCGCTGGCTGGAACGCCCACGTGCGCTTCATCGTCGAGGGCTGGAACGCGGACCTCGAGCTCTTTCCCGTCAACGATCCTGGATCGGGCCCGGTCGTGCACTTCGGAAGTTTCCAGGCCACGACCAAGATCCCCGTGATGGACACCGAGGTGCTGCACGAGGGCAACGGCTACGGGCTCGGTCCGGGCAACGTGAACGAGTACAAGTGGCACCGCATTTGGATCAAGGAAGCCAACGTCGAGCTCGCGCCCGGGACGTGGCGTTTCGGTGAGGACGAGGCGCAGTTCGACGAACCGCTGACGATCACGCTGCACATGGGCGAACCCTCGGGTGCGATGGGGGCCGCGACGGCTGGTGAGGACTTCAATCTCATCACGCCGAATGGCGTGTGGCACAGGCAAGGAACCGTGCCCGAGACTTGGCAGATCACGATCCCTGCCGGCTCGACTCACCTCTTCTTCGGAGTGCGGGTGTTGCGCGAGACACCGATGATCGACGAGAACGGTTGGGAGGAGTTGATCCTCGTCCTCGGCGAACCGGATGTCGACGGTGGGGGAGCCGGGACGTCGTTCCCGCCGGGCAGCACGCTGACGCCACCGGAGATTGGGTGGAAGGACCGCATGCGCTTTCTCATTCAAGACGGAGAGTAGCTGACCGAATCGCCGACGATCGGGTGGAAGTCGAAGCTGCGGCTATTGATCCAGGACGGCCGGTATTAGGAGGTTGGAGGGGATCTAGTGGCGTGATTCAGACATTCGCAGTCGTATCCCGGCCCGCATGCACGCGAACTCGGGATAAGACCGCACCTGTCTGCATCACACCACTAGGCTCGATCCATTGCGGGTTCCTGGCGTTCTTACTCGCCGCCCAGGAGACGTTGCGCCGCGCGCTCGATCCGCGACCGGCCGTTCAGCGTCCCGGACTCGTACGCGGCCTTGAGCTCGGAGACGAGGTCAGCGCGATCTCGCTCACCCTCGTCCGCCGCGAGCGCCGTCGCGGCACTCGACAAGTCGAGCTTGTCCGCACCGGGAGGCATTCGCAGCGCACGGTCGGCCGCGTCTGCTTTGACGCGCTCGACCCTCTGGCGCGCTTCCGCCAACTCGCTGCTCGTGGTCTCTTGGGTCTTGACGAGCTGTTCGCGCACTTCGGCCGCGGCGTCGGGCGCGACCGGCTTGCGGAAGCGCTCGGGTCCGTTGCCCGGTTGTTGCGAATTTCTCAGTTCCATTGCTATGCCCTCCTCGGTCATCTCCATGGAGGAGACTCCTTGCGTCGGTTATCGACGTGTCCGGGAGCAAAGATGAGGGGATTTGGGGGGGGATCCGTGGATTTGTGGACCGCGGGCGTGTGCCGATGCGAGTTCGCGCTCCTAAGTGTCTTACCGGTCGAGGTTTGCGAGGAGATCCCGCAGGTGCGACGGCGAGTCTTCTGGTGGAGTGCTTGGCGCTGTGGCCCCTCTGTTCTCGGACGGCCGACGCCCGGCTGAAGTCCCAGCTGGCTTCCGCGTCCAAAGCCCCGCGTGTGCCCCGTTACGAGATTGCCGTGACACCATTTCCCGCCGCATCGATGAGCGCGACGTTCGAATCGTGCACGGTCGTCTGGACCCCTTGTCTCGCGGCGAGGAGGCCCTCATCATCACGGCATGCGTCTATTCCTATGCGCGCCAATGTGCACGGTCCTGGCTTCGGCCGCGTTCTCCTCGTCACAGGACGCACCCGACGGCCGGTCCTGCAGCGCCGACTACGTTATCCGAGCCTCGGTCGACGCCGACTCGAAGCGGCTCGACGGTGAGCTGACGCTCACGTGGACGAACCGCACGCAGGACACGGTCTCGGACCTGTGGTTCCACCTCTACCACAACGCTTTCTCCAACACGCAGTCGACACACCTGTTGGAGGGGAAGGGGTTGCTGCGCCGGGGCGAACGAATCGGCCAGTCGGAGTGGGGCTGGCAGCAGGTCACCTCGATCGTCGACTCTCGTTCGGGAACCGAGCTCATCGATGGCCTGACGTTTCGTCTGACCGACGGAGGCAACGAGTCGGACCGCACCGTCTTCAGCGTCGCGCTGGGAGAGCCCGTGCCCGCCGGTGCGAGCATCGAGGTGCATCTCGCGTGGCAGTCGCAGATCCCGCGCGTGCGGCGTCGCACCGGGTACAAGGACGGCTTCCTGTTCATGGCGCACTGGTTCCCGAAGCTGGGCGTCTACGAAGGCGGACGCGGCTGGAACTGTCACCAGTTCCACCGCGATACCGAGTTCTACGCCGACTACGGGACGTACGACGTCACGCTCGACCTGCCCGAGATCTACAACGAGAAGATCAGCGCCTCGGGCGTGCAGGTTGGGCAGGCGAAGACGAACGGCGGGCGCGTCGAGGTGCGCTTCGTCGCGCCGTCGCACGGGGACCAGGCCTACACCGACCCGGCGACCGCGGGGACGACCAAGCTCCCGCCACGCGTGCACGGCTTCGCGTGGACGGCGAGCCCCAACTACGCCGTCTACACGCGCACATTCCGCTACGACGACTGGAAGCGCCGGTACGAGGACGAGGTGCGCTCCGTCGCGAGCGCCCTCGGCCGCACGCCCGACGACATTCGTCTGCGCGACGTCGAGGTCCAGGTGATGGTCCAGTCGGAGCGCGAGGAGCAATGGGAGCGGCACTTCGAGGCGACGTGCGCTGCCCTGTTCTTCTACGGCATCTGGTGGGGGGAGTATCCCTACGAGAAGATCACCGTCGTCGACCCTGCGTGGGGTGCCCGCGCGGCCGGGGGCATGGAGTACCCGACGCTCTTCACTTGCGGGACCCAGCTCTACACGGAGCCCGAGATGCACCGCCCCGAGAGCGTGACGGTGCACGAGGCCGGGCATCAGTTCTGGTACGGACTCGTGGGGAACAACGAGTTCGAAGCCGCGTGGATGGACGAGGGGTTCAACTCCTACAGCGACTCCGAGACTCTCTTTCACCACTTCGGCCTGAGCCGTTCCGCGACGTGGTACTCGCGGATTCCCGTCTGGGGCACGCGCCCGGCTCCGCTCCCCGCGGGCGGCCCGATCGCCGATCTCCTCACCGGCAAGCGCTGGCGGATCCCTTCCTTCCACCAGAGTCAGCCGGCGTTCGAGCTCCAGCCGCTCGCGCTGCCCGGCTTCATCGAGTGGTGGCGCGACCAGCCGCGACTGTCCTTCGTCGAGGAGTACACCGATCCGCGCTGGAACGACCGCGTGCGCTACCTGTCCGACCCCGATACGGACCCGATCGAGACGATCGCTTTCGAGTACGCCGATCGGCAGAGCTACAGCACCAACAGCTACGCGCGCACCGCGGCGGCGTTGCGCTCGATCGCCGGCGTCGTCGGGCGCGACGCCTTCCTGCGCGGAATGCGCCACTACTCGGAGACGTGGCGCTACCGCCATCCCTACCCCGAGGACTTCTATTCGGCCTTCAACGCCGGCGCCGGGGTCGACATCTCGTGGTACTTTGATGACGTCTTCCGCGGGACGGGGACGGTCGACTGGAGCGTGGAAGTCGAGCAAACCAAGGTCGCCGAGCTGCAGGGCATGGTCCAGCAGGACGACGGCACCTTCGCGCTGACGGGCTACGACGACGACGAAGAGGACCAGGAGGAGGACGCCGAGGAGCCGGACGAGGATGACGACGATCCCGACCGACGCTACGCCTACGACGTCCTCGTCCGGCGCGACGGCACGCTGCGCCTCCCCGTTCGGATCGTCGTCATGTTCGAGGGCGATCACCGCGAGGAGTTCGAGTGGACGCGCGAGCAGCAGGCCACGGCCACCTGGTGGAAGCTGCCGCTCGAGTCGAGCCCCGAGAAGATCGAGTCGGTCGTGATCGACCCCGACCGCCTGTACTACTTGGATCGCAACATGTCGGACAATCAGTGGTTTGCCGAATCGTCCGGCGCGGTGCCGGTTCGCTGGTCCGAGCGTGTCTTCACCCAGTACGCTCACGTCTTGCACTGGTTCGCCAGCACGGGGGGCTGAAGGTGACGAACGAGACGCAAAAAGCCGAACCGGTCGACATCGCGGAAGAGACCCTGCGCACGAACTTCTGGCTGTTCCTGCGCGCTATCCGCGGTGCGGCGGCGCGCGCGCCCCTCTGGGTCACGACCTGGTTCGTGATCTCGCTCCTGGCGCTGCTCGTCGCGGCTCCTTGGCACGGCTGGTTCACCGAGGCCTTGGCCAACCGGCTGGCGCCGGGCGAGGCTTTGCGGACGCTGTCCGAGAACTTCCGTTCCGACCACGCGCGTGCGCTCGGCGCGCTCGATGATCACACGAGCCAGACTGCTGTGATCCTGATCCCGATCTCGGTCCTGGTCGGCATCTTCGCCGCCGGCGGGTGGCTGCAGGTGATCCTCGAGCGGTCGCGTGGCCGCAGCGTGCGACGCTTCTTCTTCGGCGGCGCGCGCTACTTCTGGCGCTTCCTGCGGATGGCGCTCCTGGCGTTCCTCGTCCTTGCTCTGGTGCAGTGGGTCGTCTACGGCCTGCCCTGGGACGCGCTGGTGCTCGAGCGCTGGCTGGGACTCTCCGCGTCCGATCGCAACCCGCTCGACGCGCTCGATACCGAGCTCCAAGCCGCACGCCTCACCTGGCTGCAGGACGGGCTCGGGACGCTGGGATTCTTGTTTGTCAGCGCATGGGCGACGTTCAGCCGCACGCGGCTGGCGCTGCACGACACGCGTTCGGTGCTCTGGGCGTCGATCAACTCCTTCTTCCTCATGTTGCGCCGGCCGATCAAGACCCTGCGGCCCCTGTTCCTCTTGTTCGTGTTCGAGCTCGTGATGGTGACGCTCCTGGCGGGCGAGTTGACGCGTGCCGTCGATGCCGGGCTTGGCGCCGAAGGTGGCGTCGAGGCGCGCGAGGCGTACCTCCGCATCGGAGCGCTGCTGGCGATCGGCAGTCTGTCACTGATGTTGCGCGAGCTCCTGCGCGGCGCGAAGTACGTCGCGGCGGTGCGCGTGAGCCAGGAGATCATTCGCAAGACGCACCGGCCCGACCCGTGGCGTGCCATCGGCGGGCCCGGTGGACCGCAGTACCCGGTCGACGACGCCGAGGACGAGTACGGCGTGTCCATGTAGACCCAGAATCTAGTGGTGTGATTCACTCTTGTGCGGCATCTTGGTCGGTGCGTACGCGTTCGCTGCAAGGCGCAGCGCCGACGCGACTTCGCTGCAAGTCTCGGAGGAGGCGCAACGCAGCAGTGGGCGGGTACGCATCGACCAAAATGCCGCACAAGAGTGACTCTCACCACTAGTTCTCAGGCCGTCACGGCCGATTGGAGAGCTTCTTGCGCAGGACCGCCCCGACCTCGATTCACGACCTCCTCGAGCACCGCGAGTTCGTGCGCCGCCTCGCGCGGCGCATGGTCCGGGAGCAGGCGCTCTCGGACGACATCGAGCAGCAGACGTGGCTGACCGTCCTCGAGCGGCCACCGCGGCACGACGCCGGCTTGCGCGCCTGGCTCTCGCTCGTCGTGCGCAACGTCGCGATTCGCAGCTTTCGAGCGGAGGGCCGGCGGGTGCTGCGCGAGCGGCGTGCATGGTCCGAACGGGACGACGGTGAGGTCGACGAGGACCTGGGTTTCGAGGCGTTGCGGGGGGCGCTCGCAACCGAGCTCGCCGCGCTCGAGCCCATCTACCGGGACGTCCTGCGCTCGCGCTACGACGACGGGCTCTCGACCCAGGCCATCGCCGAGCAGCTCGCGATTCCGCAGGAGACGGTGCGCACGCGCTTGAAGCGTGGCCTCGCCCAGCTGCGCGAGCGGCTCGATCGTCGCGGAACAGGAGGAGCGTGCGCCTCTGGCGCGTTCGCGTTCGGCGTGCGCCGTCCGCGGCCAGGGGGCGGTCCGCGCGGGCTCGTGTGCCGACAACGCTTCGCTGCGGTCGCGGGCGTCGCGGCCGTGCTCGTGGCCGTGCCCTTCGCGACGTTGCCGCGGACGGAGAGTCCGGACGTCGTGCCGGTCGTGCGCGACGTGGGCGCCGCTCCCGCGCCGCGCGCGTCGCTCGCGGTGGCCGCGCCCGCCGCGCGAACCGCCGAGCACATGCCGCCGGTCGCGGCGCTGATGCTGCCGCCCAAGCTCGATGCGGCGCCGATGGTCGCCACGGGCCCGATCGTCGCCGGACGCGTGCTCGATCTGCGCAACCGACCGATCGCGGGGGCCGAGATCCTCGTGTCTCGCCCCGGTCGCCCGCTCGTCACCGAGGTCGCATGCACGACTGGCGCCGATGGCAGCTTCCTTCTGAAGGACATCGATCCGCGCTGCTGGATCGGCGCGCGTCGCGGCGACGGGGAGCACTCGCTCCTGCGTTCGCTCCTCGAGCCGCACAACGCGTCGCTGACTCTGGGCCTGCGCAAGCAGCCCTTGGCGCGCGGCCGAGTCGTCGACGCGGACGGCGAGCCGGTCGCCGGCGCGCAAGTGACCCGTGGACGCTCGTCGACGGGAATGCACACGCGGCTCGATGGCGCGTTGCTGCTCGAGCCACTCGTGTCGACGCTGTCGGACGCCGACGGTCGCTTCGCGCTTCCCGCGCCGGGCGCATGGCTCGACCTCGTGGTCGCGGCGCCCGGGCATGCTCGCACGCACGACACCTTCAGTCTCAGCGGCGACGCGCCGATCGTCGTGGCGCTCGACGCCGGAAGGTCGCTGCAGGGGATCGCGTACGGGCCCGATCGCGCGACCGTGGCCGGCGCTCAGATCATCGTTCGCGCGGCGGGCGGCGGCGAGGAGGTCAGCACGTTGAGTGGACCGGATGGAAGCTACCACGTCGCAGGACTGGGCTTCGGTGCCTACACGCTGGTCGCCCGGGCGCGTGGCCTGCGGGACTCGACGCGTCTCGCTGCGAGCCGCAGCCCGGTGCATCGCTGGGATGCGTACCTCGCGTACGGGAGCGCGGTTCGCGGCGTCGCGATCGACGCGTCCGGTGCGCCGCTCGCGGGATGGTGGGTCGCGCTGTGTGCCCAGACCGATGCCGACCGGGCCGCCGTGCGGCGGCTCGCCGTCGACGAGGCCGAGGTGCGCTGGGAGAGCACCGACGCCGACGGGGAGTTCCGGTTCGACGGGTGCGCGGACGACCACTTCGACGTCACGCTCGTGCCACGACGGGCCGAGGAGGAACCGGCCCACGCGTTGGCATCGGGCCAGGAACCGGGCGGGGCTCCGATCGCTCTGCGGTTGCGCCCCGGCGAGCGCGGAACGGCGCACCTTCGGGGCCGACTCGGCGGCGTGGCGGGGCGCCCGGTCACCGCGGCCGTCGTCTTCGTCGACGCACCCGGCGCGCTGCGGCCGCGGCGTGTCGAGCTCGACGCCACGGGCCGCTTCGAGCTCGACCGGCTCGTGGGGGGCTCCTACGGAATCTCGGTGTGGTCCACCGGCGGCCCACCGACGTTGCTCACGCAGGTCGAGCTCGAGGCGGGTGAGGTGCTCGATCTCGGCTCCCTGGCGCCGGCGGCGCCGGGGGCGTTGGAGCTCGCAGTGCGTTGCTCCAGCGGAGCGCCGACCCGGCAGCTGAGCGTCGGAATGCGGTCGAGCGACGGCGCGGGCTACGCCTTTGTCGGAAGGCCCACGCGTCCGGGGCGAGGCGTGGAGTTCCCCGAGCCCGGCCTCGTCTCGGTCCCGCGGCTTCCGGCCGGTGCGTACAGCCTCTGGATCGACTGCCGCGGCCACGCGCGCGCCGCGCGTGACGTGGTCGTCCGTCCGGGGGCCACGACGCGGCTCGAGATCGATCTGGAGTTGGGCTGGCCGAGGCGCTTCGAGATTGGGCTCCCGGAACGGCCCGTCGGGCCCGGAGCACAGGAGGTCTGGACCCGTGTGCTCGATGAGCACGGCGGGATCGCCGCGACGGCGAGACGCAGCTTCGTCCCGGGCGCGCAGGGCGGAATCGCGTTCGAACGTACGCTCGCCGTCGGCGCCTACAGCGCGGTCACGACGTTCGAGCATCGCGGGCGGATCGTCGCGGAGAGCCGGGTCGCGTTCGAGGTGCAGCCGCGGACCGCGGCACTGATTCGCTTCGACCTCTGATCCTGCGGCTCTGCCCGAGGGGGGATACCGGAGAGGGGATACCAGAACGGACATACAGGCGGCGCGGGACTCCCTTCCCGCGCCACCCTATTTCCGATTCATGGCAGGAGTTGACGCCGACGAACCTCGAGCGATCCACACCCGAACCGCTACACGGCCGCGACGCCAGTGTTGAAGTTGGACTTGGCGGCGATCCGTTGCGTGGATCCGGAATTTATTTCGACTCGTCCGCGGGGGGGGTGAACGAGACGTACTGGCGCGGATCGTTCTCGCGGATGACGACCTGGCCCTCGACGCGATCGACCTCGATGTCGATCGCGTCGCCAGGCCGGCCCCACAGCTCCAGCTGGCCGAGGGGGTCCGTGGTCCAGCTCGCGCCCGGCTGGACGTACAGGGGGGGGCCGACGATGCGTACGGCCTGATTCGGAGCTGGATGGCCCGCGACGTCGACGAGCACCACCTGCTTCGTGGCCGGCTCGAACGTGATCTCGAGGTCGTCGGGGGAGAAGCTCCTGGTCGCGCCCACCTCACTCCAGAACGGGACGTGCTCGGGGGCGAAGGCGTGGATGACGTACAGCTCCTCCAGCAGGGCACCGGAGCGCAGCGTATCGAACTGCCCCTCGGCGACCGGCACGTTGGTCCACGACCGGGGGGGAGCGCCAGCGAGGCTCAGGCCGACGTACACGAGGGCACCCTCGAGACCGGGTGGTGTCGTGCCCTCGATGTGCGGCCACTCCGGCACGTGGACGGGCGCGGATCGCAGCTCGTGCGGCTGAAGGCGCACCGAGCGCCCGAGGCCCGCGATCTCGATGTCGAGGGGTACGTTGGGATCGACGCCGAAGACGCGGTAGCCGCCCGCGCCGTACCGCTCGTTCCGCAACGGGACCGGGGGCATGCGGGTTCGCGTCTTGAACTGGGTCTCGGCCCGGTAGGGCAGCAGGGTGCCGTCCGCGTTGACGAGCGGCATGTCGTACCTGAATCCGCGCCGGAGAAGCAGTGGCCCGTCCTCCGCACGCCTGCCCAGTCTCGGCGGGATCGCGTCCGGGTTCCAGATCTCGAGCTGGCCGTCGTCGAGGACGCGGTACGTCGCCTCCTCTCCGTGTACGGTCAGCTCCCCCCGGAACTTGCCGCTCGTGACCTCTGTACGTTCCAGCTGGACGCCGCTCTCGGCGATGAGCGTGCCCTCGAGCCACCGCCGCGGCGCGAGGCGGATCTCGACCTCGTCGGCTCCGTCGGCCACCTCCTGCATGATGCGAGCGTGGTTCGGGTGGACGACCTCCAGGCGCGAGTCGCCGAAGCTGCTGACGTACCCCCGGGCGGGCAGGCCCGAGAAGTCGACCACTCCGTTCGCATTCGTGACGCTGGAGAACGGCGAGCGCGGGCACCGGACCCGCGCTCCGGCGACGGGATAGCCGCCCGCATCGACGACGCGCACGGTCACGGTGCGCGCCGGAACGAGCTTCCACGTCGGTTCCATGTCGGGCTGGATCGTGATCCTGGCGTGGGCGAGGCCAGGCGCCCGCACGAAGGCCACCACGCCCGTTCCCTTTGCCGTCCGGATCTCGAGGTGTCCGCTCCCGCCCACGTCGACCGGAACGTTCAGCCCGAAGGACTCGTTGAAGACGCGCACCTCGGCCTTCGCGACCGGGCGCTGATCGGGACCGAGGAGCGCGAGCGGGACCGAACCGACGAGCGATTCGGTCTCCAACAGGATCCGCAGACCCTCGCGCGGCACCCCCTTCGGCAGTGGCAAGACCTCGGTGACCCGCAAGTGGTCACTCGAGGCGACGCGAACGACGTAGACGTAGGCGCGTTGTTCATCCTCGGGCGCCGGAAGCGTGACGGTGCCCTCGGCGTCCGAGGTGAGCGTGACCGCAACGGCGCGTTCGTCGAGCCATTCGCCGAACCACTCGTCTGGGCGCGCCCGCAGTGCGTGCTCGAACATTGCGCTCTCGTCCAGAGTGTACACCCGGACCGGGATGCCCGCGGCCGGATCAACGTTGTCGAGGACGATGACGGTCGGGGCACTCGGCCCGGACTCGGTTGGACGGTTGGGTGCGGATCCTTCGCGCGTGAGCGACGGCGCGCCCGTCTCGGCCAGGTCCGGGGAGCCGTCCGGGTCCGGGGTCGAGACCGGCGCTACGGCCGCGGCGACCTCGCGACCCGCGGCCTCGAGCCGAAAGGCGGACACGACGAGCACGGCGATGCCGCCGACCACCGCGATTCCGATCGCGGAGCGCACGCCCGTTCCGAGGGCGGCGGGGCCCGCCACGGGCGCGACCTTGGGACGCAGACCCACGAGCCACGGGAGGTGCGACCACAGCGACTGGTCGTCGATGCCGCGCTTCTTGGCCTTCTCGCGCAGCTTCTCGCGCGCCCGCATCAGCTGGGTGCGGACGGCACTCTCGGTCCGGCCCAGCTGCTTGGCGATCCGCTTCTGCTCGTGGCCGTGGAAGTAGTGCGCGATGATCACGCTGGAGTACGGCTCCTCGAGCTCGAGGGTCAGCTCGACGAGAGCGGTGCGAACGCTCTCACGGTGCATGATCTGCTCTGGGTCGGAGATGGTCTCGTCGACGGTCCATTCGAGCCCCTCGTGGACCGTGAACCGCTCCCGGAACAGCAGCTGCTTGGCGATGTTGCGCAGCGTGCCCTTCATCCACGGCCGGAACTGGCGAATCTCGGTGCGCGAGGTGAGGAAGGCCATGTAGCCCTCCTGGACCAGATCGTCGACCAAGGCCTCGTCGCGGAGCAGGCTGCGCGCGAGACCGCGAATCCAATCGTCCTCGGCCAGGAGTTGCTTGGCTGTCAGCTGCGTTTCCATCCGGATTACAGGTGTGTTCCCCCGCTGCCATGTTTCATCAATCTGCGGAAACCGGCCAGGGCGGGCCCCGACAAGGGGTTGAACGCTCGCCGAACGGCAGTTTTTTCACCTCGTTGCGAACACTTGGCCGTCGCTGTTCCTTTCTTGGGCTGCGTCGAGCGAGCGGCTGGGTCGCGGCCCCCCGTGTCCGTTCACGCGCCCCCCTCGACCGACCTGGCCCTTGCCGAAGGGGGCGCCTCGACCCATGACCCCGTTTCTCTCGGGCCGAGGACGAAGCCCGTGGAGGGCTCTGCATGCATCGATACTTCTTTCTCCCCATCGCATCGTTGGCGGCCGGCCAGGCGCCGGCACGTTCTTCCCGAGCGGCCGCGCGCAGGCGTTGACCGTGCTCGACGGCGAGCTGTTCGCTCTCTTGGCCCCCGACAACGAGGAGGGCGGCAAGGTACCCGCCGGGCAGTTCGGCCTGTTCATGGTTGGACCGGAGCGTGCGCAGGTGCCGGTCGGCAACGGCATCTTGTGCATCGGTGCCGGCGCGATGGGCATCGGGCGCATGCCGATCCGCGTCGCCAGTCCCCAGGGCGTGCCGGACGAGGACGCGCGAGCCAGTCTGCGTGCTCGAGGAGCTCGTTCAGGTGAACCGGAAGCGGGGGAGGACTCATGCTCGGTGACGCGGGAGTCGTGGGGCCGCACGGGTCCTGGGGGTCGAATGGGACGTCGAATCCCGCGCACCGACGTACGGGTCGGGTAGCTCGCCCGGCGGTGTCGGTAGACCGAGCTGAAAGAAGATCGGGCGTTACCTCGTATGTCCCCATGTGTCGAATGAATCGGATAGCGAGCGGAACAATCCTCCCGCCGATCGAGTCCTAGTCGTTGCGGGCTCCGGGGCGAGACTCCGGAAACGAGAGAGAAGGTGTCGGATGAAGGAGCGCGATCTCCTGGATCTGGCCGTGGCGGGGAACGAGCGAGCCTTGCAAGCCCTGCTTCAGCGACACGGCCCGACCGTGATGAGTCGCATCAAGGTCCCGCGTGACTTGCGGGGTGTCCTCTCTGCCGAGGACGTGATGCAGCAGACGTATTGTGACGTCATGGCCGACTTCGGTCGTTTCGTGGCGAGTTCCGAGGCGGGGTTTCGCGCGTGGCTCTGTTCCCTCGCGAAGCACAACCTCTGCTCGGCGATCCGCATGTTGCGCGCCGAGCGGCGCGGTGGGTACCAGAGGCGCGTGCAGCCGTCCTCGCGCAGCTCGTGGTCGTTGCTCGGACGCTTCGCGGTCGTTTCGCGGACGGCGAGTCGCGACTTTGCGCGCGAAGAGCGCTGTACGCGCTTGCGTGCAGCAATCGCGAAGTTGCCGCCCGAGCACGGCACCGTCCTGCGCATGTTCGACATCGAGCAGCGACCCATGGAGGAGGTGGCGCGGCGTCTAGGGAAGTCCCCAGGTGCGGCGTACATGTTGCGGCGACGGGCGATGAGGTTGCTCGAGCCACGAGTGGAACGACCGTCGTCGTGGTCTGGGCCTGCGTGAGGAGGGCAACGTGGGGGACGTAGGTGGAACGTGGACTGCGGCGGCCGGTGATTGGCATCGGCGAGAGATCGAGCGTGCCGGGGAGTTCGCGCGCGAGATGCGGCGCCGGGCGAGAAGCGAGGACCCGCGGATGGGTTGGTCCGTCGGACCCTATCGGGTCCTGCGCAAGGTCGGCGAGGGCGGACAGGGCATCGTGTACGAGGGGGTCGACGAGCGCACCGCGCGGCCCGTGGCGATCAAGGCTCTCTCGAGCAAACGGCTTGCACGCGACGTGGACGTGCACCGCTTCCGGCGCGAAGTGCGGCTCCTGCGGCAGCTCTCCCACCCCGGCCTGTGCCAGATCGTCGACTTCATCGAGAAGCGCGAGGCCGACTACGTGGTCATGCCGTTCATTCCCGGCGAGACGCTGCTCACGCACGTACGGCGCGCCAGTCTGCGTCATCGCGAGGGGTGGACGCTCGCGCGTGCCCGTGCGCGTCTCGTTCGCTACGCGGGTCCACGGGACCCCGAAGGAGATCCGAGCCTCGTGCCGATCCTGTGGCTCACCGAGCAGGTCGCCGACGCGGTCGCCGCCGCCCACGCGCTCGAGATCGTTCACCGCGATCTGAAGCCCGGCAACATCATCGTCTCGAGCGCCGGCGCCCCGATCGTGCTCGACTTCGGTCTGGGGATCGATCTGAGCGAACCGCGCTCGATGCGTCTCTCGCGTCCGGGGCAGCAGATCGGAACGCCCGGGTACATGTCGCCCGAACAGGTCGACGGTGATCCCGAACGCGTCAGTCCGCGCTCCGACGTGTACGCCCTCGGCGTGATCCTGTACGAGCTGCTGACGCTCACGATGCCGCACGGGCGCTCGTGCACGAGCACCTCCGACGAGGCCGTTCGTGGCGGGCGCTACCTCGCGCCCCGCGAGCGCGCCCCGGAGCTGCCGCGGGCTGTCGAGGACGTGTGCATGCATGCACTCGAGCCCGATCCCGGAGAACGCTACGCGTCCGCGGCGGAGATGGCGCGCGACCTGCGCTCGCTGCAGCGCGCACGGCCCGTGTCGATCACGCGCGGGCGCGGACGTCGCGCCCACGTCCGCCACTGGCGCCGCTGGCACGGTGGCGAGCTGCGCAGGACGCTCCTCGAGCTGGCGGGGCTCTGGCTGTTCGTGTTCCTGATCGCGGTGCTGGCGGCCGAGACGAGCGGGAAGCTCGACGAGGCGCTGCAGGTGGTTGCGCGCTCGATGAGCGCTTTCAGCGTCGTCGACGACGTGGCGGTCGTGGAGAAGCCCGTCGCCCGGTCGGCCGGCGCCAACTCGTCCCAGCGTGGCGCGGAGCCGCCGCTGCAGGAGCCGGGACCTTTGGAACGGGAGCTCGTGTCCAAGAACGGCGAGCGTGTTCAAGAAACCGAGAAGAAGTGTGAATCCAAGCCGGCGCGTGCGCTCAAGCGGGGGATGGAACACACCGACGAACAAGCGACTTGCTCGGAGAAGGACGCGCTGGGGGAGCTCTCCGAGCCGACCGCGCGCACGGGCGAACAGCACTGGACCGACAAGTTCCGCCAGACTCGGCTGAACGTGATGGCACCGCTCGCGATCGCGGCGGCCTTTGCCGTGGAGAACTCCGAGGAGCGGTTCTCGGGCCAGCCCCCGCGCCATGGCGAGGCGCCGCCCTTCGTGCCCATCGGCGACGGCGAAGATGACGCAGACGACTCCTTGCTCGGTGAGACGCGTGTGCGCTTGTTCGATAGGCGCGGCAACCCCGCGGGCGGCGTGCGTGTCACCTGGATGCAGGACGGCGCGCCCGTAGCGATCGCCACGGCCGGGGCGGACGGAGCGGCGACCTGTTCGATGCCTATCGGGAAGCGCTCGTGCGTACTGGCCGGTGGCGATCGGTTCGCGACCGAAGCCGAGTGGGTCGAGGCGCTCGCTCCGGGCGAGCTCGTCGATCTGGGGACGCTCGTTCTCCGTCCCGCGCGCTCGATCCGCGGCTGGGCGGTGGACGCCCAAGGAATGGTTCTGCGCCGGGTGCGCGTCGTGCTTTTGCCGCGCACGACAGAGGGGGACACGCTTCCCGGTGCGTGGAACGGTGCTGCGGAGGCGCTCGACATCGCGTGGACCGACGGCGAGGGAGCGTTCGAGCTGCGCGGGGCGGACGGCGTCTACCGCGTCGCCGCGATCGCCGGAGCGTCGCGGTCCAACGTCGCCCTCGTCACCGTCGCCGGTTCCGACGTACGCGACGTCACGCTGCAGATGCAGCAGTCGCCGGCGGAACGAGAGCGACGGGAGTCGTCATCCTCCGCGGGTGGAGCGCGGAGCGGCGCTCTGATCCTCGCGCTCTCGGGGCCGCAGGGCGAGCCTCTGCGCCGCATGCGCGTGCGTCTCTGGTCGGATGTGGGCGATCTGGCGGTCGGGATGCGCTATACGGACCGGCGTGGAAGGGTCGCCTGGGACGAGCTCGAGCCTGGGCGCTACTCGCCCGAGATCGTGACCCCGGACCAGCCGGGTCCGCTCCAGCCGACCCTTACCGGTGTGCTCATGGACGCCGTACGCGTCGCGCCGGAGCGCAGGCGCTCGATCGCGCTCGAAACCGAGCTACCGATGGTTCGGGTGCGCATCGCCCACGCCGCGTCCGAGCACGCCGGAGTCTGGGTCGGCTTGGCGCGTGAACGGCACCTGACGCGGCACCTGATGAGCCTGAGCGGGTGCGTGCGGAGCGACGCGGATGGCTTTGTCGACCTGATCGCGCCGGAGCCGGGGCGCTACGTACTGTACGCACGCGCCGGGATCGGCTCGCCAGCGACGACGCGCAGGGTCGCGATCGGTCAGGGCGGCAACGCGTTCGAGCTCGAGCTGGCCGACGGTCGCGTTCAGGGCTGGGTGCAGTCGGGCGGCAGCGCTTCGCTCGCGAACGTTCGGGCGCGCCTGGCGCCGCGAAGCTCGAAAGCACCGGGAGCGGTGACGGTTTCGAGTGGAGTTGGCGCGACCCCTCACGTCGTGCACACCAACCAGGTCGTCGCCTCCGCCGATGCGAACGGCGCGCTCGTGTTCGAGCACGTGCCCGCCGGCGAGTACTGGCTCGAGGTCGAGAGTTCGGCGCACCTGCGCGTGGAGCCCGTGCCCGTCACGGTGGGCGAAGGCGCGACGACCGTCGAGCCGATCCCGCTCGTTCCCGCGTGCCGCCTCGAGGTGAAGTTGCGAGGTGACGCTCTCTACCCCGCGCTGACGCTAGTCGAAGTCCATCGCGAACATGCCTGCGTCGACGTCGCGAGCTTCGATACGAACGGCGTCGCCGTGTTCCAGTCTCTCGCGCCCGGCGCGTACGAGGTCGTTCCGCTCATTGACGGTGAGCGCACGCCGGCGCACACCGTCACCGTGAACGAGAACGCTGTGGCCGAGTTGAGGCTGCCGAACCTGCCCTGGCGCACCGCTTCCGCGGCGCGCTGACGACCCGAACGCTTCCCTTCGGAAACGCGTCTCGAGACGCGGCGGGGGGGAGGTGTACTCAACCAATCAGTGGATTATCGACTATGAAGCTTTCGAACCTCTCGTCCCTGAGCCCCTCTCTCCTGGCCGTTACCCTTCTCGCCGTCTCGAGCCTGGCGGCACCTTCGAGCTCCTACTCGTCCGCCGACACTCCGCCGCCGGGGTTCGACCAGGTTGGCGTCTACAAGCACACCGCGTGCGTCAACAGCACCTGGTGCGACGGTGCGGCCGTGACCAACTGCGTCCAGTTCGCGGACGCGTTCGGCAACGGGTTCTGCACGATCCAGTAACTCGGCACGAGGTCGACTCAATGCGCTTACTACCGACGCTACTGATGTTCTCTCTCGTCATGACCTGGTGGTGCGCACGCACTGGAGAGCTGACGCTCTCGGTCCGAGTCGACCTCACTCGAGCGCAGTCTCGCGCCGTGGCGATGCACTTGACCCTGCATGGGCACCGCGGTCGCGAGCTGCGATTGAGCGCACCCTTCGGCCCGGCCGAAGTGGTGTACGACGACATCGTCGTGCGCGGCGCCGATGACCGCCCCATCGACTACGACCGCGCGGGCGGAGCGAACGCTCTGACGCTCACGCCGCCGGACGAGCTCCCCGTGACGGTCTCGTACAGCGTCCGTTTTCCGAGCGGCACGCTCGGCTGGGGCGAGCTCGGCGAGCATGTCCTGGGGCACGTCGGCGGCGCCGGGTGCGCCCTGCCGCTCGACGCGCTCGTCCTGCGGCCCCATCCACGTGCGCGCGTCGACTTGGACGTGGCGCTGCCGGACGGCTGGGTGGCGCTCGCGGGCGAGCCCTGGCGAGGCGGTCCGCGCGAGGCTCTCGCGTGGCGGCGCGAGGTGCTGGTGGCCGGCCCGTGCGAGCCGCGCGAGCGCGCGCTCGGAGCGCACGGGGCCGTGCACCTGCGTGGCGTGTTCGACGACCAGCGAGCCGAGGACCTCGACGTGCTCGTGCAGCGCCTCGAGCGCGACCTCGGACCGCCCTGGAGACGCTTCGAAGTTCTCCTCCTGCCGCCCTCGGACAGCGAGGTCCCGACTGCGCTCGAGACCGAGGAACACGTCGTCGCACTCGACTTGCGCGGATCGGACTACGGCAGCCTGCGCCGCTTCTTGCGTCGTGTCGTCCCGATGTTCTGGGGGCACCGGTTCCGAGACCTCGACCGCGCGACTGATCCGCGGATGATCGTTCCGCTAGGGGTCGTCGAGTACCTCGCTCACCGCCTCCCCGTCGAGTGCGGCTTCGTGCGACGCCCGTGGGCCGCTTCCTTGGAGGCGCGTTGGTTCGACCACCTCCACCTCGCGTTCTCGGAGCCCGCGACCGAGCGTGGGGCGCGCATTCGACGGCGGTTGGCGGGTGCGGTCTACGTGCACGAGCGCGTGCTCACGCGCGGGGAGGGTGAGACTCTCGCCTCGATCCTGCGTGGTCCGCTGCCGATGCTCGGACTGGGCCCCAGGGAGCAGCCGCGGCTCGAGGCACCTTCGTTCGTCGACCGCTGGCGCCTCCCGGTCGAGCGTGATCCCGATCGACCGCGTGGCGGCGCGACGCGCCGCATCCAGGTGCTGATCACCGCCGACCTGGGAGGCGCGCTCTACGGCTGTGGATGCCGCATCGAGGCCGGTGGGGCGCCGCAGCGTGCTTCGAAGCTCGCCGAGTGGCGCGGCAACATGCCGACGCTGATCTACGAGCTCGGAGGCCTCTACAAGCGTCTGGTCGGTGCGAACGGTGCGGTGGGGGACAGTGCGCTCAACACCGCGATGCTGGTCGCGAACGAGCTGACCGAGTACACCGCGATCGTGCCGCACGCGGAGGACCAGTACCCCGCGCCCGGTCTCCGCGGCCTGGAGTCGATCGCGACGCCGAAGTCCGCGATCGATCTGTCGATCGACGGGAACGAGCCGTGGGGCGAGCCGATTGCGAGTGAGTTGGACGACGGCCGCGGAGGGCTCCTACGCGTTGGCTTCTTCGGCTACGCCGAGCACCTCGACTTCGGCGGCCTGCACGACCCCGAGGAACATCGCTTCGAGGGCGTCGAGTTTCCGAGCGATCCGAGCTCGGTCGTGAAGGCGATCGAGGCGCGTCAAGGCGACTTCGATCTCGTCATCGTCGGCGGCCACATGCGGCCCGAGTCCGTGCGGTACCTGGCCGCGTCGGGACACGTCGATTTGATTCTCGCCGCGGGTGTGTCGCCCGCGCTGACGGGCGGGCACTCGGTCGGTTACCTCGACGAGGCGTTGGTCTGTTTCGGCGGTCTGGGGGGGCAAGGGTTTCGGGCGCTCGAGTTGTTCCTCGCGCCGGAGGGGATCGTCGACTACGCGTGCACGCCGGTGTTCGTCGAGTCGACCGACCCGGTCGATTGGAGCGTCGATCGGGCGGTGAGGAGGATTTGTCCGGAGCGTGCGGTGGCGGAGTTGTCGCGGTCACGGTCCAGTCACTCGTCGGCGGCGTCACTCGCCCAGGGGGCGAGCGAGCGGGGCCGATGATGCTGGATCGGCCGAGGTGAATTGCGGCACTGAATGGGCCGACAGCAAGATCGGCGGGCCGCCTCTCGTTCCGCACATGCGCCGGGCAATCTTCGACAGTTTCGAGCCGGATCGGACGTCGAGTTCGGGCGAGGTGACACGACGGCGACGACGTAGATTCGTTCGGCGGGACGTGGCGTGCACTTGCCCGTGATTTCCGTGCG
>JAAELL010000058.1 GCA_024226735.1 bacterium | reverse complement strand
GGGCAGAGCGGCGGGGCCGGCCTCCGTAGTTCTGCTCCGATCCGGAGTTGGAAGCCTCGTTCACGAAGCTCGGCCTCGGAATCGGAGCAACAACCACGGGGGCCGTCCCCACAGTGCAGCCCCTCATCGTCGGCGTCACTCGCCCAGAGGGCGAGCGAGCGACGCCGACGATGAGGGGCTGCACTGCGGGGACGGCGGGGGGAGCGGGAACGGTGATCGCTTCGGTTGGGGCGAGGCGAATTATGGCACTAAATGAAGCACGCGCGCCGTTCCCGCCAACCATCCCTGTCGGTCTGCATCGGCAACGGCTCACGCCACCGCATCCGAGTCGGGTTTCGAATGTCGTGCACATCTGCGGAAAGAGAGATCGCATCAAGGGTTGACTTCACTCAGAATAGTGCCATAATTGTCTCATGACCCGGAGGACGGCGAAGCTCACCAAGAGGAAGAGGCCCAAAGGCCGCCACCTCGATCCGCAGTTGACGTTCGCTTTCAAGCGCCGTGAAGGACACCGCGTCGGTCGGCCGCGTAGTGCGGATTCGGGTGTGTCGCACCTGAAGCGTGAAGCGCTCGCGTCACGGTATCCCGTGCACGTGGTCTGAAGCTCCAGGATGGGCTGCCGAGCCTGCGAACGAAGCGGCCCTTCAAGGCTCTGCGGGTGGCGTTCCGGGCCGGTTGCGACCGGAACGGATTCCGTCTCAACCACTACTCGGTGCAGGGCAATCACCTGCACTTCATCGTGGAAGCCAAGGACCGCACGAGCCTCTCGCGCGGCATCCAAGGCCTCTCGATCCGCATCGCGCGGGCCCTGAACAAGTTGTGGGGGCGTAGGGGCAAGCTCTTCGCCGACCGCTACTTCGACCGCATCCTGCGCACGCCGCGCGAGGTGCGCAACGCGCTCCAATACGCGCTCCAATACGTGCTCAAGAACACAGACCAGCACAAGAGCCACGCGAAGACACAGCGTCCACTCGAGGCGGACCCGATCGACATCTTCTGCTCGGGCATGTTCTTTGATGGCTGGCGCGAGTTCCGCCTCGACGAGCTAGGAGCGAGCGAACCACCTCCACTCGCGGAGCCACGCACGTGGCTCCAGCGCGTCGGGTGGCGGAGACATGGCCTGCTGTCCGTCTACCTGTGAGACGCCTCGTCTCTTGTTTCCCATCAACAAAGATGCAAGGCCCGGCGGTTACGGTGGGGAGCTATGCATCATGAATAGCCCGGGCTAGAACCCGAACTTCCAGCCGATCTCGTAGAACTCCCCGCCGTCGTCGTCGAACGGCAGCTGGCCGTTCGAGTACGTCGCGAAGAGCCCGTCGTTGGTCTCCAGGCCCAGCGTGAAGTACTGGTACTCATCGAGCCCGGCCCCCTTGACGTCATCGGAGGCGTCGAGCTCGAAGTACTTGCGGTACAGCGCCGTCAGCGCGTACTCCTTGCCGTCGACGATCCCGATCGGGGCCTTGTACGCGAGCTCGAGACGCACGCGCTCGTAGTTGGACGAGTCGCCGGCCTCCGCGCGCGGCGTGTCGCCGTCGGGTGAGACCGTGTCGAGGCCGATTAGCACCGTCGGGATCGTATTGCCGCGCGGCAGCAGCGTCTCGTCGTAGCCGGTCAAGAGCCGCAGGATCGCGGCTGGGTAGTCGAAGAGGTTCAAGAGCGCGGCGTTGGAGCGGTCGTTCCAGGCCTTCACGTCGAGCGCAGCGTGCGCGCCGAGCACGAAGTTGCGCTCGGTCATGTCCTGATCCCCCTCGAGCGCGGCGTTGAGGCCGAGCTCCCAATACACCTGCGTCGAGAGCACGCGCCGCGCGAGGTCCTTGAACTCACGCCACTCGCCGCTGCGCGCGACCTCGTCCCAGGTCTCGTACTCCGTCGCCTCCTGGACCAGTTGTTGCGCGCGCCTCTTCTCCTCCTTCGTGAGCGCGGGAACCGCGCCGCCCGTCGAACGGAAGTACTCGAAGCCGAGCGAGTACGAGGTGAAGTCGGAGGGGTTGATGTCGTTGTCGAACGCCAGGTGTCCCTCGGCGCGCAGATCGAGCGCATGGCCCTCGACGCCCCGGCCGTCCGCCAGATCCTTGATGCTGAGCGGCTTGGTCTTGGAGTAGTCGAAGGCCAGGCCGAGTCCCGAGTCTCCGTCGCGCTCGAACGTTTGGAAGCGCCACTCGACGTCCTGCAGGAAGCGCAGCGTCGGCCCCGATTCGAACATCCGCGCGAGCGGCGTGTTGATCGTGTTGGGCGCCTCGAGCAAGTCGAGCCCGCGCGTATCGGGCGGCTCGTCCAAGCTCGCGTGCAGGTCGCTGCGGTCCAAGAGGCTCAAGGAGCCGAAGAGACGCTCGGCCGGCGTGAGCGCGTCGAGTGGGCGCGGCCGCTCGTCGGCGGCGCTCGGCCCGGTCGTCGCCTCCGATTCGGCGCCAGGCTCGGCCATGGACTCGGGCACGCGCAGGGTGAGTGGGGCCGGCGGTAGGAGGGGGGCGGAGAGCTCCGCGTCGGCGAGCGCCCAGCGGACGCCGTCGGCGGTGGGGAACGTCGTGGCGTACAACCCATCCGCTGGCATGCGCGCGTCGACGCCGTCGATGCGCACCGCGAGCTCGTCGGCGTCCAACGCCCAGTCGGGTAGGCGCCCCGTCGGGAAAGGCGCGGTCCAGAATGCGTTCTCGCGCTCGCCGAACGCAACCTCGGTTCCGTCGGGCCAACGCAGAACGGCCGCGCCGTCCTCGACCGTCCACTCCAGGAGTCGGACGCTCGTGCCGCCCTCGTCCATGAGCTCGACCTGGCCTTGGCCGAGACCGGCACTCGTACACGTGAGGGCGGCGAGTGCCGCGCCAATCGCTCGCATCGCGCTCATCCACCCTCTCCGAGGAAGCGGTACAGGTCGTCGTTCAGCTCCGCCAGGTCGTTCATCGTCTTGTCGCCCTCCAGCAAGAGCCCCGTGATCGCGACGATCGCCTTGGTCTTGCGCACTCCGTCCTCGAAGCGCGTGTCGAACAGGTTGCGGAACGTGTTGTCCATCTGGACGGCCAGGGTGCGGGCACGCGTGGAGCGCATGTCCTCGTCGGGCACCCAGTACGTGAACCTGCGCACTTTCACGTCGCCCGACGTGGGGAAGGAGCGCGTCGATTCGCCCAGGACGGCCAGAGTTCCCCACGTGACGACGCAATTCGGCTTCTTGTTGGACCAGGCGGCCATCGGCGACTCCTACGAAACGTCCGTCGATCGAGGCTCGGGAGGCTCCCGGGCTCGTACATTACCATGCCGGCGCGACCGGCGCCGAGCAAGGCTGCTGACGCGGGGCGCCCTCAGGTGCGGCCGTGGACCATGTCGAGCAGCCGACCGAGCACGCGCGCACCGTCGGCGCGCAGTCCGTTGTGCTCGTACTCGTCCGTCAGCCAGGGGCGCAGAGCGCCGATGCGGGCTGCCGTCTCCTCGGAGAATGCGCGGTCGACGTACATGTCGTTCGCATAGATCGCGGCGGCGCACGGCACTTCGCTCCGGGCGAGCGCGTCCTGGTCGTACAGGGCCGGCCAGCCCTCCCACGCCGCGAGCTCGTGCGCAGTGTCCCTGAGCGGCTGCAGCGCGCGGATCTCCTCGAACATCCACGGGTAGATCATCTCGCCCGTGAAGTGGAGCGGGCCGCCGAAGCCCGGCTCGAACTCGCCGAACTCGGGCCGCAGCCGCTCGGCGGACCAGCGCGACGCGGAGCCTTGCGTGTAGCACGCCTCGTGCAGCACCGAGAAGATCGGGTTCGTGTCGAAGTGCAGCGCGTTCTCGAATCCGCGCAGGAAAGTGTACGAGAGCTCGTCCGTGCCCGGGACGAACGCGTCCTCGAGCAGGTAGTGCATCAGCTCGAACCCGTCGGAGAAGCCGAGCAGGAGGCCGAGCTGCTGGAAGCGTCGCACGCTCAGGCGCTCGCCGTTCGGTAGCCGCACGTCGTCCTCGGCGATGCGTTCGGCGATACGCTTCACGTGGTCGACGTCGTCCGGATAGCGCTCGTAGTAGCGCCGGTTCTTCTCGATCACGTGCGGGTACGTGCGCCGGTAGATGTCGTCGCACGTCGCCTCGAGCCCCGGCAGCCCGCCGGTGACGAGCGCCGCGGCCAGGCCCTCGGGAGCGGCCGACAGGTAGCGCACAACGCAGAAGCCGCCGTAGCTCTGGCCGAGCACCGTCCACGGCTGTTCGCCGATCAGCTTGCGACGCACGAGCTCCGCGTCACGGACGATCGAGTCGGTGCGGAAGTGCGTCAGGTGCCGCGCCTGCGCCGCGGCGTCGCCGATGCGCGCGAGCGTCTGGAAACTCTGGGGCGTGCTGCGTCCCGTGCCGCGCTCGTCGAGGAGCAGCACGCGATGGTCTTGCAGTGCGCGACCGAGCCAGCCGCTCGCATCCATCGGCCGCGGCGCGCCGAAGCCCGGCCCGCCCTGGAAGAAGACGAGCCACGGCAGCTCGCGCGGCTCGTTGTCCGTGCTGACGACCTCGCGGCCGAAGATGGCGATCGTCTCGCCGTCGGGCTTGGCGTGGTCGAGGGGGACCGTGAACTCGCGGTCGGTGAGGACGAGGCCGGGCAGGCGCGTGGTGGGGGACATGCGCGCCAGTCTAGGTTCTGGCTAGCGCGTCGACCTCCTCCAGGACCAGCCGTAGAGCCCACGGACCCCGAAGACGAAGGCGCGGTGCGTCCTGTCCCGACACGGGAGGACGGCCTCGAACCGCAGCTCGACGAAACGGCCCTGCTTTGGCCCGTGACGGATGAGCGTACCGCCTTTGCGCCTCCTCGTCTCCGTGAGGACGAACTGCCGCAGCGTGCCGACCTCGTCCTCCGTCTCCACGTCGGAGAAGACGATGACTTCGCTGTTCTTGACGTGGTGCACGAGGTAAACGCCCGGGCCCAGGTCGGGCGCGGCGAGCTTTTCGCTCGTCGTCAGCAGCCCCAGGAACTGCTTGTCCGCCCGCGTGTCGAGCTCTTTGGCCGGCACGAAGGTCACGTGCTCGTAGCCCGTGATCACCTCGTACCCGTCCGGGCCATACTGCGCCGGAGGACGCCGCACGCTCCAGCGGTCGAATGCGAGAATCTGCTCGATATCGAACACGAGCGCCGCGTCTGCCGTGCTGACCGCCTCCAGTGCGTTCCGCGCGGCATCGCGACCGGCGCCCTCGGACGCTACGGTGCGGAAACCGATCGTCTCCGTCTTCACGGTCATGCGAACGGGCCGGCGCACCGCCGTACGGGCGTCGATCGGCTCGCTGCGCCAAGAGCCCCCGGCCACGACGCGCTTGCCCAGGTCGAAACCAGCCTTCGCCTTCAGGCTGCGCGTGCCGCCCGCCTGGAGGTCCACCTGGTAACTGCGCCGCTCCTTGTGCTTGGGGTAGGGCACGTAGCGACTCGAGGTCCACTCCTCGACGTTGCCCGCGAGGTCGTAGATCCCCTCCTCTGTTGCGCCGTCGAGGAACGAGCCCACCGGGACGACGCCCCTGCCGAACGCGTGGTCGCCGACCGCTGCTCGATCGTCGCGCCAGGAGTCGCCCCAAGGGTAAGCGAGCGGCTTCTTGCCGCGCGCTGCACCCTGCCACTCCTGCTCGGTCGGCAGCCGCACGCCGGCCCACTTCGCGTATGCCTGTGCAGACTTGAAGCTGACGTTCGTCACCGGGTCCAGCGCGCGTGGAGTCCGCAGGTGGTACTTCTTCTCGATCCGGGCGAGCTTCTCGCGCGCTTTGTCCTGCTCGAAACCTCGCAGTTGCGTGTCGATGACGAACGCCGCGAACTGCTCGTTCGTGACCTCCGTCCGCATCATGTAGTAGTCCTCGAGGTCGACGTGATGCCGCGGTGTCTCGGCCGCGAGGTCGTCGACGCGCGCGACGCCGTCCGTCCGGCCCTCGAGCAGCTCGCGCACGTCGCGCAGGTCCGTACCGATGACCTTGCGTCCACCGCGGACCTTGGCGTGGCCCGGCGGCGCATCCCACTCGCTGCGGAGACCCCATTGCAGGAGGCCGATGGGCGACGGTTCTTTGCGGCGTAGCTCGATCTCCTCCTTGGGCTCGGGCGGCGTCCACATCGTCACGGGGCCGGTGGACGGCGCGGCCCCCTGGACAGGCTTGTTCGGCACCTGCGGCCGGTCCTCGCGCTCGTCGACCGGCGGCGGCTGGTTCGGCGGATCGACCGCCTCGACCACGGGCTCGAGCGCATCGAGCTCGATCCCTCCACCCCCGCGCGCGGCGATCCTGCCGATCGTCCAAGCGCCCCCGCTCACGAACGCGACCCCCGCCGTGATCGCGGCGAGCTGCAGGACGCCGAGGGCCGCTCCCCCCGCGGTCGCCGTGGCCACCCCGCCCGAGATCCGTGCCTGCTGCAGGACCGTCGCGCGCATGAAGTCGAAGCCCTTGAGGGGCAGGAGCGCCGCGAACCCGCCCGCGGCGAATCCGGCCGGCAGCGCCTTGCGCAGCATCTCGAGCCCGCGGTGGATGCGCACGCGCGCGGTGCCCGGCGCGATCTCGAGCTTGGCCGCGATCGAGCGCGGCGGCGCGCCCTCCTCGAGGTAGGGCACGAGCACGCTCTTGTAGCTCTCCGGCAGACCCGCGAGCGCCTCGCGCAGGGCCGCCGACATCTCGACGCCGCCCGCGACGGTGGCGGGATCGGGCTCGCCCGTGCGCTCCGCCAGCCGCTCGGGCTGGAGCTTCTTGTCCACGCGCCGGCTCTCGTGCCGCGCCAGGTT
The DNA here is from genome assembly GCA_024226735.1 of bacterium. Taxonomy (GTDB): domain Bacteria; phylum Planctomycetota; class UBA1135; order UBA1135; genus JAAELL01. Next base: position 24,084 of record JAAELL010000058.1, on the reverse strand, counting down.
GACGAGGATCCCCGCCAGCCAGGGATAGATCTCGCGCTTCGCGTCGAAGGTCGTCGCCCGCTCGATCGCGACGAGGAACGTCTGTTGGACCAGATCCTCGGCGGAGGCGATGTCGTGCGCCAGGTGGCTCCCCAGGGCCATCAGGGACGGCGCTGTCGCGTCGAAGAGCTCGGTCAGGGCGCCGTAGTCGCGCTGCTCGCGGTAGCGCAGGAAGAGGCGGCGGAGGCGGCGGTGCTTCATGTCACCGCTCTATTCCACCAGGCCCGGGATGCGTTACGTCGATTTCGCCGCAAACCTGCCGTCAGCCGCGCCAGCTGCCCGCGAAGGCGGCCGGATCCGGCCGGACGTCGAACGCGAGCGGCCAGACGCGATTGCGGATCCTCGTCGGCATCCCGCACTCGAGTCGCAGCCAGGGCTCGAACTCCCCGGCCTCGTTTTGGCGCTCGCGACGCCAGAACTTCCCTCCCCCAGGACCCTTGCCGAAGGACGAACGCGGGATGCGGGCGGAAGCGGCGGGCTCGCCGCTCTTCACGTCCACGAAGCTCAGCAGATCGTAGGGCGAGCGCTCGGGCGTCTGGAACACGACGCGGTACGTCCCGGGCGCCAGCTTGGGCTCGAGCAGCGGGATGCTCGTCGCGAGCAGTCCGATCGTCAGCTCGGTCGAGCGCGCCATCTTGCGCAACGTCACGTCCTGGCTGTCCGGCATCTCGACCGGAACGAAGACGAGGTGCTCGTAGCCGGTGAGGACGCGGTAGGCCGCGGGCGCCCCCGGGTGCTCGGAGGCGCGTGCCGTCCAGCGGTCGAGGGCGGCGCTCGCCGCGGGGGCGTAGCGCGTTCCGACCAGGCCGCGCGCGTCTTCGTCCACGATGGCGCGCGCGAGGTCGTAGCCGACGACCGGGGTCGCGGCGGGGCGAAAGCCCATCGCGTTCGAGCGCTGCGTCAGGTCACACGGCCGGCGCGCGGTCACGCGCGCGGCGACGCTCGGGTTCTGCCACGAGCCGCCCACCGCGACGCGTTGCTTCGCTTCCCAGGTCGGCTCGGGCGTGCGCGTCACTTCGCCCGCCGTGTACTCGTTCGGACTGAACCGCGGATACGCCACGTAGGGACTCGCCGTCCACTCCCAGACGTTGCCGGCGAGGTCGAGGATGCCGTAGGGGCTCGCGCCGCGCGGGAACGAGCCGACCGCGAGCAGCTCCCCTCCGAAGATCTCGCTCGTGTTGGCGAGCTCGCCACTCTGCCAATCCGGTCCCCACGGGTAGGCGTTGCGCGTCATGCCGCGCGCCGCGCGTTGGAACTCGCCCTCGGCTGGCAAGCGCAGCCCCGCCCAGCGGCAGTAGGCGAGCGCGTCGGCGTAGTCGACCTGGATCACTGGCCGCAGAGCGTCGGCTTCCGGCATTTCCCATTTGGACTCGCGCCAGTTCCTCGACCACCACCTCTCCTGGTCGAACTTCCTGCGCGGTGGGATGGGGAAGCCGGCCTTCTGTGCGTCTGCGCGTCGTTTGCCCTCCTCTGCGAGGAACACGCGCAACGCCGCGTCGGTCGCGGCGTCGCCCCAGTGCAGCGGCGGCCGGTGTCCGGTCGCGCGCACGAACTCCTCGTACTGCTCGTTGGTCAGCTCGCAGGGAGCGAGGAAGAACGTGTCGACGACGACGCGCGTCTGCGGCGTCTCGGCGTCGAGCGCTCGCACGAGCGAGATCAGGCCCGGAGTCGCCTCCACGAGTGCCGCGATGTCCTCGACCTCGCTGCCGACGTAGGTGCGCCCGCCGGGGATCTCGATCATGCCCGGGGGCGCCGTCGTCGGCGGCCCCGCCGGACGGGCGAAGGTTGCCGGGTAGGGGGCGGGCGCCGTCTCGTCCGCGGGCGTGTCCTGCTCGGTGGCGGCGACCGCGGTCGAGGCGACGGCTCGAACGGAGCCGCCCGTGGTGGTCGCAGCGCTGGTGGGTGTCGTCACCAGCGTTTCGCGGAGCGCCGCGGCGGGCTCGAGCGCATCGAGGGCGAGCGCGCCGCGCGTGCGCTTGACAGCCACGCCCAACCCGAACCCACCCGCGCCGACGAAAAGGACGGCGGCCGCGGCTCCGGCGAGCTGCAGACCGAACAGTCCCGACGCCGCGGGGGCGCCACCGGCGCGTCGGGCGCTCTTGAGGATCTGGCGGCGGACGCCCGCGAGCTGGGTCGAGGCCGCGAGGCTCGCCGCGCCGAAGCTCGCCGGCAGCGCACCGCGCAGCATTTCGAGTCCGCGGTGGATGCGTACGCGCACGGTGCCCGGGGCGAGCTCGAGCTCGGCCGCGATCGAGTGCGGCGCGCGGGCGTGCTCCAGGTAGGGGACGAGCACGTTCCGGTAGATCTCCGGCAGCTCCTCGAGCGCGCGGCGTGTGGCCTCCGCGACCTCGACGCCGCGGGCGACGTGCGCCGGGTCGTGCTCGCCCGCCCGTTCGACCAGACGGTCGGCCTCGAGCAGGCGGTCACGCTGGCGCCGTTCTTGCCGCGCCTGGTTCACGAGGATCCCGGCCAACCACGGGTAGATCTCGCGCTGCGCGTCGAAGGTCGCGTTGCGCTCGATCGCGGTCAGGAACGTTGCCTGGACGAGGTCCTGCGCCGAGGGCACGTCGCGCGTCAGGTGCACGGCGAGCGCCATCAAGGAGGGCGCCGTCTGGTCGAACAGCTCGGTCAGGGCATCGTAGTCGCGCTGCTCGCGGTAGCGCAGGAAGAGGCGGCGTTGATGGTGGTGCTCCATCTCACGTCTATTGTGGCGGGGACCCGGGGCGTTACCGGGTTTCTCCGAATGCGAGCGGCCCCCGCACGCGTTCAGCGTGTGGGGGCCGCTCGCGCGGTCGTTGAGAGAACCCGAGGCCGGGATCAGCGCGCCCAGCTCTTCGACGTCGTGCCCGGGGCGGGCATGAACTCGAACTTGAGGGGCCACAAGCGGTTGCGGATCTTGGTCTGGATTCCGCACTCGAGCACCATCCAACTCTCGATCTTCTGGACGTCGTTGCCGTCCGCGTCCTTCTCCCACTCCGTTTTCTCGATGTCGGAGAACTTGCCGCCGCCGGTGCCCTTCGCGAAGGACATCTTCGGGGCCTCGATCGCGGTGATGAACTCGCCCGTGGTCGAGTTGAGGAAGATGAGGTTGTCCTTCTTGATGTCGATGAGCGCGGCCCACGGGTCCTCGACTTCGGGTTCTTGGACCTCCTCCGCTTCGCCCTCGCCCTCGTCCTTCTTCTCTTCGTCTTCCTCGGCCTTGGGGACCTCCGGCTTGCCGCCCGCGCGGAACGCGATGATGTAGGTGCCGGGCGCGAGGTCGGGATTGACGAGCTTCTCGGTCGTCGACAGGAAGCCGAGCTGAACCGGGTTGACGAGCGTCATCTTGCGGAACGTCACGTCTTGGCTGTCCGGCATCTGGTCGATCGGGACGAAGGCCATGTACTCGTAGCCAGTGATGATCTGGTAGCCGGCGGGCGGGCCGTCGAAGGCCGACTCGCTCATCTCCCACTTGTGCATCGCGACGGTTTTGTTGGGCGCGTAGACCACGCCTTCTCCGCGTGCGTCCGAGTTCTGAATCTCGGCCGTGAAGATCGCCCTGGCGACGTCGACGCCGATCAGGCCCGACGAGGCGACCGGCCGAAAGCCCATCGCGTTAGTCATCTGCGTGCGGTCACAGGGACGGCGCGCGGTGACGCGCGCGGCGACGCGCGGGTTCTGCCAGGATCCGCTTTTCGCGACGCGTTGGTTGGCGTCCCAGGTCGGCTCGGGCTCCTTCTTGATCTTCGCGGCGCCCTTGCCGAACGAGTACTTGTTCTTCTTGAACTTGGTGTGCGCGACGTAGGGGCTCGAGGTCCACTCCCAGACGTTGCCCGAAAGATCGAAGATCCCGTAGTCGCTGGCTCCGGCGGGGAAGGAGCCGACCGGCATCGTCTGCTTGCGCCCCTTCATCTCGCTCGTGTTGGCGAATCTCTTGTCGTCCCACTCCTCGCCCCAGGGGAACGAGTTCTTGCTGTCCGCGCGGCACGCGCGCTGGAACTCGGTCTCGGTCGGCAGACGCAGACCGGCCCAGCGGCAGTAGGCGAGGGCGTCGGAGTAGTCGACGTAGGTCACCGGGCGCAGGGCGTCGGCTTCGGGCATCTTCCACTCGGATTGGCGCCAGTTCTCCGACCACCATTTCTCCTTGTCGAATTCCTTGCGCGGGCCGATGGGCTTGCCCGCGGCTTGGGCCTCAAGGCGCGCCTTGCCCTGCTCCTCCAGGAATGCGCGGGCCGCCGCGTCGATCGCTTCGCGACCCCAGTCGAACGGGGGGCGGTGGCCGGTCGCCTCGACGAACGGCTTGTACTGCTCGTTGGTCAGCTCGTTGACGTTCATGAAGAACGTCGGGACCTCTAGGCGGTTCTGGGGCGTCTCGGCGTCGAGCGCGCGGATCAGGCTCACCAAGCTCGGCGAGGCCGTGACGAGGGCCGTGATCTCCTTGACGTCGCTTCCGACGAAGGTGCGTCCGCCGTCGACCTCGACCATGCCCGGGGGGGGCGTGACCGCCTTGCCCGTGGCCTGGGCGAGGACGGGTGTCGCGGCCGAGACGGCGGCGGCGAACGGTAGGGCAAGAAGAAGGGGGCGCAGGGTCGGTCGCATGGCGGGTTCCTCGGAGACGGGCGCAAAGACGCCGCATGTAGTCCGCGAATCGGGGGGCGTTTCCGAACTTTTCGAGGCGCAGAGGATACCCACGACCCCAAGCGGTGCAATACGCCCGGGCGCGCAAGCCTCGAGCATTGGGCCGCAGGGGGCCGTGCAGACCCCCCCCGCGTGCCTCCCGGCTGGCGCGTCAGGCTGTACGCAGAGGGGCCCGGAACCGCTCGTGACGGTTCCGTCAGTTCTGCTGCGAGACTCCCTCGGGGACGATCCCGGCCGCCTCGAGGTCGCGCTGGGGCGCGGTGATCCACTCCTCGCCGTGGTCTTCCATCAGCTTCAGGAAGACGTCGATCACGCCCGGATCGAAGCTGCGGCCGGACTGGGCCTCGAAGAACTCCATCGTCTTCTCGAGCCCCCAGGGGTCCTTGTAGGAGCGCCTGGTCGAGAGCGAATCGAAGACCTCGACCACGCCGAGGACCCGCCCGGCGGCTGAGATCTCCTCGCCCTTCAGCCGGTGCGGGTACCCCGTGCCGTCCCAGCGCTCGTGGTGCTCGGCCACGAACTGGCACACCTCCTCGAGCTGCGCGTGGCTGCCGAGACGCTCCGCGCCGACCGCGGGGTGGCGCTGCACTTCTTTGTATTCAGCGGGTGTGAGCGGGCCCTTCTTCGTCAAGAACGTCAGGTCGTCGAGGTAGATCTTGCCGTAGTCGTGGGCGATTGCGGCCAGCTCGAGCCGTTCGGTCGTGCGTGAATCGATCCCGAGGTCCTGCGCGATCTGGCGGCAGTACCTGCGCGTGCGCTCGCCGTGCCCCGCGGTGTAGGGGTCGACGCGCTCGATCGTCTGCGCGACGAGGTCGGAGAGAATGTCGACGAGCTCCTGGAACGCGAGCCCCTCGCTGGCCATCGCCCGTTCGCGGACCGCGCGGTGGATCGTCGCGGCCAGGACGACGGGATCGACGGGCTTCTGCAGGTAGTCGACCGCCCCGCCCTGGATCGCCGAGACCGCCCCCTCGATCTTGGGGTAGCCCGTCATCAGGATCACGACGGTCGTCGGGTGCAGGTCCCGGCACGCGGCGAGCACTTCGCCCCCCTCGGCCCGGCCATCGAAGACGACGTCGGTGACCACGGCGTCGAACGTGCCCGCGGTGAGCTCGCGGATCGCCTCCGCCGAGGAGCGGGCGAGGGTCACACGGAAGCCCTGGCGCCCGAGGATGGCGCCCATCAGCTCGATCGTTCCCAGCTCGTCGTCGACGAGCAGTACGCGGGGTTGAAGTCCGTCCATCGGGGTCTTGTACCAATCCGGGAGGGGCGGTTGAAGGCGACTCGTGTAGCCTCTTGGGCATGAAGGTCACGGTTCCCGCCGAGCTCGACGGAGCGCGACTCGACGTCGCCCTGGCGCGGCTGCTCCCGGGCTGGTCGCGGACCCGCCTCAAGCCGCTGATCACCGCCGGGGGCGTGCGGGTGGCGGGGGACGTCGCCGAGCGGGCGAATCTCGTGGTCCAGGCGGGGGACGACCTGGAGCTCGAGCTGCCCGACACGCCCCACGCCAAGAGCCCCAGCGGCGAGGAAATCGTCGCCCTGCGCGTGATCCACGAGGACGAGCACGTCGTCGTCATCGACAAGCCCGCCGGCCTGCTCTCGCACGCCAACGCCCCGCACCAGCAGAAGAGCGTCGCCGAGCTCGCCGTCGAGCGCTACGGCGACCTGCCCGGCGAGGACCGACCCGGCATCGTGCACCGCCTCGACCGGCTCACGAGCGGGGTGATGCTCGTCGCCCGCACCGCCGAGGCGCTCGAGGGGCTGCAGGCGCAGTTCCGCGAGCGGACCGTTGAGAAGACCTATTTGGCCGTCGTCTACGGCGACCCACGCTTCGACAGCGACTGGATCGAGAAGCCCGTCGGCCGCGACGAGCGTCACCCCGAGCGCTTCCGCGTGGCGGCCGACGGGCGCGAGGCCGTGACCTACTACGAGGTGCGCGAGCGGCTCGCGGGCTTCGCGATCATCGAGGCCTTCCCCAAGACCGGGCGCACGCACCAGATTCGCGTCCACCTCGCGGCGGCCGAGCTGCCGATCGTCGGTGACCGGCTGTACACGCGCGGCGTACCGCCGCTGAAGGTCAAGGTCCGCCGCCAGCTCCTGCACGCGGCGTCGATCGCGTTCACCCACCCGGTGAGCGGGGAGCGGCTGCGGTTCGAGGTGGATGCGCCAGGGGACTTCCAGGAGTTCCTGAAAGCGGTGCGAATCGGTTAGTACGGTGCCGCGACGCTACAGCTCGAGCTCGACTGTCGCGTCTCGCTTGCCATTGACCTTCACCCTGCGCGCGGTGCGCTTCCCCGCGCGCGTCGTCGCGACCGCCTCGTACTCCCCGGCCGGCAGCGGTCCGACCGTCTTCGTGGTCGTCGACAGCGGGTCCTGAAAGTTGCCCTTCGCGCGCGCCGCGGTCATCACCGCGGTGACGTCCCGGCCCTTCGCATCGAGGACGTGGATCGCGCAGGACTCGTTCGCCACGACGGTCAAGAGGCTCCCGGGCCGCAGCCGCACGCGGAAGCTCGTCTCGCGGCCCGCGTCGACCCGCTTCGCCTCGCTCTCGGCGGAGGCGAGGCCGTCCGCGCGCGCCGAGACGCTCACGTCGCCCTCGCCGACGCCCGCGATCTCGAATTCGCCCGACGCATCGGTGACCGCGCCGCTCAGGAACAGGAGCCTCTTGTCCGCTCCGCGTACGTACACCGTCGCTCCGGGCACGGGGCCGCCCGGTCCGGCGACGACGCCGCGCACCGTGCCCCCGGCGCTAGCGTGTAGCTCGACGCCGCTCGTCACCTCGTCGACGCTCACGCGCACGCCGTCGAGGGGCTCCCACGACGCGGGTGAGCCATCGATCGCGTGTGCGCGCAAGACGTAGTCGCCCGGCACGAGGAACGGGATCCGGAACCCGCCCTTGCTCGTCGCGACGATGCCTCGGTTCGCGTCGGGCAGCTGGATGTCCATGTAGCCGTCGCTCGGCACAGCGACGATCTTGACGCCGCCGCGCGGTTCGCCGTCCGTGCCGAACACGGTTCCGGCGATGGCGCCCGCTGGGACGGCCAGATCGATGCGCACCTCGTTCGCGTCGGGAATGTCGAAGCGTTGGGGAGCGGTCGGCCTGTTGGACTTGTTCTGCTTCGGCTCGAAGAGGAACAGGTACGGGCCGGGACCGCCGCCGAGGGTGAGCTCGTACGCGCCCTCCTCGTCGGTGCGGCCCATCCGCACCGCTTCCAGCAGGCTCTCGTCCTCGCGGAAGGCGTACACCGTGCAGTCGTCGAGCGGCTCGCCGGCGAGGGTGACCGTCCCGACGACGCGGATCGGCGCGGCCTGCTTCGGTTGCAGGACGAGATCGATCACCTCGCCGCGTGCGACCGTCACCGTCTCGGAGATCAGCTGATCGAACACGCTCGAGCCCGCGTCCTCCTTCAGGACCGTCGCGACCTGGTACGTGCCCGGCGGGATCGGGCCGATGCGGAAGGCCCCGGCCTCGTCGGTCTTGCTCTTGCCCGGAATCTCGGCGCCCTCGGTCACCAGGACGTCGACGCCCGGAACGGGTTGCCCGCCGGCGTCGAGCACGACGCCTTGCACTGTGCCGCCGCCCTCGAGGCGCAGCTCGTAGCCCTCGAGCGCCTCGCCCGGCTCGAGCACGAGCTCGGCCTCCGCCGACACGAAACCGTTGGACACGCGCAGCGTCACCGGTCCCGCCGGCACCGAGGCGAACGCGAAGGCGCCCTCTTCCGCGCTCTCGGTCGTGTCGGTCGTGTCGGACGTGTCCTTCTCGGCCGCCAGGACGATCCGCAACTCGCGCAGTCCCTGGCCGACCTCGTCGACGACGCGGCCGTCGATCGAGCCGCGGCGCGCGAAGGTCAACAGGATCGGCTCGCCGTTGCCGGGGACCACGTGCGTCGCCGGCTCGGCGTCCGCGTCGTGGTCGTAGGCCTCGACGCGGACGACGTACTCGCCCGCCGCGAGCTCGGTCAGGCGGTAGTCGCCACGGCAACGAACGATCTCGCGCACCTCGGCCTCGCCTTCGCGGTTGCCGAAGGAGAGGCGCGCGTTCTGGATCGGCTCGCCGCGATCGTCCTCGAGCCGAAACCGCAGCGCGTGCAGCTTCTCGCCGGGCACCGCGCGACGACGCTCGGTCGACTCCGGCTGCGCGCGCTCCTCGGCCGGCGAAGTCGGGTCCGCTCGCCCTGGATCCGGGTCCTCTTGGCGCGCGGGGAGCCGTGCGAGATCGGCGGGAGGCGCCTCGCCCGGGGTGAGCGTCTTCTGCTCGCCCGCGAGGAGCGCGTCTTCGGACTCCCTCACGCCCGTGCCGGCGGCGATCCAGTACGCGCCCGCTGCGAGCGCGAGGACGATCAGGAGCAGAGCCGCGGCGGTTCGGTTCATCCCTTCACCTTCAAGCGCACTTGCATCATCGGTTTCGAACCCTTGACCGTCACGCGTTTCTTCTTCGAGCGCCCGTCCGGCGTCGTCGCGAGGATGGTGTAGCGGCCTGGAGCGAGCGGCCCCACGCGCAGGATGCGCGTCGACACGCCCTCGGTGAGCGTCTTGTCGAAGAAGTCGCGCGACAGCATGCCGGTCATCTCGTGCCCGTCGCGGTCGGTCACCGATACGCCGGCGCGCAGATCGGTGCCCTCGGCGTCGCGCACGGTGATCTCGAGCGTCGTCGCAGGCTCGAGGACGAGCTCGACCTCCGCCGTCTGGTCCGCGTGCACCTCCACCGGTTCGCCGTCGCCGGAGGCCGCGTCCGCGCCGCGTGCACTGACCGTGACGCGGCCGGGCGCGACACCTGCGTAGGTGAAGCGGCCGAGCGCGTCGGTCGTCGCGCGCGGGAAAGGCGACAGGAGCCTTCCGGCGGCGTCGCGGACGTACACGTCGACTTCGGCGGCGGGCGTGCCGCCGGCATCGCGCACGGTGCCCGTGATGCTGCCGGCGCGCGCGAGCTGGAGCTCGATGCCCGTGCGCTCCTCGCCGTCCTCCAGAGTGATCGTGTCCGAGACCGTGCCGCCCAGCTCGCCTTCCGCGCCCGTGCGCAACGTGTAGCGGCCCGCGCGCAGCCCGCGGAACGCGAACGAGCCGTCCTCGCCCGTGCGGCGCGAGAAGCCGTCGAGGCGCGACAAGCGCACCTCGGCGTCCTCCGCGAAGAGGGCGACGCGCGCGCTCGCGATGGGGGAGCCGCCCGGCCCGCGCACGGCGCCCTGGATCGCGCCGGTTGGCAGCTCGATGGCGAGCTCGAACGCTTCGGCCTCGGGAACGTCGACGGCGAACTCGACGGTGCCGTGGCCCGACTCGACGCCGAGCAGGTACGCGCCCGGGCGCTCGAGCGTCACCTCGTACTCACCGCTCGCGTCGGACTTGGCCATCTTCATGCCCGAGAGGAGCGAGCCCCCCTCGGCGACTGCGTAGAACTCGGTCGCGACGGGCTCGCCCGTGCGCGTGATGCGGCCGAAGAGCCGGACCGGTACGCGGGGCGTCGCGCCGAGGCGGACGTACGTTTCCATGCCGTCTTCGACGGCGACTTTCTCGGTGAGGATGCGCGACATGAAGTCGACCATGGCGGCCTGGTCGCCGTCGCGCATCGCCTGCATCTGCTCGTCGATGCTGGGGTTCGCCGACACGTACCACTCGCCGGGCGTCACGTGCTCGAAGCGGAACGCACCGGCGGCGTCCGTGTCGACCTGATCGAACCCTCCGGCGCCGAAGCCCATCATCGCGGTCGGTCCGTAGACCACCTGCTGGCGGGCCATCGGAAAGCCCTCGCCGTCGTAGACGTTGCCCACGATCGTGCCGCCCACGCGCAGGGCGAGCGCGACGCCCGCGTGCTCTTCGCCTGGCTCGACGTCGACGGTGACCTCGACCGCATCGGCCCAGTCGGTGTGGCCCGCGCCGATCGCGTGACCGGCCGGCTCCAGGCCCGTCAACGTGAAGGCGCCGTTCGCGTCCGTCTCGACCGTGTCCGCGCCGCTTGCCCAGCCCATGTTCGTGCTGCTGGTCCCGGTGCGCGCGTAGACGCGCGCGTGGGCGATCGGCCGGCCCGACGGATCGACGACGCTGCCGCTCACCGAGCCCGCACGGGCCAGTGTGACCGTGATTGGCCCGCCGTCCTGCGGCAGCGTACACGCGATGCCGTCCCCGGTCGCGACGTAGCCCTCGGCGTCGGCCACCACGCGGTGCTCGCCCGCGTAGACGCCGGTCAAGAGGAACGTTCCATCCTCGGACTCGAAGTCGGAGAACACGCGCGCGTAGCCGCGCCAATCGCCGTCGGTGCGGCGCTTGGCGGCGACGCGGAAGCTCCCGATCGGGTCCCCCAGGTCGTCGCGCACGATGCCCGCGATGCCGAGCGGCTCGACGAGGACGAGGGCGCACGCGGCTGCGTGCTCGACGTTCTCGCGTGTCGCGCGCCACACGCCGGCGCCCTTGGTCGCGCCGTCCGGCCCCAGCGCCGCCGCGACACTGAAGGTGCCGTCGCGCAGGCCGGTGAGCTCGAACGCGCCCGTCGCGTCGCTGGCGGTTTCCTCGATCTCGTGCAGGTCGCCGTCGAAGCGCTGGAAGATGCGCACCTGCGCCCCGTCGGCGGCTCGCCCATCGGGCCAGTGCACTGTGCCGACGAGCGTCGCGCCGGTCTTCAGGGGCAGGTCGCCGACCTCGTGCTCCGCGCCGTCCTCGGCGTCGAACGGCTCGGCGGTGAAGCTCAACAGGTCCTCGTGCCCCGCGCGCACGCGGATCGTTCCCGGCACCACTCCTTCGAGTCGGAATCGTCCGTCCACGCCGCTCTCGGCTCGCGGCAGGTGCTCGTTTCCGAACAGGATGCGGCCGCCGCCGGTCGGGTACGCGGTGGCCCCAGCGACCGGTGCACCGGCCTCGTCGACGACGCGGCCGGTCGCGGTCACGCCGAGCGTGAGATCGAAGTCGAGGCGCGTCGTCTCGCCCGGAGTCAGCGCGATGCCGATGTGCTCGTACGCCGCGAGCCGTTCGGGGTCGGCCATGACGAAGTACGTCATGTCGGCGGGCAGCGCGTCGAAGGCGTAGACGAGGTCGCCGTCCGCGCCGTCGAAGCGGCACGTTGCGCGCAGCTGCCGTGCCTGACCAGCGCGCCGGCCGCCGAAGTCCCCGCCGCCGAGGACCACTTCCCCGCGCAGGGTCGCGGCGTCGATCCCGCGCGTCGCGGCCGCAGCGGGGACGCGCAGCTCGCCCTCGACGCGAGCGCCGAGGTACGGCTCGAGCGTGACCGCGGTGTCGGCCGGGCCGAGCGTCACCTCGACCGCTTTCTCCAGGAACAGGTAGCGACCCGCGAGGACGAGCCACCCGCGCTCGACGCCCGCGGCGAACGGTACGCGCACGGGGGCGCCCGTGGCCTCGCGCAGCGACCAGCGCCGTCCCTCCTCGAGCTCGCGGGCGGCGCGGCGCACCTCGGCGGCGACGGGCTGGCTGTAGCGGCGCAGTTGGCCGGTGAGCCCGGGCTCGTCGGCCACGGATTCACCGCCGTCGTCCTCGTGTGTGTCGAACGCGATCAGCTCGAGCACTTCGTCCGCCGGCGTTCCGGGCGGACGCACGATCGTCACAACGGCCCAGCGGGCGTCCTCGAGCGCGAAGTTCTCGCGCGCGCCAGCGGGCACCTCGGTTGCTGGCGTACCTTCGACCGGCGCGATGCTGGCGCTCGTACGGCTCGTCTCGAGCTCGCCCGCCGGGCCGGGTGCCGGTGCCGCGGATTCGTCGGACGCAGGGCTCAGGCCGTCCGTCTGCGGCGGGTCCGAGCCGGCGCGCATCCACCAGAGGCCACCTCCGATCGCGGAAGCCAGGAGGACGACCAACAGGAACTGCGGAGCTCGATTCGGCATGGGGGCAGGGGATCCAGGACGGTGGGAACGGGGTCCCTACTCCCCCTACCTCAGCGGATTCGGATCGTCATCATCTTCTCCGCATCTCCGCGCAGGCGCACCGTCTTCGACGCCCGTTTGCCGTTCGCCTCCGCAAAGACCTTGTACTTCCCGGGGGGAAGCGGCCCGAGACGGTGCTCGGTGGGGGAGAAGGCGCCCTCGAGATAGAGCACTTGAAGGTCCTGCATGCCGAACATGCCGCCGACGTCGCGACCTTCGTCGTCGACGATCTGCAGCTGGGCGCGCACCGCCTCGCCGGAGCCGTCCTTGACCTTGATCCACAGGATCGTGCTCGGCTCGACCGTCAGCGAGACCTTGCCCTCGCCGCCGTCGGGCACCGTGATCGTCGCGCTCTCGACGCTCGCGTGTCCGACCGTGCGCGCGGTGACGGTGTAGCGCCCGGGGGCGACGCCGCCGTACGTGCAGTTGCCGGCGCCGTCGGTCTGGATGACCGAGAACGGCTCGAGCATGCGGCCGTCCCCGTCGCGTACGTAGATCGTGGCTTTGTCGACGGGCTTGCCCTCGGTGTCCTTGACGTTGATTTCGATCGTGCCGGGTTTGGGCAGCACGAGGTCGATGTCCTGCAGCCACTCGTTCTCGCCGACGCGCAGGTCGCTGCGGGTGACGCGGCCGTAGTCCGCGGTTGCGCCGAGGTTGTACATGAGCGCGCCGCCCGCCGAGAGGCGGTAGGTGCCCGGACGCAGGCCCTCGACCTCGTAGCGACCCTTGGCGTCCGCGCTGATCTCGCTGTAGTGTCCGCCGAAGAACGAGTCGGTGCGCACCGAGCCCTCGACGGTCATCGTGATCCGCGCGCCGCCGGCACCGTTGCCGTCCGGGCCGATGACGCGTCCGCTGATGCGTCCGACGGGGATCTCGAAGTCGGCCTCGTGCTCACTGGCCGGCGGGACGACTTCGGAGAACTCGATCGTGCTCTGCTGCGCGCCCGTGCCGCCCATCTTCTGGACGCTGACGACGTAGTTGCCGGGCGCGTCGAGCGTCATCTCGTAGGTGCCGTCGGCCGTGACGCTGGCGATCTTCAGGCGTTCGTAGAGCTTGCTGCCCTCGGGGTAGTAGCTGACGAGTGAGCCGGTGTACGGCTCCCCCGCGTGCTCGACCTTGCCGAACACGCGCACCGGGTCCTCGGGCTTCTCGCCGATCAGGATGTGCGTCGTCTCGCCCTCGACGATCGTCGCCTGGGTGAGCTTCATCGCGCTCATCATCGCGCCCATGTCGTTCGCGTTGATCGAGCTCCAATCGGCGCGGGCGTTCATCGCGACGACCTGCCACGTGCCGGGGGCCAAGTGGTGCAGCTCGAAGCGTCCGCGGGAGTCGGCGACGGTCGCCTGGCTCGTCATGTCCGTCATGTGGTTCATGGCGATCAGCTGGCCGGGCGACGGCTCGCCGTCCTCACCCAGGACCTCGCCCGTCAGCGAGCCGCCCGGGGTCAGGTGCAGGTCGACGTCCTCGACCGTCTCGCCGGGAGCGGCTTCGACCGAGACGTTGGGGCTGTTCGCATGGTCGTCGTCGGTCGCGTAGAACGCGACGCCGCCGGGGGGGGCGCCGGTCAGCTCGTACGTCCCGTCGTCCTCGGTGCGCGCCTCGGGCGCGAGCGGGTCGCTGCTGCCGGGGGCCATCCAGCCGGGGCTGCCCTCGTCCATCCTCACCCTCGCTCCGCCGATCGGGTTGCCGTCGCCAGCGAAGACGGTGCCGCGCACCGTGATCGTGCGTTCGACGACGATCTCGACCGGAGCGGCCTGGGTGTCCGAGGGCAGCGTCACGAGGACGGGCGCCAGGCTGCGGTAGCCGTCGCCCTCGGCCGAGAGGTGCCACTCGCCCTCGTACACGCCCTCGAGGAAGAACGCGCCGTCCTCCGAGCGGTGATCCGAGCGGATGCTGTCCTGCGTGATGGTCACGAAGTCGCCGGCCGCCTTCATCTCGGCCACGACGCTGACGTGTTGGACGGGCTCGCCCTCGGTGTCGACGACCCGGCCATGGATGCCGAGCGGCGGGCGCAGGACGAGCTGCAGTCCCTCGGTGTCGGGGCGGACGGCCACGGCGTGGGCGCGCAGGTCGCTCTCGACGCCGTCGGCGATCTCGATGTGCAGGAGCGCGTCGACGTGGAACGGGCCACCGCCGAGACCGTCGATCACGAAGTTGCCCTCGGCGTCCGTCTCGGCGCTCGACTTCGCACCGCGCAGGGAGTTGAAGAACGTCATCCCGGCCATGAATGCGTTATCGAACGTCGCCTCGACGCGAACGCCTGCGGCCGGCGCGCCATCGGCGCCCGTGACGATGCCGCTGATCGTCTTGCCCTCACCGAGCTCGAGGCGCACGCCCTCGGCCACGCCGACGGTGGGGATCGTCGCCTTCTGGCCCGAAGACTCGAGGAACGCCTGGTGGGTCGCCTGCAGCTTGACGGGGCCGAACGGAAGTCCCGCGAGCTCGAACTTGCCCGCCTCGTCCGTCGTCGCTGAACGTGTCTTGATGTCGTCGAAGCCGAAGAAGCGCCCTTGGAGCGCCGCCTGAACCTTCGCGCCGACCACGGGCTTTCCGTTTGGCGAGACGACCATTCCGCGCGCTCGCCCGCCGACGTTCAGTGCGATCTCGACGTCCGCTTTCTCGCCCGCCGCGGCGCCGACGCCGGTCAGGCGGCCCGCCGCGAGCAGGCCGCCCGTGTCGCGGGGCAGGGCGTTGATCGTGTACGTCGACTTCGGGTCCAGCGATTTCCACTCGAAGCGACCGTTGGAATCGGTGACGGCCTCTCGACCAGTCGGCGGGCCCTGGGACGCGAAGGTGTTGCCGTCCACTTCCTCGCTGACCATCTGCATGCGGATCCCGGCGATCGGGCGCGGGGACTCGGGGTCGCTCGCGTCGATGACGCGTCCCTTGATCCAGGAGCCGAGCTTGGGGTGCAGGGTGACGGTCGGTTCGTCGGACGCCGAGAGGTGCACCCGCTCTGCGCTCTCGAGGTAGAGGTGGCGACCGCGCAGCGACACGAAGCCGACGCGCATCTGTTCGGCCACGGGGAGCTCGAACGACCCGTCCGCGTCGACGGGTGCGCGCGCGAGGACCGTGGCCACGGCGCGCCCGATGTCGCGCAGCTGGGACAGGGTCGGCTCTTCCGGCGCGACGCCGTCGACGATCTCGAGCAGCGCCTCGTGCCCGAGGTCGCCTCGCAACGCGAAGACCTCGAGGGTCGGATCGGCGGGGGCGCCGTCGGGGAACACGACGGTGCCGCGCAGGAGCTGCGCGCCCTCCGTGGCGTCCTGCGACGCCTCGGTGGCGCCGGTCCGCACGGATTCGGGCGCGTCCACGCCGCTCTCGGCGGCGACGAGATCGACACGCTCCTCGGACGTGTTCTCCAGGGCGGGGGTTTCCCCCGCTCCGACGGCCTCTGGAGCCGTTTCGCCGGATCCGGAGAAGTCGAACCAGCCGAGGCCGAGGCCGGCGAGGAGGGCTGCGACGAGGAGGAGGAGCGTAACCAGGGACAGCTGCTTCATGGCGCGAAGCGGATTGGCGGGGCCGCGAGTGGGCAGGGCTTGGACGGGAGGTGGACCGTGACACCTCTCCATACGCCTTCTACCCCGATCGATTCGACCCCCGATCGGGCTTCCTCGCGAAAAAAATCGCTCTCGAGGGGGTCGGCGTGGGAGAAGGAGCGGCGGACACAAACCGCCGGACGCGTGCTCGCCCGGCACGTGCACATCCCTAACATGGCGGCCCACCTCCCATGCCCTCCGACAAGACACCCCCTACAGACCGGGCCGCGTGGCTCGCGGGCCCGTACCGCGCCGCGCTCGAGCGCCATCCCGAGCGGCGCTCGGACTTCGAGACACCTTCGGGTCTTCCCTGTGAGCCGCTCTACGGCGAGGCCCCGGACGGCGGGTTCCCGGGACAGTACCCGTACACGCGCGGCGTCCAGCCGACGATGTACCGGGGACGGCTCTGGACGATGCGCCAGTACGCGGGCTTCTCGAACGCGCGCAAGACGAACGAGCGTTTTCGCCTCCTCCTTGACGGCGGCCAGACCGGGCTCTCGACCGCCTTCGACTTGCCGACGCAGATCGGCTACGACTCCGACCACCCGCTCGCCGCCGGGGAAGTCGGCAAGGTCGGTGTGCCCGTCAACAGCCTCGCGGACCTCGAGCGTCTCTTCGACGGTATTCCGCTCGGCGGGGTGTCGACGTCGATGACGATCAACGCGACCGCCGCTTTCCTGTTGTGCGGCTACGTCGCGCTCGCCAAGAGTCAGGGCGTCGACCCCACCGCGCTGCGGGGGACGATCCAGAACGACATCCTCAAGGAGTACGCCGCGCGCGGAAACTATCGCTTCCCCGTCGGCCCGTCGATGCGCATCACGACGGACCTGATGGCGTTCTGCAAGGAGAACGTGCCGCGCTGGAACACGATCTCGATCTCGGGCTACCACATCCGCGAGGCGGGATCGACCGCCGTGCAGGAGCTGGCCTTCACCCTGTCGAACGGGCGCGCCTACGTGCGCGCGGCGATCGAGGCCGGGCTGAGCGCCGACGAGATCGGCCCGCGGCTCTCGTTCTTCTTCAACGCGCACAACCACCTCTTCGAGGAAGTCGCCAAGTTCCGCGCGGCGCGGCGCATGTGGGCGCGGATCATGCGCGAGGAGTTCGGCGCGACGCACGAACGCAGCTGGATGCTGCGCTTCCACACGCAGACGGCGGGCTCGATGCTGACGAGCCAGCAGCCCGACAACAACGTCGTGCGCGTCACGGTCCAGGCCTTGGCTGCGATCCTGGGCGGCACGCAGTCCCTGCACACGAACTCGCGTGACGAGGCGCTCGGCCTGCCGACGCAGGCCTCGGCGCGCCTCGCGCTGCGCACGCAACACGTGCTGGCGCACGAGAGCGGCGTCGCCGACGTGATCGACCCGCTCGGGGGCGCGCCGTACATCGAGGCGCTGACCGACGAAGTGGAAGAAGAGACGCGGCGTCTGATGGCCGAGGTCGACGAGCGCGGCGGTGCCGTCGCGGCGATCGAGGAGGGGTGGATGCAGCGCGAGATCCACCGCGCCGCCCTCGCGTGGCAACGCTCGGTCGAGCGCGGCGAGCGGACCATCGTCGGCGTCAACGAGTACCAGACCGAGGAGCCCGAGCCCGAGGTGTTCCGGCCGGACCCGGCCGCCGCCGAGGAGGTGCTCGCCGACCTCGCGCGCGCCCGCGCGGAGCGCGACGGCGAGCGGGTCGAGGCGGCCCTCGTCGCCCTGGCGGACGCCGCGCGCGGCACGCAGAATCTGCTCGAGCCGATGCTCGCGGCGGTCGAGGCGTTCGCGACGGTAGGCGAGGTGTGCGACGTGCTCGAGAAGCAGTTCGGCCGTTACGACCCCCCCGAGGTCCTCTGACCGCAAGTACGCCCCCCATGACGACCCCGGAGATCTTGAGCGGCCTCGTCCGCGACCTGCACCACGTCGCCGTCGCTGTCGAGCGGCTCGAAGAAGCGCGCCTGTTGTACGAGGGGGCCCTCGGCATGCGCGCGAGCGGCGACGTCGAGTTCGTCCCCGGCCAGAAGGTCAACGTGCTCGTCCTGTTCGCCGGCACCCAGCGCGTCGAGCTCGTCGAGCCGGCGAGCGAGGACTCGCCGATCTCGGGTTTCCTCGCCAAGCGTGGGGGCGGCATCCATCACGTCGCGTGGCGCGTGGACGATGTCCAGGCGGCGATCGATGCGCTCCTCGCGCGCGGCGTGCGCATGATCCACACCACTGCGCAGCCCGGCTCGCACGGCACTTCGGTCGCCTTCGTGCATCCGAAGGCGACGGGCGGTGTGCTGATGGAGCTCGTGCAGGACGCGGCCCCGGCCCGGTAGTTCATGAGCGTCGAGCGAGCCGTCCTCGGACGTGATCCGTGGCTGCCTTCCCCTTGGGCATCGAGACCGACGGGCCCGACGTGATAGCCTCTGCGGCATGAGCACCGAGACCCCGCTCGATCGCCTGCGCAGAAAGCGCGAAGAGACCCTGATCGGAGGTGGCGAGAAGCGCATCGCCGCCCAACACGACAAGGGCAAGCTCACCGCGCGCGAGCGCCTGGACTTCCTCGTCGACGAGGGATCGTTCGTCGAGCTCGATCGGTTCGTCACACACCGCTGCACCGACTTCGGCATGCAGCAGCAGAGGATCCTCGGCGACGGCGTCGTCACGGGGCACGCGTTGATCGCGGGCCGTCCCGTGTACGTGTACAGCCAGGACTTCACGGTCTTCGGCGGCTCGCTTTCCGAGACGCACGCCGAGAAGATCTGCAAGGTGATGGACCACGCGCTCCGGACGGGCGTGCCGCTGATCGGCCTCAACGACTCGGGCGGGGCGCGCATCCAGGAGGGCGTCTCGAGCCTCGGCGGGTACGCCGAGATCTTCTGGCGCAACACGCAGGCGTCCGGCGTCGTACCGCAGATCTCGGCGGTCATGGGACCGTGCGCGGGCGGCGCCGTGTACAGCCCGGCCATCACCGATTTCATAGCGATGGTCGAGAGCACGAGCTACATGCACATCACCGGGCCCGATGTAGTGAAGACGGTCACGCACGAGGAGGTGACCAGCGAGGAGCTCGGCGGCGCGGCGGTGCACAACTCCAAGTCAGGCGTCGCGCACTTCGCGTCGCCCGACGACAAGTCGTGCATGAACCTGATTCGCCGCTTGTTCGGCTACATGCCGCTGAACAACGCGGAGGAGCCGCCGTTCGTTCCGACCGACGATCCCGCCGATCGCTGCGACGAGTCGCTCGCCTCGATCGTGCCGCTCGACCCGCAGAAGCCGTACGACATGAAGACGGTGATCGCGGCGGTCGTCGATCGCGATTCGTGGCTCGAGGTGCAGGGCATGTGGGCGATGAACATGATCGTCGGCTTCGCGCGCCTTGGCGGGCGCGTCGTCGGCGTCGTCGCCAACCAGCCGGCGGTGCTCGCCGGTTGCCTCGACATCGACGCGTCCGAGAAGGGCGCGCGCTTCATCCGCTTCTGCGACTCGTTCAACATCCCGATCGTGACGTTCGAGGACGTGCCGGGCTTCCTGCCGGGTACCGACCAGGAGTACGGCGGCATCATCCGGCACGGCGCCAAGCTCCTGTACGCGTACTGCGAGGCGACGGTGCCGCTGTTGACCGTGATCACGCGCAAGGCCTACGGCGGCGCGTACGACGTCATGGCGTCCAAGCACGTCCGCGCCGACGTCAACGTGGCGTGGCCCGGAGCGACGGTCGCGGTGATGGGCGCGGCCGGTGCCGCCAAGATCATCCACCGGCGCGAGATCCAGTCGGCATCGAACTCCGCTGCGGTCGAGGAGGAGCGCACGGCGGAGTACGAGGACACGTTCAACAATCCCTACCGCGCGGCGGCGCGCGGCTTCATCGACGACGTGATCGAGGCGACCCAGACGCGGCCCTATCTCATTCGCTCGCTCGAGCTCCTGCGGACCAAGCAGGAACAACGGCCAGTGCGCAAGCACGGCAACATCCCGCTCTGAGTCTCGAGATGTTCAACCGCATCCTGATCGCCAACCGGGGAGAGATCGCCCTGCGCGTCATCCGCACCGCGCGAGAGATGGGCATCGAGTGCGTCGCGATCTACTCGGAGAAAGACAAGAAGGCGCTGCACACGCGCATGGCGCACGTCGCCGTTCCGCTGGGCGGCTCGTCGCCCGCCGAGAGCTACCTCGACGCGGAGAAGGTCATCGCCGCGGCTCTCGAGACCGGTGCGGAGGCGATCCACCCCGGCTACGGCTTTCTGTCCGAGAACGCGACGTTCGCGCGACGCGTGACCGAGGCTGGCCTCGCCTGGATCGGGCCGCCGCCCGATGCGATCGAGGTGATGGGGGACAAGATCATCAGCCGCCGAGCGATGAAGAAGGCCGGCGTGCCATGCGTTCCCGGCCTCGTCGACCCGGTCGACGATCCCGCGGCGGCGGTCGAGGCGGCCGAAGGCATCGGCTATCCGATCGCGATCAAAGCCGCGGCGGGAGGTGGGGGCAAGGGCATCCGCATCGTGCACGAAGCGGCCGAGATGGCGAGCGCGTTCCGCACGGCGTCGGGCGAGGCCGTGTCCGCGTTCGGCGACGGGCGCCTGTACCTCGAGCGCTACCTCGACAGGCCTCGCCACATCGAGGTGCAGGTGATGTTCGACAAGCACGGCGGCGGCGTGCACTTCGGCGAGCGTGAGTGCTCGATCCAGCGCCGCCACCAGAAGCTGATCGAGGAGTGCCCGTCGGTCGTCATCGACGAGCGCCTGCGCGGCAAGATGGGCGAGGTCGCTCTGCGCGCCGGCCACTACGTCAACTACGAGGGAGCGGGCACCGTCGAGTTCTTGTGGGCGGACGGCGAGTTCCACTTCCTGGAGATGAACACGCGTCTGCAGGTCGAGCATCCCGTGACCGAGATGGTGACCGGTGTCGACCTCGTGCGCGAGCAGCTGCGCGTGGCGGCGAACGAGCCGCTCGGCTACGGGCAGGAGCACATCCGCATGAACGGGCACTCGATCGAGGTGCGCATCAACGCCGAGGACCCGCTCGCCGGCTTCCTGCCGTCGGTCGGGACGCTGCACAATCTGCGCGCTCCCGGCGGGCCCTGGGTACGTCTCGACACCGCGATGTACCGCGGCATGGAGGTCGGGCTCGACTACGACCCGATGCTGGGCAAGTTGATCGTCTGGGGCGCGAACCGCGAGCAGGCGATCGAGCGCATGAAGCGCGCGTTGGCCGAGCTCAACGTGGGCGGCGTGCGCACGGGCGCGCCGGCGGCGCTCGCCGTGCTCGAGCATCCGGACTTCGTCGCTGGCGACTTCGACACGCACTTTCTCGAGTCGATGGAGCTCGCGCCGCCCGAGGAGTACGAGGGCCTCGTGGCCGCCGCGGCCGCGATCTTCCGCCACAACCAGGCCCGCCGCCGCGCGCTCGAGCCGCGTGCGTCGGAGCGCGCCGGCTGGGTGGCTCGCGGCAGGGCGGATTTCACCAACCACTCGCGACGCGCGACGAACGGGGGTGGGGCGTGAAGTACTACGTCACGATCGGCGAGCGCGCCCACGAGGTCGAGCTAATCGAGCGCCTCGGCAAGCTCGAAGTCATCGTCGACGACAAGCCGCTGGAGCTGTCCTATGACGAGGCCGACCGGCTCGGTCAGGTCGTCCTGTTGCACGACGGGCGCTCGTACGCGATCTCGATCGAGGGCGGCGCGCGCCAAGTCGGCGTCACGCTCGCCGGGCACTACTACGGGTGCGAGCTCGAGGACGAACGCGAGCGCGCCGCACAGCTCGCCGCGCGCGCGGCCGGCAAGGGCGGCGGCGCGATCCAGGCGGTGATGCCGGGCGTCGTCGTCGAGCTCCTGGTCGACGTCGGGCAGACGGTCAGCGCGGGCCAGCCGCTCCTGATCCTCGAGGCGATGAAGATGCAGAACGAGATCCGCGCCGAGGCGGATGGCGTGGTTGACGCCCTGCACGTCGCGGCGGGACAGGCCGTAGCGGCGGGCGAGAAGCTGATCAGCTTGAGCGTCGCCGAGTGACGCCGGCGGAATAGCCGTTTGTCTGTCGGGCCGGAGCCGGCGTCTGCACGGAGAGGGAAACCGAGTCCCGAACCACAGGCTTTCCCATGCAGCTCCTCCCGACCTCCGCGCTCCTCGCCCTCCTCTGCGGCGTTTCCTTGGCCGACGACCCGTGTCCGCAGGCAGGCGCCTGCCACTTGCCGCGGTGGGCTCCCGCCGGTGTCCCTGAGAATGCCCGGTTCGGCACCGCCGCCGACCTCGATGGGGACACGGCCGTCGTCGGCGCGCCCCACGAGGATGCGGTGTACGTCTACGGCCAGAGCGGAGGCCAGTGGACGCTCGTCCAGCGGCTGGAGATCCCCGGTGCCTCGGGGACCCACTTCGGCGAAGCGCTCTGCCTCGATGGGGACGAGCTCCTCGTCGGTGCGCCTCTCGCCGACGCCGCGTCGTACTTCCGCGCGGGCCTCGTTCACGTGTTCGAGCGCAGCGGCGGCGTCTGGTCGCCCGTCGACACGCTGCAGTTTTCCTTCCCGACGCAGCACGCGCGCTTCGGAGCGTCGCTCGCCAAGGAGGGCGACCGGATCGTCGTCGGCTCGCCGCGGGCTTGGTTCACCGAGGAGGGCGCGGTGGCGGTCTTCGATCGCGACGGAGCCGGCTGGACCGAGACGGTCGCCCTCACGGCGCCAAGCACCCGAGCGCTCGGGACCTCCGTCGCGCTCGACGGCGCGCACGTGATCGGTGGCGACAACGCGAATGACGGGCAGGGGGACTTCTCCGGCCGCGTCTTCGCGTGGAGGGACGGTTCACCCGGCTGGTCCGACGCCGAGGTGCTCCCGGCGCCGGGGATCGTGGGCGCCTCGTTCCTCGGCTACTCGGTCGCGGCCGAGGGTGGCTGGGTCGCAGTGGGCGCCTACGGGGCGGGGAGCTCCGGACGGGTGCTGCTGTACCGCCGCAGCGGGGGGAAGCACGTGTACGTTGGCACGATCGCTCCGTGCGACGACGGGTCGGCCTACTGGTTCGGCTACGCGCTGGACCTCGACGGCGAGAGGCTCGCGGTCAACGCGCTCGAGCGCTTCGCGCCCGGTCTCCAGGGCGGCCGCGTGCAGGTCTTCGAGCTGGAGTCCCAGCCGTCGCCGAGCTGGAAGCTCGAGGTCGTCCTCGAGCCCGAGGACGGCGTCGCGCAAGACGGCTTCGGTCGCAGCGTCGCGATCGACGGCGGACTCGTCCTCGGCGGCGCGAGCGACGTCTCGGCGACCGCGACGAACAGCGGGGCGGCGTACCTCTTCTCGCTCCAGAGCGAGCTCGTGCCGGGCGGCGCGTGTCCGTGCGACGTGATCGCGACGTCCGAGACTCTCGGTGTAGGGAAAGCGGGGTCGGCCGGAGTTCCCGAGCTGGGAGTCTCCGCGCCGGCCGCGATCGGCTCGCGGACCGGTTTGCAGCTGACGGGCGCGCTGCCCGGTGCGCAGCCTTTCCTCGTGTGGGGTTTCGAGGCCGCGCGGATTCCGTTCGATGGTGGCGAGTTGTACGTCGCCGACCGACACGTGGTCCCGATGCAGATGGTATCGGGCGACGGTGTGTCGGAGGTGAACGGCAAGGTGCCGAACGATCCGTCGCTTTGTGGCGTCGAGTTGGTGGCGCAGGCGATGTTCGCCGACCCGGGCGCGGGGGGGGCGTATCAGCTGGCGCAGACGAATGGGGTGCGGGTCACGATCGGGTGGTAGACCGTGCCGAGGCCTCGGCTTCCGGATCGAGCAAGAAACGGGCCCATCCCGCTCTCGCCGCCACCGTCAGCGACGACTCGAGCAGGTGTGACGAGCCGACGCTGACGGTGACGGCAAGAGCGGGATGGGGTGGGAGCCCTCGGGGGAGAGACGGGGTGGGGCCGGGCGCTTCGCGTCCGGAAGGCTGCGCCGCCGGCGCGCTTTCGCGCGATCGTGGCCAAACTTGATGGGGCACATACTTCCCGCGGAAGACTCCGGAGAATCGACCACTCTCCCGCAACCCTTCGCGCCGCCGACAGGTCATCTAGTGGTGTGAGTCACTCTTGTGCGGCATTTTGGTCGGTGCGTACGCGTTCGCTG
>JAAELL010000057.1 GCA_024226735.1 bacterium | reverse complement strand
TGGTGTCTGGACGGTTTCGAGCTGGGTTTCTACGCCCGCAGCCCGCGTCTGAATCCAGTGGCCCCGTGGCAGGACGCCGCCGTCCATGTGCAACGCGGCGGTGGCTTCGCCACTCTGGCCGGCTACGCGCGCTCAGCGACCCGCAGCGTCCTCCCGTCGTCGAACGCCAACACCACCACCGGCCTTCGTCCAGCCAGGACAGTACGCTAGTGTACGGGGCTGAGGATCCTCCGCTCCCTTCCACCTACACCGAGGGTTCTTGATCCGTGAGTCACCCTGATGCCGATACCGCGATTGGACGCCTGTTCGACGCCGCCAGCGAGCTCCCGAAGACCGAGCGCTCGGCGTGGCTCGACGAGCGCTGCGAGGATGCCGAGCAGCGCCGGCGCGTCGAGGAGCTCCTGACGCGCCTCGAGAACTCTTCGCTCGAGGCCACACCTGAGACCATCGGCGACTACCGCATCCTCGCGGTCATCGGACGCGGCGGCATGGGCATGGTCTATCTCGCCGAGCAGACCCATCCCCGTCGCCGCGTAGCCATCAAGCTCCTGAGGCCCGACCTCTTCAGCACCAGGTACGCCTATCGCTTCGAGTGCGAGGCCGAACTGCTCGGCAAGCTCCAGCACCGGGGCATCGCGCGGATCTACGAGTTCTCCCGCGAGGACGAGGGCCAAGGGGGCAGCGCCTTCATTGTGATGGAGTACGTCGAGGGTCGCAGCCTCACGGCCTTCGCAAACGCACAGGGAGCGTCCCTGGACCAGCGCTTGGAACTGCTCGAACAGCTCGCCACGGCGGTGCACCACGCCCACCTGCGCGGCGTCGTACACCGCGACCTGAAGCCGGCCAACGTGCTCGTGACCGGTGAGGGCGAGGTCAAGGTGATCGAC
>JAAELL010000056.1 GCA_024226735.1 bacterium | reverse complement strand
TGTCTCGGCGACGCTCGCCAGGCAGCCGGTGAAGGGGCGCGCGCAGTCGATCAGCGCAGCCCCATTCCGCGGTGCCCGCGAGCGACGAGGATCGTCCTCGGCGAGCCCTCGACGAGAGGCCCGACGTCGCGCACGGTCAACAACTTGTCGTAGAGCGGGCTGGTCTTGAGCGGGCGACCGGCCGGCAGCTCCTCGGCGGGGTAGCGGATCGCGTACTCGCGGCGGTAGACCTCGGGGCTCGCGCGCTCACGTACTCGGTGGAGGCGGCATAGTCGTCGAAACGCCGAACGTCGAGCTCCCACATGTTGTCGCTCGGCTGGCCGTGGGCGATCCACTCCGCCGCGTACTTGCCGCTGCCGCCGGCGAAGACGATGCCGAAGATGCTGAAGCCCGCCAGCAGGTGAAAGTTCTCCAGGCCGGGAACGGGCCCCATCAGACAGTGCCCGTCCGGCGTGTAGCCGTCGGGCCCGTTCAAGACGGTCTTGATGCCCGCGTCTGCGAACAGCGGCAGGCGCT
>JAAELL010000055.1 GCA_024226735.1 bacterium | reverse complement strand
GTCGGCGGTCGGCGCGGGATGCGAGACGGTGATGTAGTTCGTCCGCGTGCGGACGTCGGAACCTCCGGGCCCGGAGACGGTGAGGGAGACGGTGTAGGTGCCGGGCGAGGTGTACAGGTGAGCGGGATTCGTCGCGCTCGAGGTCGTGCCGTCGCCGAAGTTCCAGAGGCGGCTGGTGATCGTTCCCGCCGACTGGTTGGTGAACGCGACGTTGAGCGGCGCGACGCCCGAAGTCGGGCTGCCGACGAACTGGGCGAGCGGGGCCGTGTACGGTGGCCAGATGCAGAGCTGCCCCGAGCCCCGTGGGCCGTTGTTGTAGCTCCCGAGCCGGATCCAGTACGTCGTCGGCGCCGTCGCGACGTCGATGACGACGCGACTTTGCAGCGTACCGCTGCACCCGTCGTCATCACATCCCACTTCCGGGACGCTGAGCTGGCACGGCGGGAATCCGTACACCGCGAGCACGGTGTCGATCGAGGCCTGTCCGCACGTCTCGATCCAGTGCGTCCCCGTCGTCGTCGCCGTCCATTCGAACCAAACGTCGTTCGTGATCAGCGAGCAGGACACCGGCTGGCCGACCGAGGTCGTCGCGTAGGTATTGTCGAAGGGGAAGCAACCCGTGCCCACGATCGGCACGGCGCTGCACGGATCGTTCGAGCCCTCCTCGAACTTCTCGATGCAGATCTGGCCCGTCCCCCCCGGCGTTCCCGGGTAGCTGCCGAGCCTCAGGACGCAGTACTCGCCCTGCTGCAGTCGATCGAGCACGACGCGGCTCTGAAGCCCGCAGAAGTCGTCATTGCACGCGAGCGGGACCGGGCTGAGACCGCATTCGGCGAGCGCATAGATCACGATCTTCGTGTCGACGGACGTCAGGCCGCACGTCGTGACGACGTAGTCGCCATCCTCGGGGACGAACCACTCGAAGTAGACGTTGTTGTCGATTCCGAAGGCACCGGGTCCACACGTGGGGACCCCCGAGTCGTAGCCCGTCGTATTGTCGAAGGCGACGCAGCCTTGCCCGGGCATGGGCTGCGGATTGCAGGGATCGGACGAACCCTGGGCCCACGCGAACGACGACGAAGCGAGCGCGAGCGCTAGCAGCAGAAACGAGCGGCGCATGTAGGAGCTCCCAGGATTCGAGGAATCCCGTATCGGCGCGCGAAGAACGAAGCGGGTCGAGCGTCGGACGGGACCTGGACGAGTGTGATCAACCGCTCTGGTGTCACAAGCGAATCGGGGAATTCAGTACGTAGTACGGAACCAGGTTCATTACGCGCCGAACCGACGGGCATCAGCAGATGGGCATTCGTTGCGTAATGAACCTGGTTCCGTACTACGTATTCATCAGAGGAAGAGCCCCAACGGCATCGTCGTTGGCGTCATGCCGTACGCGAAACCCGGGAAGACCTGCGAGCCGATCTGGGTCGTGGAGAGGCCGAGCCTCTTCTCGACGATCTCCCCCAGGACCCGCCGGTAGTCGCAGGTTCCGGTGACGTTGAAGCTCGGCCCGCCGTTGGGGTGCGGGCTGGACTGGGCCGCCATCCCGAGCCAGCCCGGCGTCATCTCGTCGGGCTGCAACGTGTAGACCCGCCCGCCGATGACGTTTCCGTCGTCCGGAGGCCCGAAGACCCCCATCAGCGAGCCCGCGCCGTGGTCGAGCCCGGCGTTGGTGTTGGCGGTGACGCGCCTGCCGAACTCGGTCATGAAGACGAACGTGTAGCACTCGTTCGTGGCGTTCTGCTTCATGTCCTCGAAGAACGCGGCGATCGCGCTGAAGAAGTCGAGCATGCGCTGGAACATGTTCTCGCACCATGCGCTCCAAGAGCTGCTGCTGCGACAAGAGCGCGCGCGCGATCGTCGCTACCTGCAGGTTGCCACGCGTCAGCGGGTCCCGGTCGGAGCTGTTGATCGTGTCGAACGGATCGAGGCTCAGAATGAAGCGATGCGAGACTCCTCCGATCGGGGGCGGCGTTCCGGAGCGGCGGCGATCCGAGGCCTACGGACAGAACGTCAACTCGATCGCGTCGGACAGGTTCGTCCGCGTCGGTCCGCCCTGCGGATCCCGGAACCACAGCTGGAAGTTCCACGTCGAAAAAGCCGTGATCTGGCCCGGGCCCGCGTCGACGGGTGGCGCCGTGAAGTCGATGGCGAGCGCGGTGTTGCCCGAGCCGTCGGTCTGGACGATGGTCGGCAGCCGGAAGAGCGACGGCGAGCTCGCGTCGACGCAGAGGAAGCCGTCTCCCAGCGGCGTCTGATCGCGCCCGCCGCCATCGAAGAAGATCCCGAACTGCCCCGCGGGACAGCCGCTGCCGAGCAACGTCAGTCCCGCCGCACCGACGCTGAGCGAACCGAAGTGGTCGATGCGTGCGGCCTGGCCCGAGGAGTTGACGGTGCTGGTGCAGTAGCGCGAGGCGAAGCACTCGCACTCGTCGGGGATCCCGTTGGTGTTCGTGTCGAGACTCGTGCCGCCCGCGATATCGGTCGCGTCTCCCGTCCCGTTGCCGTTGCAGTCGTAGTCGCCGATCCGCGTGTAATAGACGTCCTGTTCACCGTTGAACGTCGACGCCCAGGCGAGGTGCGCTCCGACCTGGTCGGAGATCAGCTGATAGTAGTCGCCGACCTTGTCCTGGTTCGGCCACCCGAGGTAGCTGTCCCAGACGGGACTGATCGCCTCGTTTGGCGACCAGGTCAGGCCTCCGTCGATCGACGACGACCGGAACAGCTCGCACAGGTTGGCTTGCCCCGTGTTGCGCGTGTCGTTCCAAACGACGTCGATGCGCCCGTTCGGTGCGACCGACATCGTGCCGAACCACTGGTACGCGCCGATCGCGTCGTCGTTGACGCGGATGGGTGGACTCCAGGTGGCGCCTCCGTCGCTGCTGCGGGCGAAGAAGACGTCGAGCGGATCGGCTCCGAACGAGACGAGCGAGGCGAGGATGTACACCTCGTCGTTGCACGGGTTGACGGCGACGTGGATCTGTCCGCCGAGTCCTCCGGGGTTGGGCGGCTCCTGGAAAGCGAGGCTGCCGCCGAGTGGGAACGAGGCGGTCGTGAACGTTGGAGTTGCGAGCGGGTCGCGGGCGTTCGTCGAACGCGCCACCAGAAAGCGCGTGAAGTCGGTCGGATCGACGCCGCCGACGTAGAGCGTCCCGTCGAGGGCAGTGGCGAGTGTGCCGAAGATCGGCTGAACGGGCACGGGCGTCTCGTAGGTCGCGCCACCGTCGGTCGAGCGTGTGAACGTGTTCGGGCCGCAGCAGCCGGCGAAGGAGCTCCACGCGTTGTACAAGTGCCCATCGCTCGGGCCGCCGGTCTTGTCGACGAGCATCCAGGCCTTGTCGCCGCCGAAGGCCGCCACGGGAGCATCCCACGTGCGGCCGCCGTCGCGCGAGCGGAACACGTCGGTCAAGAAGTTGCCGCCACCGACCGCGAGACTGTTGTAGTAGAAGGTCCCGTGCGAATCGGCCTCGAGCACCGGGTCGCTGCGGAAGTTGCCCGGAGTGAGCTCGCCCGCCGTCCACGAGCGTCCGCCGTCGGTCGAGTATCCGAAGCCCGCTTCGCGAAAGTTCGATCCGGTCGTGTCGAACTGGCGCCAGCCGATCGCGATGCGGTTGGGCGCCGTGGGATCGACGGCTCGTTCGCGGCATCGCCGGGGATGTTCGCGCCTCCGCCGCTCAGGTTGACTTGGACGTGCGTGAACGAGCCGAACGCGAGGGGCAGCGTCGGGACGTCGGCCGTCGCCGGTGCCGTGCGCGCAGCCACGTCGTCCGGGCGTTCGTCACCCTGGGGAGACTGGGTCTGCACGAGTGGGGCGAGGAGCAAGGTGAGCGCTGTGAGAGACATGTCGCTCACCGTACAGCGTGCTTCCGCCCGCGCTCACCCGCCGCCGCTCGTCTTTTGCGTAAGAGCTCCGCCGCGTCGGGCCGAGTGAGCGCGTTTACTCGAACGTCACTTCGATCCCGTCGGACGCGGCAGGCTCGTCAAGTCGACCGCGATGACGCGGAAGTCGACGAGGTCCGAGGAAGGAACGAAGACTTGAAAGTCGACGGTGTTGTTCGAGCGCAGGCAGACGTGCTCCAGGCTGTAGATCGATGTGTCCACGCCGCGTCCGCTCGCCGAATAGCGGTCGGGGTCGCCGCCGATCGCGAACAGCGCGTCGCTCGCGGTGAAGGCTCCAAAGGGCGAGAGTGCGAAGGAGGCGAACCGCTTGTTGTGGTCTCCGTCGCAGGTCGAGCCAGGACGGTGGGAAGCTCGGGCCATTGTCGGTCAGAGCGCCCCTCCGCGCTAGCGGAACAGGCGTCCTGGCAATCGGAAATGAACCCCTCGCAGCTACACAAAACCGACATGCGCACCTCGCTCCTCGTCCTGTTTCTCATCGCTTTCGCCGTGACCCCGCTCGCCCTGGCCCAGAAGCACGACCGCAAGGAGAGTCCCTTCGAACAGTTGCGCTGGAAGGAAGGCCAGCCCGAAGTGCAGGTCGCGGAGATCTGGTACACCCCGATCTCGATCGACGGCGTCGCTGTCGAGAGGATCCTGGCGCACTGCGAGAAGCGCTGGCCCGGCGACGGCGAGCGGCGCTTCGGGGAAGACCTGGTCGAGGCGATGATGTTGATGGGGCACACCCCGCCTACCAAGGTGGAGCTCGTGCTGCGGCGCCTCGACGACGGCGAGAGCGTCACCTTGCCGGACGTCGTCATGAGCAGGGAGAACCGAACCCGGATCCGCGATGCGGGCAGGGACCGCGAGCGCCCCCCGCGCCAGCCGATCTTCCTCGAGCGCGATGCAGCCGTGTTGGACCTCGACGCCTTCGCGGCCGGACTGCGGGACCAGTTTGCCTACTACGCCTGGCGCGGCATCGACCTGGACGCCGAGCTCGCCGCGCTGCGGGAAGAGCTACCCGATCGCATGCGCGTCGGCTGGTTCGCCGACCGCCTGAACCGCATCCTGCTGCGCTTCGGCGACGGGCACGCCCGCGTCTCGTCTCCCGACGCCACGGACAAAGTGGGTTACGCGCCCGCCCTGCTCCTGCAGGCGAGCGGCGGCGACGGCGTCGTCGCCGTCCATCCCGATCGCTCCGGGTTCCTCGATGCCGAGCGCCCGTACCTGAAGACGATCGACGGCGAGTCGGTCGAGGTTTGGTTGGACGCGATGGGAGCATTCGTCGTCGACGGTAGCCCCCAGCTCGTTCGACGCCGTGCGCTGCGCGGGTTGGCGGACATCGTGCACCTGCGGGAACATCGTGGCTTGGCCGCGAGCACCTCGGTGCGGTACGGGCTCGTCGCGCGGCCGGGGAAGAAGAAGGCGCATGAGCTCGAGCTCGAGCTAATCGGACGCGCTCCGAGCGCCGGCACGTGGCCGCGCACCAGAACCGGACGGCTCGAAGAGTCGATCGGGTACCTGCGCATCGAGAGCATGTCCGACCGCCGCATCTCCGATCTGCACGCGGCGATGGCGGACTTCCGCGAGACGACGGGCTTGATCGTCGACGTGCGCGGCAACGGCGGAGGCAGCCGCGGGTTGCTCCTGGCACTGGCCGGCTACCTGCTCGGTCCGGACGAGAAGCCCTGGGTCGGCAACGTCGCGGCCTACAAGAAGAGCGACAGCTTCGACGACGATCATCTCGAAGCGCGTTTCATGCGTGAAGGGCGGGTCGGCGACGGCGTCGCAGACGGCGTAGGCACAGAGCCTGCGCGAGTCCTTGCTGATCGCGGAGTCGTTCGCCCGCTCGCAAGCAGCGAGGATCGCGCCCGCCGGGGCGGGGCCGCGCTCGCCGTCCTGCAGGAGCGACAGTTGACGAAGGCCGAGGAGCACGGACTCCCGCGTCTTCTCGTACGGCGCGCTTGCGATCAGTTCCGCCGCGATGGTGCGGACCGCCAGTCGAGCGCGCTCCTCGCCGCTGGAGCGGTAGGCGAGGCCGAGCCCGACCGCGACGTGGTAGGACGCCTGCTCGTAGCGTGGATCGAGGGCGATAGCTCTCCAGTGCGCAGCGACCTCGAGCCTCTCGAGGGATCGTGCGTACTGGCTCGCCCGGACGAACACCACTGTGTCGTCTGCGCTCTCGAGCGGCAGGCCGAGGCTGAGCTCGATCATCTTGCGCGGCTGCCGCGCGATCGAGATGCGGCCGATCGCCAGCGTTCGCTTGATGGCCTCTTTGACGCGCAGGGGCCATGGCGCCTCGCACATCTCTTCCCACAGGACGGGGAAACGCGACGTCTCGCGCGGCACGGTCCACTCGCGGCCCAGGAGCTCTCGCTTCGTGCCCGCGACCTCCGCCCACTTGTAGCCAGGCAGCTTGGCGTTGGACCCACACGGGTTCCAACGCAGGCCGAAGCGGTGGAGCAGCATCTCGCGCTGGAGCTGCAGCTCGGCGTGGAGCAAGCGCGGCACGATCTCGACGGGGAGGAGGTGCTCGCAGCCGATCGCGACGGCGTGCGTCTCCGCGTAGGGCGTCCCGGGGTCAGTGAGGAACGACCAGAGCGCCTCGGGATCGGTTGCGGCGACCTCCAGGATCGGCGGCTCGATCGCGGAGAAGTCGGGACGCTGCCGAGCGCGTTCGCACAGGTTCAGCTCGTCGGCGCGCTTGAGGTCTTGGACGTAGAGCTCGCGCTGGTGCTCCGCGGAGTCCTGGGCGAGCGCGGCGAGGGCGATCGGGGCGAGGCTGAGCATGCTGGAAAGACGACCGTGCAACCTAGATTCCCACAACGACTTACGGATTCTCTGTCCACCCTTGGCCCCCTCGACTCACTGGAGAGATCCATGCTTCGCCCGCTCCTCCTGCTCCTCACGGCGCTGCCCGCCACCGCCCAGGTCCGGTTCTCGATCGACTGGCACGGCCCGACCAAGGGCCGGCCCGCGACCGGATCGCACGTACCGATCACGGAGGGGGACATCCTGATGCCGCCGGTCTTCTTCCCCGTGCTCGGCCCGCTGCCGGCGCCGCGCATCGCCCTGCCGGTCGGTCCCGGGGGCCTCAACCTGCCGGCTGCCGCCGGCTGCAACACGCCGCCGCCGATCGGCGTTCCGTGCATGGTCGAGGTCGACGCGCTGTCGCTCGGGCGCGAGCCGTTCTTCACGCCGAACCAGCCGATCGCACGGGGACGGCTCTGGCTCTCGGTCGACGAGTTCGCGCGCGGTGCGGTTCCGCCCGCGCCGGCGCCGAGCATCGCGTCCGAATGGGTGTGGGGTGACACCTCCGCCGACGCGTTCCTCGAGCTGCGCGCGCTGCCGCCCGGTCCGCTCGGACCGGGTACGCCGGGTGGCGTCGGACCGCAGGGCTCGCGCGGTGTTCTCGACGGCGACGGGCAACAGAGTGCGAGCGGCCACCGCTATCCCGGACTCGGTCTGATCGAGCCCAACCCACCGTCCAATACACCGCCGCCCGACGACGGCGACAACCTCGATGCGCTCGATGTGCACGACGCGCACGACGCGCACGACGCGCCCGCGCGCGTGTTCTTCTCGCTCGATGGCACCGTCGTCGACCCGATCAACGGCGCTCTTGGCTCGGGGTCCGCGGCCGCGAACGGCGGCAGCGCGGCGGACGTGTTTGTCGCGTTCGGCTCCGCTACGGCGCCGGTCGTCTGGGCGCAGGCGAGCCAGCTCGGGCTCGACGTCCAAGGCGAGGACGACCTCGATGCGCTCATCCTGCACGACAACGGCAACAACACGTTCGAGCCGTCGAACGAGCCCTACGACTGGGTCGGCGGCGCGCGCGACATGCTGCTGTTCTCCGTGCGCCGCGGCTCGGCGGTCATCGGGCGCCCCGACAGCATCTACGGCATTCCGATCGCACCGGGCGACGTCCTGACGACTCCGCTCGCATCCTCCGCCGGCGGCGTCTCGCCTTTTCCGGGCATCTTCATCGCCGCCGAGGTTCTCGGCTTGCGCGCGGGGCGCAGCGGTCCGTCGGCTGCGCGCGACGACATCGATGCGCTCGATCTGCTGACCGAGGCGTTCTTCGACTGCAACGGCAACGACGTCGAGGACAGCGTCGACATCGCCGTCGGGACGTCGAACGACGACAACCTGAACGGCGTTCCAGACGAGTGCGAGACGGTCCTCGTCCGCGGCTGCTTCTGCAACCAGAACGCGCCGTGCGGCAACGCGAGCGCCGGGGCCGGCTGCCGGAATTCGACGGGCTCGGGTGCTCGCCTCGTCGCGGGTGGGAGTACGAGCGTGTCCCGCGACGACCTCGTGCTCGTCACCGTCGACGTGCCGCCGGAGCACTTCGGCCTGTACTTCATGGGGAACGCGCCGACGGCAGCGCCGGTGCCCTTCGGCGATGGCCTGCGGTGCACGGGGGGCATGCTGCTGCGCTGGCCCGTCGAGAACGTGGGGGCGGGGGGAGCGCTCGTTCTGGGTCCGCAGCTCGCCGACGCCTCGCTCGCGTTCCCGCCGCTGGGTCACCTCGTGCCCGGTTCGACCTGGTCATTCCAGGCCTGGTTCCGCGACCCCGCGGGCCCCTGTGGCTCGGGCTGGAACGCTTCCAACGCTCTCTTCGTGAGCTTCGTCCCATGACGTCTCGCGTCGCGCCGTCCCGGAATTCGAGTTCCAGCGTGCTGGAGAAAAGGCAGCCCATTGCTCGAATCGGGACCGAAACGGATGCGGGTGCGCACGGTTCCATTACTCGTTGGCTCGGAGTCCTGCGCACCCTGCTGATGTGGGAGCGCCGCTTGCGCGGTGCTCCCACCTTCCGTCCGTCGAGTTAGAATCGGCTCCTTCACCATGACCCACACCTCCGGCTCGAAACGGCTCGTCACCCTCGCAAGGGCAGTGGCGGTCGCCTGCGCGATTGCGTGCGCGAGCCCGGTCGCGGCGCAGAGGCGGTTCACTTTCTCGATCGACTGGCACGGGCCGACGATCGGTGTCATGGACTCGTCGCAGAACCTGCCGATCACCGAGGGCGACATCATGACGCCCGCGCTCGGCGACCCGAACTACGGACCGCTCCCGCCGCCCGCGATCCTCGCGACCGGAGCGCAGCTCGGGCTGCCGGGCTATCCGATGTGCGCAGGCCATCCGCCGGGGATGCCCTGCGCGGTCGAGCTCGATGCGCTGTCGTACGGAACCGACGGCCTCCTGACGCCGGCGAATCACGTGCGGTCGCGGATCTGGTTCACCGTCGACGAGTACGCGCACGGACTGCCGGCGATGCCCGGCAGCGCGACCGTCCGGACCGAGTTCCTCGCCGACGATCTCTCCTCGGACGTCTGGATCGATCGCGGTCTACTGCCTGGTCCGCTCGGTCCGAACGTGACGGGCTCCCACGCGCCGCTGATCGACGGCAACGGCGGGGTCAGCACGAGCGGCTTCCGCTACCCCGGCGTCGGCGTCGTCGAGCCCAATAGCCCGGGCACGTCGTTCCCCAACCTGGGCGACAACGTCGACGCGTTCGACTTCGGGTTTCTGCCGAGTCAAGTCGATGGTGCCGTCTACTTCTCCCTCGACGCGGGTTTCGCCGACCCGCTCGCCGGCGCCTCCAACTCGGGCTCGGCGACCTCCGCGGGACAGTTCGGCGCGGCCGTACTCGTCAGCTCACTCCAGACGAGCATGATCAGCGTGTACGCGCCGCCCGGGTCGCTGGGCTTGAACCAGCTCGCGACCCTAGACGACATCGACGCGCTCGTGCTGCGCGAGAACGGTCAACCCGGCTACCAGCGCAGCTTGATGCCGTACGACTGGATGGGGGCCGGTGGGTGCGACATGCTGCTGTTTTCCGTGCGCCGGGGGTCGGCGGTCATCGGCCAACCCGACAGCATCTTCGGCGTCCCGATCGAGGAGGGCGACCTGCTCGTACCTCCGGTCGCCAATGGGGGCTCGCCCTTCCCCGGCATCTTCGTGGCCGCCGAAGCGCTCGGCCTGCGCACCCAGCGCGCATTCCCGATGGCGATGCACGGCGACGACCTCAACGGCGCCGACACGTTCCTGGGAACCTGGAACGACTGCAACGACAACGGGATCGAGGACTCGGTCGACATCGCGACCGGGGCATCGAGCGACAACAACATGAACGGTGTGCCCGACGAGTGCGAGCTCGCCGGCGACGCCTACTGCACGTGCGGCGAAGGCGCGGGCCCGTGCGGCAACCATGACCCCGACGCCGGCTGCGCGAACTCGACGGGATCCGGTGCCGAGCTCGTCGGTACGGGGTCGAGCAGCGTCACCGCCGACGACCTCGTCCTCACGACCAGCGGGCTTCCGCCGAACCAGTTCGGGCTCTACTTCATGGGCGATGCGCAGACGCTGCTGCAGTTTGGCGACGGCTACAGCTGCATCGCCGCCGGCCCACTCGGGGTGCACCGCTTCCCCGTACAGAACTCCGGTGCGAGCGGAGTGATGGAGGGCGGGCCCGGGATCATCGACGCAGCTTGTGGGCTGTTCCCGCCTTCCGGCTGCATCGCGGCGGGCTCGACGTGGAACTTCCAGTGCTGGTTCCGCGATCCGCCGGGTCCGTGCGGCGGACAGTGGAATTATTCGAATGGGTGGTCGGTGGAGTTCACGCTCTAGCGGAGCGGCCTCGGCCTCCGGATCGAGCAAGAGCGGGATGGGGTGGGAGCCCTCGGGGTTAGAAGAGAGGGGGGGGGGGGCCGGGCGCTGCGCGCGACCGTGGCCGGATTTGAAAGGGCACATACTTCTCGCGGGGGATTCGAGGGAATCGACCATTCTCCCGCAACCCTTCGCGCCGCAGACAGGTCATCTAGTGGTGTGAGTCGAAGCGCACATGCGGGGAGAGGTATGAGCAAGCAGCAGCGGTCCGAGTCGAGCAAGCGTCGCCGCAAGTGCGTACAGCACCGACTGAAGTTCGGGAACAAGCACGGTGGCCGGCGGAAGGGCTCGGGGCGCAAGTCGAAGGACGGTGTGAAGCGCGTCTCGCACCACGGCCGCGCGGACTTCGACGGCGACCAACCGGTGCACGTCAACACGAAGATCGAGCCTGGGCTTCCGACCCTCCGGAGCCGCCGGGCCTACAACGTCATCCGCGCAGCGCTCGCCATCGCGAAGGACCGCAACGGCATGCGCATCACGCACTTCTCCGTGCAGTCCAACCACCTACATCTGATCGTCGAGGCCAAAGATCGACGCTCTATTTCGCAAGGCGTCAAGGCGCTCCTGCGCCGAAT
>JAAELL010000054.1 GCA_024226735.1 bacterium | reverse complement strand
TTCGGCGCCATGACGACATCCTCCACGCCCGGTCGGCACCTGAAAGCCTCCCCGAATCCACGAATTCGCCTACGTTTCCAGGCGCCAACCGGACGCGGATGCTGTCGCCCTGGCATCCGAAGCACTTCTTCAACGGGCTGTTAGGGGCGGGCGGCGTCGTTGCGCCCGGCATGGGAGGCAGCGTCGCCAGACGTTCAGGACGCGGTCAAGACGGTCGTGAGCTTTGATGGAAGGATGTGGCACGGCGACCCGACCTCAGGCCGTCTTGTGTTGGGCCGTGCGGCCGAGCACGTCGTCGCGGACACTCTCGGCGATTGCTGCGGCTTCTCCGATTAGGTCGCTGGGCACGCCCAGCTCCGTCAGCGTGGCACCGAGGTCTTCCATCACCGCGTCGAAGTGGCTGTCATCGAGACCACGCTGGACAAGATGCTCGTGTGCCGACTGCATGTCCCTGCCCGTAAAGTTCGTGGGACCACCGAAGGCCATCGTCAAAAAAGCCTTCTGCTTGCCGAGCTGCCGCTGCATGTCGATGTCGTCGAAGAAGTGTCCGATACGCTCATCCAGTGTTGTCATGAGTCTGCTGTCCTTTGAGGCCAAGTTTTGGGGCGGCCTTCGGGTATCGAATCATGAACAACGCCGACTTCAGGGGAACAGCGGACATGCGAGAAGCGCTCTCCGTGGCTGCAGCGTGGGGCGGCGTTGGCACGGGCTGTCGGAGGGTTCGCGGCGGGACTTCATCAACGGGTTGTCAGATCCGATTGGAAACGGCCCCCACAGTTTCCAGCAGACTCTCCAACCGCTCGACGTGCCGCCCCATCCGAAACTGCCGCTCGACTCGCCGTTTCCCCGCCGCCGCGATCAACCGCGCCAAGTCGCCATCCCGCGCCAACCTCTCGATCGCGCGCGCGAGCGCGACCGTATCCCCGCGCGGAACGAGCCAGCCCCCGACTCCCGCGGATAACCACTCCGCGACACCTCCGACCTCGAACGCGACCACCGGCGTTCCGTGCGCCATCGCCTCGATCCCGACCAGCCCGAACGGCTCGTCCCACACCGACGGCATCACGACGACGTCGGCGCGCGCGTACAGGGCCTCGATCTCCTCCGGCCGCATCCAGCCGGCGAAGTGCACGTGCTCCTCGAGGCCCTCTGCGCGCGCTTTCTCGCGCAACCAGTCCTCGGCGGGGCCCGTTCCGGCGATGACGCAATGCACGGGGTCGCGCATCTTGCCCAGGGCCGTGAGCAGGTAGTCGACGCCCTTGTCCGGGAGCGCCAGGCGCGCCGCGGTGCCGATCACCGGGCCGTCGGCTGCGTCGAGGAAGGCGCGCGTTTCGGGGGGCAGCTCGCCGGGCTCTTTGAGTGCGGCGTGCGTCGGGTAGGGCAGCACCGCGATGCGCGCGGGATCGATGCCCGTGGCGACGAGCTCTCCTCGCATGTACTCCGACGCGACGAGGAGCAGCGCGGCGTCCTGGTGGGCCAGGAGCTCCGCGCGCTTGGCGGCCAGTCGCTTGCGGGGCTTGTCGCGCAATCCGCTGCAGCCCGGTCCCGTGCGCGCGCGTTTCACGCAGATCGAGCCCAGCGGATCGGCGCACGGGGTGCCGTCCGCGAGCATCTTGTTGAGGCCCGGGCAGAACAGCGTGTGGTCCTGCACGAAACGCACGTGCGGCGCCGCCGTCTGCAGCGTCTCGACGATCCACGTCGCGGCCGGGGTCAGCTGCAGGACGAGGTCGGGCGCGATGCCGCCGAGGATTCCACTCAGCTCCCCGCGCCGCTCCGGGCCGGTCGCGAGCGCACCCGCGGCGAGCGGCTCGAAGCGAACGAAGTGCATGCCCCGAACCGGCTCCGGATCACCGACGCCATACAAGACGCTGATCTCGTAGCCGCGCGCGGCGAGTGCCGCGACGACGTCGAGCGCGTAGCGCTCCGACCCACCGATCAACCGCCAGTTCCCGCAGGCCACGACGATGTGCATGGCGAGCAGGCTACGCCTCCAGGAGGCGCGACTCCAGACTAGAGGCGCGGCTGACAATGCACTCGAGTACGAGCGTGCTCGTGCCGAGGCACTGTCGGCCGCGCCTAGCCCCCTATCGTCATCAGGAACTGACCGTTCACCGACGTCTTGCTCATCTTCGTGATCAGCATCTCCATCGCCTCGACGGGATCGAGCTCGTTGAGGACCTTACGCAGCATCCACACGCGCTCGATCTCCTCCTCGGTGAAGAGCAGCTCCTCCTTGCGCGTGCCGGAGCGGTTGATGTCGATCGCGGGGAAGATGCGGCGGTCGGAGAGCCGGCGGTCGAGCACGATCTCCATGTTGCCGGTGCCCTTGAACTCCTCGAAGATCACCTCGTCCATCTTCGAGCCGGTCTCGATCAGCGCGGTGCCGAGGATCGTCAGCGAGCCGCCGTGCTCGATGTTGCGCGCGGCGCCGAAGAAGCGCTTGGGGAACTGCAGCGCAGTCGCCTCGAGGCCACCGGAGAGCAGCTTGCCGTTGCTCGGCGCCTCGGTGTTGCTCGCGCGCGCCAGGCGCGTGATCGAGTCGAGCAGGATCACGACGTCGTTGCCACTCTCGACCATGCGCTTGGCCTTCTCGATCGCCATGTCGGCGACCGCGAGGTGGCGCGAGGCGGGCTCGTCGAACGTCGACGAGACGACCTCGACGTGCTCACCGTGGATCGAGCGCTGGAAATCGGTCACTTCCTCCGGCCGCTCGTCGACCAGGAGGATGATCAGGTGCGCGTCCGGGGCGTTGTGGACGATCGACTTGGCGAGCATCTGCAGCAGCACCGTCTTGCCCGTGCGCGGCGGGGCGACGATCAGGCCGCGCTGGCCGCGACCGATCGGCGTGATCAGGTCGACGATGCGCATCTCGAGCGGGTTCTCGTCGGTGCCCTCGAGGATGACGCGCGCTTCGGGGTACAGGGGCACGAGCTCCTTGAACGGCGCACGCCCGGCCGCGAGCTCGGGCTCGGCGCCGTCGATCGACTCGACCTCCCACAGGCACAGGTACCTCTCGCCCTCGGCGGGCGGCCGCAGCGTGCCGCGAATCGTCATGCCCCGCGCCAACCCGTAGCGCTCGACGACCGAGTGCGGCACGAAGACGTCGTCCGCGGCCGGCATGTAGTCGTTGAAATGCGAGCGCAGGAAGTGGTGGTCCTTGCCGAACACGTCGAGCGTGCCCCCGACCACGATCGGCATGTGCGCCCGCAGCCGGCGCGTCGTGATCTCCCAGATCGCCTGCCGCCGCGTGCGTCCCTCGAATTCGGGGACCTTTTCCTTCTCGGCGACCTCGTGCATCTCGTTGAGGTTCATGCCGAGCAGCTCGTCGTGCTCGACGGGCTTGGGCTTGGTCTTGCGGCGCGACTTGGGGAGCTCGGAGACGATCTCGTCGTAGCGCTCCTCGTTCAGGTCACCGGGGAGAGCCTCGAAGTCGATCGCGAGGACCGCGGTCTGGGCGCCGCCGCCGCCGCCGCCGCCGCCGCCTCCACCGCGATGCTGGCGCTGCTTCTGGCCCTTGAACTTGAACGGACGCTTCTTCTTGTTGGAAGCCATCGGCATCGGTCGCGTGGTCGGTCGGAGAGAGAAGGGTTAGCGAGCCTCGATGCGCGCGAGCACGGCGTCGACCGCCGCGTTCAGCTCGCATCGGGTGCCTTCGTTGCGGATCATGAAGTCGGCACGGGTGCTCTTCTCATCGAGGGGCATCTGTGCGGCTTCACGCCTCGCCACTTCGCCGGGAGCCCAACCGCGATCGCGGACCGCGCGAGCGTCGCGCACGTGGGGCGGGGCCTCGACGAAGACCAAGTGGGTGCAGAGCGCGGCGAGGCCGTGCTCTGCGTCGTTCTCGAGGAGGAGCGGCACGTCGAGCACGATGGGGCGTACTCCTCGGCCGGCGGCCTCCTCCAGATCGGCCAAGATCCTCTCACGAACGATCGGATGGATCCAGTCCTCGAGTCTCTGGCGTGCGTCGGGATCGGAAAAGACCCGCTCGGCGAGGAACGCGCGGTCGGTCCGGCCGTCCGCGCCAATCGCGGCGAGCCCGAAGGCCTCGATCAGCTCGGCCTGGATCGGGGCGGAGTCGAGGGCCTCCTGGGCGATCGCGTCCGCCGAGAGCACGCGTCCGCGCTCTCCCGCGAGGCGCGTCGCGACCGCTGACTTGCCCGAGGCGATCCCCCCCAGCACCCCGTAGACGGGGGAGCGGTGGCGTTCGGCGTCGTCTTCTGGGTCGGAACTGTGCACGGGAACGGAGGCCGCGGATCGAGATCGGGAAACCGCGCGCGCGCGGCTGGGTACAGGAGCGCGGCACGGACGCTAGTGGTGTGATTCACTCTTGTGCGGCATTTTGGTCGGTGCGTACGCGTTC
>JAAELL010000053.1 GCA_024226735.1 bacterium | reverse complement strand
CTGGTGGCCTTGCGTTCTTGGCAAGGCGCAGCAACGACGCGTATTCGTGGATACTCGGAGGAGCTGCAACGCAGCCACGGGCGGAAGGACGCAAGACATATGACGCGAACTTCTGATGCAGGGCACTAGTGCCCCTCGCGCAGCCCTTCGACGAGCGCCTGCACGCGGCTACCCGGTATCGCGTAGGTCGCGACCCGTCCGGCGCGCGCGATGTTCAGGCCGACGGCGCGCCCTCGCAGGTCGACCACCGGGCCCCCGCACTGCTCGGGTAAGAGCGCTGTGTCGTGTTGGAATGCGGAAGGAAAACCCGCCCGCACCGAGCTCTGCTCGCCCTGCAGCTCCGAGCGACGCGCGCGCCGCTCGCGGGAGCCGCGACCGAGTGAGAGCTTGGCGAGGACCATCTCGTCTCCACGTCCAAGCGTGAGCCGCAACGACTCGCCGGCGCGGCGCTTGCGGATCGCGTCGGTCGCTTCTCGCCGAGTCGCGACCGGAACGCCGTCGACGGCCAAGATGCGGTCTCCGATCTGAACTCCGGCCGCGTCCGCGGCCGTGTCCGCGTTGACGCGCGCGACGACGGCTCCCTGGGACTCGAACGAGAGGACGACGCCCAGTCGCCCGCGTCCGCCGAGTACGGTCTTGGGCGCGACCCCGACGATGCCCAGGGCAAGCGGCCGGCCCGCGGCACCGCTGCTGGCGACCACGCGTCCGACCGCCAGGTCCGCGGCGTCCCACCGGATGGGCACGAGGTCCTTGGCCTCCACGGCGATCAGGGCGAGGTCGAATCCGGCGTCCTGTGCGACGATGCGAGCGGGCAGCGTGCGGCCATCTCCGAAACTGCACGAGAGCAGTCCGACGAGCTCGCTCGCTTTCGTGACGAGCAGGCCCTTCGAGTCGACGACGGTCGCAAGCGCGACGGGCGCGTCGTTCGAGAGAACCGTCGCGACGCTATCTGCAAGTGGCGCCGTATGGGGCTGGAGCATGCGCAGGACGGCCGGCGCGTTGCGTCCATGGTCTTCCTCTTGCGCGCGCGCAGTCGGCGTCGCGCAGAGGAGCACTGCGAGGATCCACGTGCACCGCATCACTTGTCGTCTCCGGTCGGCGCGAGCGGCCCGCTGAGGGTGAGCGCGCACCTGCGGGTCTCGCGTGCGCGCAGGAACGTGACCTCGATCTCGTCACCTGGACGCAGGTCGCTCAGGAGCCAACGCAATTGGCGCAAGGAGCGCACGGGCTCGCCGTTGATGCGACGCAGGATGTCGCTGGGACGCAGCCCGGCGACGGCCGCGGAGCGGCCGTCGAGAATCTCGCCGATCCAGACGCCGGTCGCGGAGTCGACCGTGCGCCGGACGCCGAGCTTCGCATCGCTGCGGGTCCACTCCTCTCCCGCGAGCATGCGTTTCCATCCGAGACGGTAGGTCGTCATCGGTACGTGGTAGTTGCTCGCGACGTCCTCCTCGATCCGGCTGTGGATCCCGATCAGGTTGCCTTCGAGGTCGAACAGCGGGCCACCCGAGTCGCCACCGATCACCGGACAGTCGGTCTTCAGGAACAGGCCGGACGTGTCGAGGATGCGACCCAGCCGCGCAACGGGCGGACGATCCTCGACGTAGCCGCCCGGGTGCCCCGTCGCGACGCACCAGCTTCCCGGCTCCAGCTCGTGCGGTGCGGGCACGGACACGAAGGGTAGGCCCGACACGTTCTTGATGCGCAGCATGCCGCTGTCGCGCATTCCGTTCCCCCCGAGTGTCTCGGCCTCGAGCTCGCGGCCGTCGGCGAGGAATACGCGCGCCGTGCGGCCCGCGCCGCCGATGACGTGTGCCGCCGTCAAGACGAGACCGTCGGACGAGACGAGCACGCCCGACCCGCTCGTACCGCCGACGCGGACGCCGACGGTCGCCGGCGAGGCGGCCTCGAGCACGGACTCGACGCGTGCTTGGAAGCGAGCGAGGTCTTCGAGCTCGGGAGGTGTGTCGTGGGCGGCCGGATGAGCGAGGGCCAGGACGAGACAGGCGAGGAGAGAAATCATGGGGGTCGAAGCTCCTTGTGCCCCTTGGAGGCGCGGCGAACGCTCATTCTTTCATGCGGTCCCGGAAACCGCGGATGCGTGTCCGCTCGCCGGAACCGCGGTCATTTGGAAGCGCCGGGGAATCGGCCCTCCGGCCCGACACGACTCACTTTGCCACAACACCCGAGTGACCATGAACACTTCGATCCGCACCCTCCTGACCGCTTCCTCGCTCCTCCTCGCCTCCGCCTCCGCCTCCGCCTCCGCCTCCGCCCAGGTCGGCCATGCCCAGCGCATCGGCCCGACCGACGGCGCGTTCTTGGGGGACCTCGACTCCTTCGACCGCTTCGGTTGGGCCGTCGCGCCGCTCGGCGATCTCGATGGGGACGGGACCGCGGATGTCGCCGTCAGCTCGTTCCTCGACGACGACGGCGTCCCGGACGTCGGTGC
Organism: bacterium; assembly: GCA_024226735.1. Lineage (GTDB taxonomy): Bacteria > Planctomycetota > UBA1135 > UBA1135 > JAAELL01. Next base: position 11,424 of record JAAELL010000053.1, on the reverse strand, counting down.
CGTGTGGATCCTGTTCCTCGAGCCCGACGGAACGGTGAAGGCGCATCAGAAGATCAGCGCGACCGAGGGCGGTTTCACGGGCGCGATCGAGACGGCCGACTTCTTCGGCACGTCGCTGGCGAACGTCGGCGACCTCGACGGGGACGGCATCGTCGACCTCGCGGTCGGTGCGTACTACGACGACGACGGCGGGCCGGACAAGGGTGCGGTCTGGATCCTGTTCCTCGATACCGACGGTACCGTGAAGTCGCACGCCGAGATCAGCTCGACCTCCGGCGGACTCCTGGCGCCGCTCGAGACCGTCGACTGGTTCGGCTGGGCCATGGCGTTCCTCGGCGACCTCGACGGCGACGGAAAACCGGAGCTCGCCGTGTCCGCGGATGGCGACGACGACGGCGGCATGGATTTCGGTGCGGTCTACATCCTCTCGCTCCTGCCGGACGGCAGCGTGTTCGCGGAGACGAAGATCAGCGCCACGACGGGCGGCTTCGGTGGTCCGCTGGGACCCGGCGCCTACTTTGGTAGTGCGCTCGCCGCTCTCGGCGACGTCAACGGAGACGGCGTTGGCGACCTCGCCGTCGGCGCGGATGGTGATGACGAGGGAGGCCACGACAAGGGAGCGATGTGGATCGTGTTCCTGGCCCCCGACGGCACCGCCGTCGGCGAGACGAAGATCAGTGCCTTCTCCGGCGGACTCCTCGGCCCGCTCGAGGACGGTGATCAATTTGGGCGCAGCGCGGCGCCACTCGGCGACTTCGACGGCGACACGGTGCCCGACCTCGTGGTCGGTGCCGACCGCACGGACACCGACGACGACGACGAAGGCGCGATCTACCTCCTGATGCTGCACCCCGACGGCACGATCAAGGGCGAGATGCGCATCGACGACACGACTTGCGGCTTCGCCGGAAGCTTGGGCATGGGCAACCACTTCGGCAACTCCGTCACGCCGATCGGCGACCTCGACGGTGACGGCAAGTCGGAGCTGCTCGTCGGAGCGGAAGAGACGCACGACACGGCGCCGGCCGAGGGCTCGGTGTGGGTGCTCTTCCTCGGCGCCGAGGACTGCAACGAGAACGGCGTCCCCGACGCGTGTGACATCGCGACCGGGACCTCGTCCGACACCAACGGCAACGGTATGCCGGACGAGTGCGAGCCGATCGGCACGACGTACTGCGAAGTCGAGGACAACTCGACGGGCCTGCCGGCTCGCATCGAAGCCTCCGGCAGCGCCGTCGCGGCCGACAACGACTTGACGCTCCAGGTGACGCAGCTGCCGACCGGTGTCTTCGGCTACTTCCTCGCGAGCTCGAGCGCCGGCTTCATCGCGAACCCCGGCGGCAGCGTGGGCAATCTCTGCCTCGGAACCGGCGACGACCTCGGCCGGCTCGTGAGCCAGGTGCGCAACAGCGGGAACAGTGGTCAGTTCGAGATCGACGTCGACCTGACTTCGGTCCCGACCGCCACCGGGCACCACGCGATGGTCGCGGACGATGTCTGGTTCTTCCAGAGCTGGTACCGCGACGGCCAGGCCTCGAACTTCTCGGACGCCGTCCGGATCCGGTTCCTCTAGCGAATGTCAGGGGGCTCGCGGTCCCGCATCTCCCAGGGTGGATGCCGGGTGGATGCCGGGTGGAGGCCGGGTGGATGCGGGGCCGCGGCCGTATGGGAGAGCCGCTCCTGGTTTCCCGGGAGCGCTCTCCGTGGCACGGTCTTGTAGGAGGTATGAGCGCTACCCACCCCGACATCGACACGCTGCTGACCGAGCAGCCCTGGCTCCGCACCCTGGCCCGCCAGCTGGCGCGCGATCCGAACGCGGCGGCGGATCTGGAGCAGGACACTTGGCTCATCGCGCTCCAGCGCCCGCCCGTCGATGTCGGGCGCACCCGGGGCTGGCTGCGGGCGGTCGCGGGGCGACTCGCGCGTCAGTCGCGCCGGCTCGAGCGTCATCGAGCCGAACGGGAGCACGTGGCGAGTCGCGAGGAGTCGCTGGCGAGCACGGCGGACGTCGTGGCGCACGCGGAGCTGATCAAGCGCGTGATCGATGCCGCGCTCCGGCTCGACGAGCCGTTTCGCGAGACCTTCTTGCTGCGGTACGTCGAAGGGCTTGCGCCGATCGAGATCAGCGGCCGGATGGAGGTGCCCGCGTCGACCGTGCGCAGCAGGCTGACGCGCGCGCTGTCGAGGCTGCGCGCGGAGCTCGGTGAGGAGGACGCGCCCGTGCTGGCCGTGAACCCGGAAGCGCGACCGATGGCCGTCGCGCCGGCGGGTCTGAAGGCGTTGCTTGTCGGAACGTGCTGCTTGCTTGTGGTCGTCAGCGCGGCGCTCGTCGCGTGGAGCGCTCGCGAAGGCAGCGACGCGCTGGCGAACGGTGCGCCGGCGGATGGCATGCAGCTCGCGAGCACGGCGGACCTCGACGGCTCGCAACTGGGGGCGAGCAGGAGTGCGATCGGAGCTACGCAAGGAGCCGCCGTTCAGTCGCCGCTGGAGGGGTCGATCCTGGCTCCGGACGGTTCCGCGGTCGCCGGTGCCGCGATCGCGGTGCGGCTGGAGCGCTCCGGTCCCGGACAGCTCGCGACGCGAGATGCGCAGCCGGCGAGCGGCGCGCCCGCGATCCTGTTCGAGACGCGCAGCGACGCACGCGGCGCGTTCCGCGTGCCGGCGCGCGTCGTGGCCAAGGCACGTGCCGCGGGCCGGAGGCTCGTCGCGCTCTCCCGGGCCGCTGGCTTCATGCCCGCGGATGCACTCTCCGATGGCGGCGCGCCGTTCGCGCTTCAGCCTGAGTGGAGCGTGCTCGTACGCGGCGTCGTACGCGACGCACGTACCGGAGACGTTGTGCCGGACGTCGAGGTCCTCTATGGGATCGACCGCTTGCGGGCAGTGACCGACGCGGACGGAAGATTCGACTATCCGGGCATGCCGGCGTGGCTCGACGTTCCCGTCGGGCTTCATCACCCCGACTACGCCATCGGGAAGCACTCGGTCGACGTCGTTGGACCGAAGCCCGATACGTTCGAGCTGACCCTGGAGCGCGGCATCGCGATCGACGTTCGGTTCTCGGATCAGGAGAGCGGCGCGGCGGTCCCGGGGGTCGCCCTGTACTCCGCATGGGACGGATTCGCTTACGCGCCCGCGGACGCCGACGGGCGCGTTCAGGTGCGCGTCCTGCCTGGCACGCAGCGGCTCCTGGGTGAGGTGGCCGGCTACGCGAACTTCCAATGGAGGTTCGACGCGAGAGAGATCGGGGACGGCGCGCGCATCGAGCTGCCGATGGAGTCGCTCGTACGCGCCTGTGGGACCGTCGTCGACGAGGATGGCGCGTCGGTTGTGGGGTCCCGGATCTTCGCGTACCCCGTCGAGAAGGCACCGTGCCGTGCGGTCGCCGGTGTGCCGGGCGATCTCCTGTACACGCAGCGAAACGAGCGCGATCGCGCGTGGCCGCCGGGGCCGGCGCCGACGGACGACAAGGGCAGGTTCGAGGTTCACCTCGTTCTCTCCGAGGGTCCTTGGATCGTGCATACGCGAGGATCCCAGGGCAAGGCGGAGGCACGTCTCGAGAATGCCGTGGGCCCGCTCCGGCTCATCGTCGGCCCGCCCGGGCAGGCGACCGTCCGCGGGCGCATCGTCCGCGCGGGTGAGGCGTTCGGCGCTCAGCTCCGGCTGCGCTTGGACGGTCACGACGGACCCGCTCGCAACATCGATGACGAAGGCCGGTTCCGCTTTCGCCAGGTCGCGGGCGGCGAGTACCCGCTCACCTACGACGGCGCCGTGCTCACTCAGGTTGCGGTGCCCGATGGTGTGGACGTCTTCGATATCGGAGACGTCGAGACCGACGCGCTTCCGCTGCTCACCGTTCGATGCCGCACGGCGGACGGCGAACCGCTCGCGGACACCAACGTGCGACTGCGTGGCCTCGGTCCGGGCGCGAGTGTGACCCCGATCTGGGGCTACACGGACTCGAGTGGTCAGGTGCGGATGTGCCTACCACGGGCGGGGCGCTACTACTGCACGGTCGACGCCGCGCTCTGGCACGAGGAGTTGACGGTATCCCAGGATCGGGTCATCACGGCGACGGTTGTCGAGCACCGTCCGCGCCTGTTGCGCCTGATCGACGCCGAGAGCAGGCGGCCGGTGCCCTCCGACTTCCGACTCCGACACTCGTTCGCTTGGCGTCGTCCCGGCGAACAAGTCTACCGCTACGCGGTCGCGGAGCAGCGCTTCGACGGCGTGACTGCCGCGTCGATGCCACCCGGACCGATCGAGTTGTCGGTGCGAGCCGCCTGGTGTGGATACCGGCCGCTCGAGCTGGGAAGCACCGAGCTCGCCAAGGCAGTCGGCCCGGAGCCGTTGGATGTGGAGCTACGCGCCGGCCTGAGTGTTGACGTGTCGCTCGACGGAGGTGGCTCCGAGCCGGCGGACGTACTCGGAGACCGGGAGCTGTTCCTCGTGCACACCGATGAGGTCACGCTGGTGCGGACGAGCATGACGGCGGACGATCGGGTGCGCGCCGAGGGCAGTCTTACTTCCGTGCGCTTCCTCGAGCCGCTGCTCGAGTTGCGCAAGCTCGACTTCTCCGGGCTCGGGGGGCGCGCGCGCATGATCGGGCTTGCGCCGGGGACCTACACGATCGTCGCGTTCGATGCCGATGGCTCGCTGTCGAGCATCGCGCTCGAGCCGCGCGAGTTCACGATCGTCGAGGGGACGGACCGCGTGAAGTTGCGCCTCGGCCGTTGACGTCGAGTTTTTGCAGCGTCGCGGACGCGCGGGCATAGAATCCAAGCCATGCAGCTCTTGACCTCCCTGGCATGTGCCTCGCTCGTTCTCTCGACCGCCGTCGCGCAACACCGCCTCGTGACCCACGGCAAGGACCGTCTGGCGATCGTCGCCGCGGACGGTGCAATCGAGTGGGAGATGCCCTGGGGCGGCATCCACGACCTGCACGTGCTGCCGAACGGCAACTTGATGGTTCAAGAGGGGCGGGCGAAAGTCGTCGAGATCGACATCGGTCGCAAGGCGGTCGTGTGGAGCTACGACTCGGCGGCGAGTCACGCTGGTGAGCCGGTCGAAGTGCACGCGTTCCAACCGCTCTCGGACGGGCGCGTGATGATCGCCGAGAGCGGCCCCGCACGCATCGTCGAGATCGACCGCATGGGGCGCGTGCAGCACGAGGTCGCGCTCAAGCTCGACCGGCCTCACGCGCACACCGACACGCGCCTTGCACGCAAGCTGTCCAGCGGAAACTACCTCGTGTGCCACGAAGGCGACGGAGTCGTGCGCGAGTACGACGCGGAGGGCCAGGTCGTCTGGGAGTTCGACGTTCCGTTGTTCGGGCGCGAACCGACGGGGGGGCACGGTCCCGAGTCGTTCGGGGACAAGTGTTTCGCGGCGTTGCGCCTCGAGTCGGGCAACACGCTCGTCGCGACGGGCAACGGGCATTCCGTGCTGGAGGTCACGCCCGCCGGTGAGGTCGTCTGGCAGCTCGCGCAGAACGACCTCGAGGGCATCACGCTCGCGTGGGTCACGACGCTCGAAGTGCTGCCGAACGGGAACTACGTGATCGGCAACTGCCACGCCGGACCCGGGCAGCCGCTCGTCATCGAGATCGAGCCAAAGACAAAGAAGGTCGTGTGGCGCTTCGATCGGTTCGACGACTTCGGCAACTCCGTCTCGAACTCCAAGCTCCTGGACGTAGGGCCGGACGCCGAGGTCCTCGCTCGCGCACGGGCGCTGCACCGGCGCGCGATCACTCTCGACACGCACAAGGACATCTCGCCGCAGCTCGCCTCAGAGGACGTGCCGGAAAGCGAGGTGCCGCGCAAGCGCTTCCTCGAGCGCAACGACCCGACGCGGTGGGGCTCGAACCAGGCCGACTTCCCGAAGATGCGGGCTGGTGGCCTCGACGTCGCTTTCTTCATCGTCTACGTCGGGCAGTCGACGCTGGACGCGCCGGGCTTCGCGCGGGCGAAGGAGCAGGCCCTGGCGAAGTTCGAGGCCATCCATCGCATGGCAAAACGCTTCCCCGCCGACATCGAGATCGCCTACACGGCCGCGGACGTCGAGCGCATCGCGCAGGCGGGCAAGCTCGTCGCGTGCATCGGGATCGAGAACGGCTACGCGATGGGCGAGGACCTGAGCCTCGTCGCGGACTTCCACGAGCGGGGCGCGCGTTACATGAGCATCACGCACAACGGCCACAGCCAGCTCGGTGACTCCAATACGCCCGCCGAGCCGCTGCACGGAGGGCTGACCGACCTCGGCCGGCGTGCGATCGAGGAGATGAACCTGCACGGCATCATGGTCGACGTGAGTCACTCGGGGAAGAAGACGATGCTGCAGACGGTCGCGCACTCCAAGGCGCCCGTCATCGCCTCGCACTCGAGCGTGGACGGCGTCTACGAACATCCGCGCAACCTCGACGACGAGCAGCTCGATGCCCTCAAGGCGAACGGCGGCGTGATTCAGATGGTCGCGTTCAAGAGCTACGTCAAGGATGACGATGCCCGAATGGTGGCGCTGCGCAAGCTACGGGCGGAGCTCGGCGTTCCGCGCCGGCGCGGCGGGAGCCCGCCCGACACGCCCGAGGTGGTGGAGAAGCGCAGGCTGTTCCGCGAGCGCGCGCGAGAGGTCGAACGCCAGTATCCGGGCGCCGGCGTGAAGGAGTTCGCCGATCACATCGACTACGCGGTCAAGCGCATCGGGATCGACCACGTCGCGATCAGCTCCGATTTCGACGGCGGCGGAGGCGTCGAGGGCTGGATGGACGCGAGCGAGACCTTCAACGTCACGCTCGAGCTCGTCCGCCGCGGCTACTCCGACGAGGACGTCGCCAAGCTCTGGTCGAAGAACACGCTGCGCGTGTGGCGCGCGGTCGAGGAAGTCGCCCAGCGTCTCCAGGATCGATGAGTCCGACGACGGCGCCGAAGGAGCGAACGAAGAAGAAAACGCGTCTCGCTCCGCGCTGGAAAGTGGTCCTCTTGGACGACGACGACTCCCGTCCTGTCGGGCGGTCTCTTGTATTGCCGCAGCGGGGCGAGGGCGGCGAGAACGTCATGAAGCAGCACGGGCAGGAGCTCGCGAGCGGGGTTTGGGAGTACATGGGCCGCGCGACGGCGGCGCTGGACCAGCCGGACGAATGAAGGCGGGCAAGGGGCGGTAGAATTGTGGTAGCGGATCCGGTTCCGGTGGGATCGATGGGTCCACACAGGAGAGTCCCATGAAGATCGCCCTTGCCACGTTCGCGCTCCTCGCCCTCACGGCCGACCTCGCCACCGCCCAGCTGACGCTCTACGACGCCGGGATCGCCGGCAACCCGCCACAGGCCCCTGACCCGACGACGCAGGGGTTCGCGCTGCGCAGTGGGGGCGGGAACGTCGGTCTCATTCCGATCTCGCCCGACGGAGCCACGGGATTGAACGCCTGGGAGGTGTCGGACTCCGACACCAGCCCGATCGGATACGCCTACTACCAGGATTACCCGGCACCTCCGACCGGCAGCCTATTGACCTTCATTGGCGGCACGTGGGAGCTGACCGCGACGTTGCGCATGACCGCCGGGCCTACCCCGACGGTCTTCATCGAGCTCGGCAGCGGTCCGACGTTCCTCGACACGACCTACCGCCTCGAGCTGTCGATCGCCGGCAACGACGTCGTCGCCAGCACACGCACCGGCCAGAGCTTTCTCTGCCCGAACGGGGTCGACGGCTACCACACCTATTCGATCCGCAAGACGAGCGACGTCTTCTACGGGAATGCGGAGGTGCTCTACGACGGCCAGGTGCTCGGCACGATCCCCGAGTTCTGGTACCCACACGGGTCGAACTACGGAGTGCTCTTCGGTGCTCACCCCAACGGCACGGTCGGGCGCGCACGCTTCCACCGCGTCGAGGTGCGCAGCCTCGACGACTTGGGCACGAGCTACTGCGGGCCCCAGCCGGTCAACTCGACCGGCAACCCGGCGGTGTTGACCGCCTACGGGAGCCCCTACGCCAACCAGAACTTTCTCGAGCTGACGGCCTCCGATCTGCCCCAGAACCAGTTCGGCTACTTCCTCGCCTCGCTGACGACCGGCTTCGTCGCGAACCCCGGCGGTTCGATCGGCAACCTGTGCCTGTCGGGCAGCATCGGCCGCTTCGTAGGACAGATCGGCAATTCCGGTGCGGCCGGCGCCATCTCGATCGACGTCGACCTGAACGCGATTCCGGTCAGCCCGCCGCACGCGGTCACGGCGGGGGAGACCTGGCACTTCCAGGGCTGGTTCCGGGACGTGGCGAACACGAGCAACTTCACCGATGGCGTGAGCATTGAGTTTCGTTAGCCGCAACTCTCGAGGCGTGGTGCGCCGAAGGATGTGAGGTGAGCTCCGAAACTCCCGATTCGAGACGACGGTCCCGCTGGAGCCTGCTGGCGGGCGTCGTCTTCGCGCTGGCGACCGCCGCCTTTGTCTTCCTGTGGCAGGGCAGCTACGGCTCTGGAATCGAGCGCTTGATCGGGCGCGGGGTGGGCGCCCTCGGCTTCGGCATCCTGTGGGTGCTCGGCGCCGTGTTCCTCCTCATCGGCGCGCTGCGTGCGCGCCGCAAGAAGTGGACGACGCCATGGCCGCTCGTCCCGGTTCTCCTGGCCCTGACGAGCCCGCTGCTCGTCTGGTGGCTCGGTGCCGTGCGCGCCACGCCCGAACGGCTGGTGCGCGCGGCGGAGCAGGGCGACGTCGCGACCGTCGTGCGCTGTCTGCGCCGCGGCATCGACCCGGACGCGACCTACCGTGAGCTGCAGGGCTTCGGCGGTGCGGGCGAGAGCCCGACCGCGCTGCAGGTGGCGGCTCTATCCGGGCGGACCGAGATCGTCCAGGTCCTCATCCAACACGGCGCCGACTTGGAGCGCATCGACGGCAACTTGCGCCCGTCCCTCGACCGCGCGGTCGCGGCGGGGCATGTCGGCACGGTGCTCGCGTTTCTGAGCGCCGGCGCGGCGCCGACGCCCGTGACGAACGCCGGCAAGGGCACGGATCCGCGGTCATCGATCGGAGTGGCGATCGACGCCGCGCACACCGCGGACGACTATCGGCTCGAGGATATGCTCACGCTCCTGATCGCCCACGGAGCGGACCCGACGGAGCCCGGTCTCTTGCGCGCTGCCCTCTGGATGAACAACGCCGCGCACGTGGATGTCTACCTTGCGCTCGCGGGCGAGGAGGCGACCATGCTCGAGCGCGCCATCGTCTCTGGGCCGGTCTCTGGGCCGGTCGTTGGGCCGGTCGTTGGGCCGGGAAAGCGCGCACTCGAGCTGCACGCCGCGGGCAGCCCGTACGAGGACGCCGAGCTGCTCCATCTGGCCGCCAGGTACGGCAATGCCGAGCTGGCTCGCGGCCTGCTCGAGTCCGGACTGTCGACCGAAGCTCCGTGGCGCGTGTACATCGGGACGGTCCGGCCGTTGCACCACGCGGTCACCTGCGGACAGGCAGAGCTCGTGCAGGTTCTCCTGGATGCCGGCGCGGACCCCACGCATTCACGGGGCGGGTGGGGCAACTCGCTGCACCGCGCGAGCTACGCCGGGCACGTCGAAGCGGTGCGTGTCCTGCTCGACCATGGCGTCGGGATCGACACTCCGGTCAGCCCCACCGACGCGCGCACGCCACTGTTTTGCGCGGCGCAAGGAGGCTCGCTCGAAGTCGTCGAGCTGCTTCTCGAACGGGGCGCGGATCCGGGCCCCGTCGACGGACACAACATGAACGCGGCCCAATGGGCGACTCGGTTCGGCCACGAGGCTGTCGCCAAACGTCTCGCTTCCGCGCGTTGACACGCGCTCCGGCCGGGCGGAGCATCGGAGCATGGTTCGCATCGGCAAGCGGCGCTTCGTCCTCGGCTTTCTCATCGTCGCCGCCGTCGGTTTCACGGTCGCGATGACCATGTTCTCGTCGTGGAGCGACGTGCGTAGCCTCGATGCCGCGGGCGCCGAGAGCTCGATTGCCGAGGTGCTGTCGGGGCCTGCCGGGGGACCCGCCTACCTCTCGCTGGCCGCGGACGGGACGGTCCACGTCGACCGCAGTCTCGAGAGCGAACAGGCCGTCAAGATCAGCTCGCTCAACCTCATGACCTGGCAGCCCGCCGAGGGGCGCCTCGCGCGCATCGACTTCCCGTTCTGGTTCGTGCGCGCGAAGCTGACCGACCAGGTCAACCTCGGCACGCTGACGTCGATCATGGCGCGGGACTGGGAGAATCTCGATCTGCGCGTGACCGAGGACGACCTCGTGGCGCGCGGCCCGGGCTTGGTCCTGGACCACACGCGCGAGGACGGCGCACGGTTGATCCTCTGGATGGAGTGAGCGGCGGAGCGGCCTGGGCCTGGGGGGCGGGCACGGATCCCCGTCAGTGCTCCGCGGTCGCGAGCGTCTCCGGCATCCGTCTCGCCGTCGCGAGCATGCGCGCGAACGCGAGCACCTCGGGCGTCTCGGTCAGCAGCAGCTCGTCGATCCAGCGCGCGGACAAGGGCTGATACAGCAGCGCGACCTCGATCTTCAGAGCAGCCCCTGCGTCCGCGCGGCGTCGGCGTGGTCCGCGCGCCAGCCGGCCGGCAGGAGCCGATCGTCGCGGTGTCAGGTCGCGGCACGCAGCAGCGTATGCGTGGGCAGCCCATCGACGTCCGCCATGATCGCCTCGAAGGTCGCGACCTCGTTCGAGTCGCGCACGGTGTCCCTGTGGGAGCGGACCGGACCCCCGGCGAGCTCGGTCGGGAGCACGCTGCCTTCCTGGTCGACGAGCCGCCCGTTCGCGTCGCGGACCGTCGCGCGCACCCACACGCGGCGGCTGGGGTAGCCCGTCGGCAGCTTGTGGCCGGTCCGGTTCTCGACGCGCAGGGAGAGACCGAGGCGCTCGCCGCGGCGCTGCACGTCCTCGATCGCAGCCCGTGCCGTGCGCTCCTGAAGCTGGACACGCGTCTCGCGGATCGTCGCGTCGAAGGCCTCGCGTGGTGCCGTCACGCCGAGCTCGTCGGCGTGGTCGCGCAGCATCGACAGGACGAGCACGTTGCCGCCGACGAACGCGTGCCGGCCGTACGGCGCGGAGCCGACTGGCCCCGCACGCTCCCCCTGGCGTGCTCCGGTGAGACCGAGGGCGAGCAACCCGCCTAGTGGTGTGATGCAGACATTCGCAGTCGTATCCCGGCCCGCATGCACGCGCCACGGCGTTGCGGCTCCTGCGACCAATCCCAGTATCACCGTATTGGCAGCGAAGTTGCATCGTCGCCACGCCTTGTGGCACGCACACGCGAACTCGGGACAAGACCGCAACTGTCTGTATCACACCACTAGCAGCCCGTTGAAAAAGTCATTCGGCGCCATGACGACATCCTCCACGCCCGGTCGGCACCTGAAAGCCTCCCCGAATCCACGAATTCGCCTACGTTTCCAGGCGCCAACCGGACGCGGATGCT
>JAAELL010000052.1 GCA_024226735.1 bacterium | reverse complement strand
GCGGAGTGGATGGAAGCCAACCTCCCGGAAGGCCTCACGGTCTTTGCTCTTCCGGTCCACCAGCGCCGACGCATGCGCACCTCGAACATGCTCGAACGTCTCAACCGCGAGCTCAAGAGGCGTACGCGAGTCGCGACGCTCTTCCCCAACGAAGCATCCCTACTCCGCCTCGTCTTGGTCGAGGTCTCAGAGGAGTGGGAGACTGGCAAGATCTACCTCCGCATGGACCAAGCGTGATCCCTCTCGCCCCCCCCCCCCGCGTGCGCGCGAGCGCGCGGAATTACAGACAAACTGTTGCTCTATCTTCACCACTTCGCGAGCGAAGTTGCCTCCTCCAGAACGGAGTGGCTCCCCGAACCCAACGGAGTTGCGAACTTTCTCTCGGTTCGCGCGAGCGTTGGGTTCGGTACCGAGCAGGACGGCAACTCTCGGCCGGCTTGAGGCGGCGCGCCGTGTCCCAGCGCGACTGGCAAGGCCGGACCCGTATTGAACGGTCAATGTCGGACGCGCCTCGCTTGAACGCGTTCAAGAACGCCCCGGCTGGTGATGTTGCATCCACCGCAAACCGCCGATCACGACCCCGCCTGCTGTCTTCGACGCGTCGGCCGAGTTTTCGGGCACTACGCGCCCGGTGCAGTTGCGTTTCCTCGGAGAGGACGCACTTCGGCCGATCGGGAACCGAGATCAGTCGAGCGCGAGCGCCGCGGCGGGAAAGACCGGCCCGTCGACGCAGCACTTTGCGATCGGCCAGTCCCCGAATGGGCCACCGGGCGCGGTCCGGACGGCACAACCGTTGCAGATGCCGACGCCGCAGCCCATGTAGGTCTCCAGCGAGAGCCAGCACGGAAGGTCGCGGTCGCGCGCCACGCGCGCGACCGCCTCCATCATCGGATCGGGTCCGCAGGTCAAGACCCGCACGCGCTCGGGCAACCTGCCGTTCGACCACTCCGCTTCGAGCGCCTGAACGACGTTGCCGTGGAAGCCGCGTGAGCCGTCGTCCGTCGCCGCGATCACGCGCACGCCAAGTCGCTCGAAGACCTCGATGTCGTACAGGAGGCCGGCGTGAGCGGCACCGTAGACGAACGTGATGTCGGGCGCGGCGACTGGCGGTGCCCCCTCCATGCCGGCGAGGGCCTGCTCGATCGCCATGTAGAAGGGCACCGAGCCGATGCCGCCCCCGATCATCACGAGCGGCTCGGCGTCGCCTCCGAGCACCGGCCAGCCGTTGCCGAGCGGACCGACGGTGACGAGGGTCGTGCCGGGCACACTCTCGGCGAGGGCCCGTGTGCCGCGTCCCATGACCTTGATCAGGAACTCGATCGAACCGTCCTCGCGGACGCGGTAGACCGAGAACGGGCGCGGAATCGCGGGCGAGAGCTCGTCGTCGCGGCGGAGCATGAAGAAGCGCGCCGCGCGCAGAGCCGGGAGCTCGATCGTAGGTCGCACGCGCAGGACGACCCCGTCGTCCCCGGTGGGGCGGACGTCGATGAGCTCGGAGCGGAAGCTCCTGGCGTCGGGCGGGGGCGCGGGCATCGCGCGCAGATCCTACGCGCGGCGGGCGCCAGCGGGTAGCTTGAGGGGGTGTGGAACAAGACCCTCGCCGCCCTCCTCACCCTGTCCTGGATCTGCTCGTGCCACTCGGCGCCGGAGGCCGGCCCGACCGGCGTCGAGGCGCGCTCGCTGCTCGGGCGCGACCTCGCGCGTCCAGCGCTCGCGCCGGAGCGGCAGGCGTCCCTCGAAGCCGACCTCGCCGACGCGCGCGCGGCCTACGCTCGCGACCCCGCCGACGAGCTCGCGGCCATCTGGGTGGGCCGCAGGCTCGCGTACCTGGGCCGCTACCAGGAGGCGATCGAGTGGTACACGCGCCGGCTGGCCGATTTCCCGGACAGCTACCGGCTGATGCGCCACCGCGGACACCGCTTGATCAGCGTGCGCGAGCTCGACCGGGCGATCGAGGATCTGCTCCGCGCCCAAGCGCTCACGCGTGACGTGCCGGATGCCGTCGAGCCGGACGGTGCCCCGAACCGCTACGGCATCCCGCGCTCGTCGACGCAGTCGAACATTCGCTACCACCTCGGCCTCGCCTTCTACCTGCAGGGGCAGTTCGACCTGGCGGCGGACGCATTCGCCGAGGACGTGGCGCGCGCCTGGAACGAGGATCACCTCGTCGCCGCGACGAACTGGCTCGTCGCGAGCCTACGCCGCGCCGGCCGCGCAGCGGAGGCTCGCGCCGCGCTCGGCGCGATCCGGCGCGAGATGAACGTGATCGAGAACTTCGGCTACCACGACCTGTGCAAGCTGTACGCCGGATGGGTCACGCCCGGTGAGGTCGTCGGCGATCCCGAAACGGCGGTCGTCGGATCGACGGTCGCCTACGGCGTCGCGAACTGGCGCTGGTGCAACGGCAACGAGGAGCAAGCCCTCGAGGAGCTGCGCCGGATCGTCGACACGATGCCGTGGAACGCGTTCGGGACGATCGCGGCGGAGGCGGACCTGGCGCGCGCTTCGCGCTGACTCACTCGAACGTCACGCGCGCGGCGGGCGAGAGGTTCGAGGGCACGGCGGGCGGCCCCAGCGGCAGCTGTTGGTGTTCGGCCCAGCCGCGGGTGTCCGAGTCGAACTGAAAGACGTGCGTGGCGGTAGTCGATTCGACGAAGAGCCACTCGCCGTCGAGGGCGAGCCTCCGCCCGAACCGCTGGCCGCTGACAGGGCTCGAGCTCTCGAACCGATTGACCTGGACCCAAGCGCCGCCCGGCGCGGGTCGCTCGAAGGCGTACACGGTCCCCGAGTCGGGCGCGGCACCGTCCTTGCGCGGCGCCCCCACGAAGAACGTGTTCCCTTGGATCACGAGCGCCGTTCCCCCCTCGACAGCGACGCTGTCTCCGAACCGCAGATTGGCCTCGCCGGGGTCCGGCGCGAGGTATTGCGGACAGTCCTGGGCCAGCGCGGGCGTACAGGCGAGGAAGAGAGAAAGCGCACGGATCTCGGGCATCGAACGACTCCTTGGGAGGAAGGAAACGCAGGAAGTACGGATTCTCTGGGGTCGACCTCACTCCTTGACGCGAGATCTCGCCGCGCGGCCCTACTCGAACTGGATGCGCACGGCGGGCGACAGGTTCGAGGGAACCGCGGGCGCCGCAGCGCCAGGTCCTCGAGCTTCCGCCTCCACACGCTCGGTGGGGACGCTACTCTGTCGCGCCAATCCGCTTTCCCATGACTCTCCTCACGCTCAAGGACCTCAAGAAGCACTTCGGCTCCCAGGAAGTGCTGCGCGGCGCCTCGCTCACGATCGACCCGGGCTCCAAGGTCGGGATCGTCGGCCGCAACGGCGGCGGGAAGACGACGCTGTTCCGCATGATCACGGGCGAAGAGCACCCCGACTGGGGCTCGATCACCCTGCGCAAGAAGGCGCGCCTCGGCTTCGTCCCGCAGCGACCGACGTTCGGCGCCGGCATCACCGTGCGCGGCTACGTCGAGAGCGGGCTCGACGAGGTGCGCGAGCTGATCGCCCGTTTCGAGAAGGTCGGCGAGGACATGGGCCACGCGAGCGGCGACGAGCTCGAGCGCCTGATGCGCCAGCACGACGAGCTCAACACCGAGATCGAATCGCTCGGCGGCTGGGACACCGAGCGCGCGACCGACACGGTCCTGTCCGGCATCGGCCTGAAGACCGAGCTCTGGGAGCGCGAGGCCCGCACGCTCTCGGGTGGCGAGAAGAACCGCGTCCTGCTCGCCCGTGAGCTGGTGTGCGGACACGACCTGCTCCTGCTCGACGAGCCGACCAACCACCTCGACATCGAGGGCATCGAGTGGCTCGAGAAGTACCTGCACGAGCTCCAGGGCGCGGTGCTGATCATCTCGCACGACCGGCGGCTGCTCCAGAACGGCGTGGGGCAGATCCTGGAGATGGAGTACGGGCAGCTCACGAGCTACCCCGGCAACTACTCCAAGTACATCCAGCTCAAGGCGGAGCGCTACGAGACGGACAAGCGCGCCTACGACCAGCAGCAGGAGTTCCTGAAGAAGGAAGACTCCTTCATCAAGAAGCACATGGGCTCGCAGCGCACCGCGGAGGCCAAGGGGCGCGCGAAGAAGCTGTCCGCGGTCGTGCGCCTCGAGCAGCCGCACCACGACGTGCGGCGGCCCGTCATCAAGGCGCCCGAGGCGGTGCGCGGCGGCGAGCTCGTCCTGAAGGCCGAGGGACTGACGGGCGGCTACACGGACAACGTCCTGTTCGAGAACGTCGACGTCCGCATCGGCCGCGGCCAGCGGATCGGCGTCGTCGGGCCGAACGGCGCGGGGAAGACGACGCTCATCAAGATCATCGCTGACCGGCTGCAAGCGCTGGCGGGCACGGTCGAGCTCGGGCACGGCGCCGTCGGAGCCTACTACGACCAGGACACCTCGTTCCTGCGCCAGGACGGCACGCCGTTCTCGGAGATCTATCGCCACTACCCCGAGATGGTGGATGTCGAGATCCGTTCGCACCTCGCGCTCTTCCTCTTCCGCGGCAAGGACGTCGACAAGCCGGTGCCGGCGCTGTCCGGCGGTGAGCGCGCGCGACTCGCGCTCGCGATCCTGGTCCTGACGAAGCCGTCGTGGATGGCCCTCGACGAGCCGACCAACCACCTCGATCTCGCCAGCCGCACGGCGCTCGAGGAGATGCTCGGCAGCTTCCAGGGCGCGCTCCTGTGCGTCAGCCACGACCGCGAATTCCTCGACGGGCTCTGTGATCACATGATCGAGGTCTCCGACGGCCAGGTGCGCGAGCACGCGGGCAACTACACCTCGTGGCGCAACGCGCGCGAGGAGGAGCAGTTCGCTGCGTCCGAGGCCCGCGCAAAGGCGGCGGCGGAAGCAAAGAAGCGCGCGGCGCAGGACGCCGAGAAGGCCAAGAAGAAGGCGACCAAGTCCAAGGGCCCGCGCAACCCGTACATGTTCGAGAAGCTCGAGAAGCGGATCATGAAGCTCGAGGGCAAGCTCGAGAGCCTACACGCCGCGTGCGCGACCGAAGATGTCTTCCGCGACGCCGACAAGCTGCGCGACAAGCAGTATCAAATCGCCGAAGTCGAAGCAGAGCTCGAGGAAGCGAACGAGACCTGGGCGAACTGGGACTGAGGAACTGGCTCAGCGTTCGCTCGACACGACGAACGCCCTGCCCGAGTAGGCGCCCCTGACGAAGCTGTCGCTGGACGTCACGAGGAAGTCGATCTTCCCGTCTCCATCGACGTCCCCGAGCCCGGTCGTGTCGAAGCCGAACGTGTCGCCCGGCGTCGAGCAGGTGTACGTCGAGAGGGCTTCTCCGGTCTTGCCCGAGTAGAGATAGACGCGTCCGGCCGACGGCCCGCCGAGCGCCTTGTACGGCGCGGAGATCCACACGTCGTTCACACCGTCTCCGTCGGTATCGCCCGCGTTGCGCCCGATCCAGCCAAAGCGGTCACCCGCCGTTCGAGCCAGTCGAGCGCCGCCTCGTTGTGCTTCTTCAGAGCGTACGCGCACGCGGCGTTGTAGCTCGCGTTCGCGCGGACGAGGGGGTACTCCGCCGCCTTCTCGTGGATCTCGATCGCCTCGTCGAGCTTCCCGCGGCGTGCAGGGAGTAACCCAGGAGGTACCACGCACGCGCGTTCTCGGGCATCGGTCTCGATCAGCGCGCGCAGGATCCGCGTCGCCTGATCGTTGTTCTGTGCGCGCAGCGCGGTGTGCACCGCGGCGAGCAGCTTCATCCGTCTTCCCTGGCCGCGAGCAGGATCGTGCTGATCTGCTCCCACGCGCGTAGCGCCTTGGTCGGCTTGCCGCGCTGGAAGCGCATGCGGTACTCGACGGTGTCGCCTTCCTCGACCTCGCCTTCCTCGATGGCGCTCGAGTCGATCGTGATCGTGCCACCCTCGCCTCCGCCCCCGCCACGCGCGCGGCGCATGGCAGCCATCGGATCGCTGTAGACGACGAGGTAGCGCGCGGTCTTCAGCATGCCGCCCTCGAGCTCGACCTCGGCCTCGACGCGCATCACCTGGGGCTCGAAGCGCCGCCTCAACATCTCGCGCTCGCTGTTGCCGCCCGCGGCCGGAATCAACTTCGCGGGGAGCACCGCCGTCAGCTTCGTGCGTTCCGAGCCCTCTTCGCGCTCCGCCTTCCACTCCGCGTCGGCCGAGTAACGCGCAAGGCGCCCGAAGTCGAGCAGTCCCGACAGGTCGCGGTCGAGGCCCTTCACGTCGACCGGCGCGTCCTCGAAGTAGATCTGCAGCAGCTTGCCGCGGTCACCGGAGTAGATGCCGAACCCGGGGAAGCCATCGGAGACGACCAGTCGCCGGCCGCTCGGATCGACCGAGGCGTCGAAACCACCCTCGTACGCGCTGCCGCCGCCACCCGGCCCACCGATCATCATGCGCATGCCGCCACCGGCGTCGTCGGCCGAGTGCTTCTTGACGCTGCCGGACACGACGATGCCTTCGCGCTGCGTCAGGCTTCCGAAGATCGATTGGATCGGGGGAGCCGGGCTCTGCGCGGGATCCTGCGGCAGTGCGGCGGAGAGGGAGACGGCGAGCGTGAGGGTGGCGGTAAGCATGATTCGTTCTCCTGAGGTTGGGCCCACAGCCCAAGAGGCTATGCTCTCGCACCCTAGTGGTGTGATTCAAGATGCACTGGAAGCCGACAGGATCCGCCCTGGCGGCGTTGCGCTTCCTCCGAGAAACCACCGGCTACGCGTCGTCAGCGCGCCTTGCCAGGACGAATCCTGCTGGCTCCCAGTGCATCGTGAGTTTCACCACGGGCTGCTAGTCCGTGCGACAGCCATGCGAACCTTCACAAAAGCCATTCGTGACGCCCTCGCCGCCGAAACCGGCATCGACGCGTCGAAGCTCGTCATCGAGTCTCCGCGCGACTCGAAACTGGGCGACTTTGCCTTCCCCTGCTTCGTCCTGGCGAAGACGTTGAAGAAGGCTCCGCCCGCAATCGCCGGCGAGCTGGAGGAGCGCGTCAACGCGCGCCTCGACGGCATCGCCGCGAAGGCGACCGGGCCGTACCTCAACTTCACGGTCGACCGGGCGACGCTGGCGCGCGGGGTGATCGAGGAGATCGACGCCGCGGGCGACGTGTACGGCGAGTCGGACGAGGGCGCGGACAAGACGGTCGTCATCGATCTGTCCTCGCCGAACATCGCCAAGCCGATGTCCGTCGGGCACCTACGCTCCACCGTGATCGGCGCGGCGATCCAGCGCCTGCACAAGCGCCTCGGCTACAGGACCGTCGGCATCAACCACATCGGCGACTGGGGCAGCCAGTTCGGCAAGCTCGTCGCCGCCGTCGACCGCTGGGGCGACACGGTCGATCTCGATGGGGATCCAATCAAGTCGCTGCTCGCGCTCTACGTGCGCTACCACGAGGAAGAGGCGAACGACCCCGAGCTCGTGCAGGCCGGTCGCGATGCGTTCAAGGAGCTGGAGAGCGGCGAGGACGGTCGGGTGCGCGCGACGTGGCGCAAGCTGACCGAGCTGTCGCTGCGCGAGTTCGACAAGATCTACGAGCGGCTCGGGGTCGAGTTCGACCTCGTGCGTGGCGAAGCGTTCTACGAGCCTTTCCTCGACGCGACGGTCGACCGCATCGTCGCGGCCAACATCACCGAGGAGTCCGAGGGCGCACTGATCGTCGCGCTCGACGAGTTCGGGGACCTGCCGCCGTGCTTGCTGCGCAAGACGGACGGCACGACGCTCTACGCCACGCGCGATCTCGCGGCCGTCTTCCATCGTTGGGACGAGTTCAAGTTCCACCGCTGCCTGTACGTCGTCGGTGGCGACCAGCGCCTGCACTTCCGCCAGCTCAAGCACGTGTTGACGCGCATGCAGCTCGATTGGGAGCCGCGCATGGAGCACATCGACTTCGGCATGCTGCGCTTGCCGGGTGGCAAGATGAGCACGCGCGAGGGGCGCGTCGTGTTCCTCGAGGACGTGCTCGACCGCGCCGCGGAGGAAGCGCAGAAGATCATCGCCGCGAAGAACCCGGACCTCGACGCGTCGGGCGAGGTCGCCGAGCAAGTCGGCGTCGGTGCCGTCGTGTTCAACGACCTCAAGCGCGAGCGCGTCAAGGACATCGAGTTCGACTGGGACGAGGTGCTCTCGTTCGAAGGCGACACGGGCCCCTACGTCCAGTACACCCACGCGCGCCTCGCCTCGATCGGGCGCAAGGCCGCCGCGGCCGGAGAAGGCTCGGGCACGCCGGACTGGGCGGCTCTCGAGGACGCCGCGCCGATTCTGCTCGCGATCGGGCGCTACCCGGACGTGCTGACCGCCGCTGCGCGCGCCGCCGAGCCCTCGCAGGTGACCGGGTTCCTGATCGCGTTCTGCCGCGAGGTCAACTCGTGGATCGCGGCGGCCCGCGTCCTAGGCCAGTCCGAGGGGGTCACCGGGTCGCGACTGCGACTGGTAAACGCCTCTAAGTCACTGATTGCCAACGCCTTGGGGATTCTGGGACTCTCTGCACCGCAGGAAATGTAGAGTCCCGATTCAGGACCACCCGAAAGTCGACCGAAAAGCCTTCGGTGCCGTCCCCGCACCCGGCGATCCGGCGGGTCGTCCGTGGCAGGTTCACGCTTTGGAGGAGCCCTTGATCGAGCAGTACATTCGCGATGTCCACGACTTCCCCAAGGACGGGATCGTATTCAAGGACATCACGCCGCTGCTCCAGGACCCCGAGGGCCTGAACCGTTCGATCCTCGGTCTCGCCGAGGCGGTCGATCCGGACTCCTACGACGTCGTCTGCGGCATCGAGTCGCGCGGCTTCATCTTCGGGACGGCGCTCGCACACCATCTGGGCAAGGGCTTCATCCCGATCCGCAAGCCCGGCAAGCTGCCCTGGAAGACCGCGTCAGAGACATACGAGCTCGAGTACGGAACCGACACGATCGAGATCCACGTCGACGCCGTCGAGTCCGGCGGACGCGTCTTGATGGTCGACGATCTGCTCGCGACTGGCGGCACGATGGAAGCGGGCCTCAAGCTCGTGCGGCGCATCGGCGCCGTGCCCGTCGCCTGCTGCTTCGTCATCGAACTCTCCTTCCTCAACGGCCGGAAACTGCTCGGGGACGTTCCGGCTCATTCCCTCATGACGGTCTGAACCATGGCTGCGAAGAAGTCGGCCAAGAAGCGCACGTCCTCCGCCACCAAGGCGAAGAAGACGGCCAAGGTTGCCAAGAAGGTCGCCAAGAAAGCTCCCGTCGCATCCAAGAAGGCTGCCGCGAAGGCCAAGCCGGCCGCAACGACCAAGAAGACGACCAAGAAAAAGGCCGCCAAGGCACCGACGAAGAAGGCGGCCGCGGCCGCCAGGCCGAAGGCCAAGGTCAGCGTCAAGGCGACCGAAGCTCCGAAGAAGAAAGTCGCCAAGCGCAAAGTGTCGAAGATCGCGAAGAAACCCAAGCCGCAGAAGACCGAGCCCGCCACGATCGAGGAGATGCCGACCGAGGAGATCTGGGCGGTGTACCAGAAGGCCAAGACGGCCGGCTCCTCGCGCGCACTCGAGATCGAGCGGATCCGCAACGTCTTGATGGAGCGTCACTACCCGCTCGTCAAGTACATCGCCGAACGACTGCTGCAGACCCTGCCCAAGTCGATCGAGCTCGACGACCTGATCAGCGCCGGCCTCTTCGGCCTGATGGACGCGATCCGCGGGTTCGACGTCACGCGCGGGATCAAGTTCAAGACCTACTGCACGACGCGCATCCGCGGCTCGATCCTCGACCAACTTCGGTCGCAGGACTGGGTTCCGCGCCTCGTGCGTCTCAAGGCGGGCCGCATCGACAAGGCGCTCCAGCGCCTCACCGGTGAGTACGGCCGCGAACCCACCCACGCCGAGCTCGCCGCGAACCTCGAGATGGACCACGCGGAGCTCTCCAAGGAGATCCGCAACGCCAGCGCCAAGGCGATGTACTCCCTCTCCGACAAGTGGGAGGACCGCGACGACGACAGCTCGATGGAGAAGGTCGACGTCCTGGAGGACAAGAAGTCCACCGACCCGATCGGCGAGCTCAACCGCGCCGACATGATGAACTTCATCACGCGCTCCTTGACCCACAAGGAGCGGTTCATCATCGAGCAGTACTACCAGGTCGGGCACACGATGCGCGAGATCGGCGAAATGCTCTCGCTGACCGAGAGCCGCGTGTGCCAGATCCACTCGAACGTGATGGGCCGGCTGAAGAGCATGTTCGGCTCGAAGCAGACGACGCTGTTGATGTAGCGAGCTCGCGGCGCGTCACTGCTCCTCGATCGACTCGAGGAGCTTGCGCGCCGACTCCTCCAGCCACGCGTCGTCCGGATCGAGCTCCAGCGCGAGCTGAACGCTCTTGCGCGCCGGGTCGCGCTCGCCCTTGGCGCGCAGGATGCGGCCGAGCAGCAGGTACGAGTACGGATCCAGCGGATCGTGCTCGAGCCCCTGACGCACGGCCTTCCCCGCCGCGCCGAACGCGTCGTCCCTGTACAAGAGGTAGCCGTACCGCAAGTGCACGAGCGGTTGCTCGCTCCCCGCCTCGATCGCTTCCTCGAAGAGCCTACGCGCACGGATCGGGCGGTCCGCCCAGTAGGCCTGCATCGCCGCCTTCTCGAGACCGCGCACGGTGAGGTTGTCGAGCAGGTCTTGGACGTGCACGTGCCACTCGCGCTCCAGCTCCTTGAGACCGCGCTTCTCGACGCGGAGGCTCACCTTGAAGACGCGCAGCACCTCCTCTTGCGTACAGGTCCAGAGCGGATCGGCGCCCCCCGTGAGGTAGCGCTCGACCTTCTTGCTGCGCGCGAGGTCGACGTAGAACTTCTGGAAGCGCTTCTTGTGCTTGGGATGGTGCATCAGGAAGTGCACGAGCGACCAACCCCACGTGTAGTGCTCGAAGGCGCGCTCATCGAGGATCAACTCCTCGATCCCCCACATCTTCCCGGCGGCGATGTCGCGCTCGATCTGGGCCAGACGCCCCTCCTGCGCGAGCCCGGTCGTGAGCTCTTCCTTCTCGGGGTCCCAGACGCTCGCGCCGTAGTACTCCGCCAGCGACTCGCCCGGCCAGTGCGGGTAGTGGAAGGACAGCTCGAAGAGCTTCTGCAAGTAGTGGTTCGTCTCGTGGAACATCACCTCTTCGGTGTAGCGCGGGTCACGGCGATCGAAGTAGAAGTTCAGCTCGAACGGTTCGACGAAGCGGAAGAAGCCCACCGTCCCCCCGCTCGCCCCGGAGATCTGCTCGAACGACTCGCGGTCGGCGTGGAAGCCGACGCGCACGGGTCCGAGCTTGCGCGGCAGCTTGATCCGCCAGGTCTTCACGAAGTCCTGGAAGTACGCCTCCATCGCGTCCCTGTAGCCCGCGAAGGCGTTGGGGGGGATCGTGTGCTCGAAGGCGAAGTGCTTCGTCGTTTCTTTGTAGCGGTTGCGCCACAGCCGGTGTGCACGCAGCTCCTCCATCGCCGTACGGCGCTCGGCGATGAGCTCGCGGATCAGCTCCGCGCGCCGCTCGGGACGGACCCAGCGTCCACCGTAGCGCACCAGTCCCTTCGCGATCTGCTCGCGCTCGGTCTGCGTCGCGGGCTCGATCTCCGCGCCCTCGATCACGGCTTCGAGGATCATCGCTTCCGGCACGAAGACCTCGCCGTTCTCGAACTGCACGACGACACCGCCATCGCAACGCGCCAGCTCCTTCTCCAGGAAGCGCCCGTCCTTCAGGCACAGGATGTCCGCGTTCGTCGCGACTACGAGGTAAGCGGCGGCAAGAGTCTCGAGGCGTAACATCACTAGAAGCTCCCCCGGAAGGCCTTCTCGAGCGCGCGCCATTCGCGATCAGTCCACGCACCGAACGTGCGCTCGAACGTCTCGTCGAGGATCTGCCGTTCGTAGCCCGCCCGGCGCGACACGCGTTCGCGGTAGAGCGCGTCCTCTTCCGCCTCGGTTTCCGGCTCCTTCGCCTCGGCTCGTTGCTTCTTCTCGACCTCACCGACCTCGGCGACGACGTCGACCAGGTGGTTCATGTAGGTGTCGACAAGCCCCTTCGTCCGCTTGTCGCGGGCCGCGGCCTTGCTCTTGAGGAACTGCATGAAGAGCCCAGCCTGCTCGTAGCCCGTGTCGAGGGCGTCGAAGTCCCTGTCGCTCATCCGCACGAAGTCACGCAGGGGCGGCATCTCGCCGCCTCGAATCGACTCCCGCAGGTCCTCCAGATCGTCGTCGTCGTCCTTGAAGACGAGCTTCTTCCCCTTCGCCCGGGAGTCGGCGAGCATGTCGTGCACGCCGCGCTCGACCCATCTGGGAAGCGTCGCGTACAGCTCCGGATCCTTCTCCGAGAACCAGATCTCCTTGACGCGTGTGCTGACCCGGTCGAACGAGCCGCCCTGCGCCCCGAGCTCGCTCTTGTAGGTCACGATGTCGATGCCGACCCCGCTCGCGTCATCGAACCCGCTTCCCACGGACATCGCCTGCGCCTCGTCCCAGTCACTGCACACGCGCAGGATCGGGGCCCGCACGTACCCGCGCGGCGCAAAGGCCGGGAACGCGTCCTCGAGCCACGCGTAGACGGCCTCGCCCTGCTGAGCGAGCTTCTTCGCGTAGCCGGCGTCGGCGTGGTTCAACACGAGGAAGCGCCCTGCGCGTTTGGCTTTCCATCCCCGCGGCAGCTCCGCCTGGGCGCGCGCGTGCAGGCTCTCCTCCGACTCGCGCAGCAAGCGGTTGCGCTCTTTCACGTCGAGCGCAGCGAGCGCGCCGCGGCCCGGCAGCTCGGCGCACACGTGGAGCGCATCCTCGACCGCGATCGGCTTGAGGGACGCCAGGCAGCGCGAGAGCTCCTTCTCGATCTTCGCGAAGACGTGCTCCTCCTTGGCTTCGAAGTGGACGGCGATCCGCACCGACTCGAGGTCGTAGACCCAAGTCGTGATGCGGCGCGGCGCCATGTCCAGGTAGTCGTGGACGTTGCCCTCGCGTGTGCGTACGTCGAACGTAGCCGCCTCGAGGTCGCCGGCGCTCGCCGTGCCCTCGTCCGCGACGTGATAGCCGGCGCGTTCGTACGTGCCCTTCAGGTACGTCTTGTAGTCCGTGTACGTCCCGCGCTGCCCGTCCTTGGGCAGGGCGATCACGAGCATGAACGGCCGGTTGTGCTTGTCGTATCCCGACGCCTTGTCGGGGTACTCGTAGCGTTTGTCGCTCAGATACTTGGCGACGATGTAGCGCTCCTGCATCTGGAGCGGAATCCGCTCCCAGCCCTGCGGGACGCGTACGCGGAATCCCAGCCGCGTGTCCTCGTGTTGGTGCCGTCCGTTGCGCGTTTCGATGCCGGCGGCTAGCCCCGGCTCCGTTGCCCAGGCGACCGACGCCAGCGCGAACGCAAGCGTAGTGAATCGCATTTTTCAGCCCTCCTTCTCTCTTCTTACTCCGCGAGGACCGGAAGATTCACCGTCACCCAGAGGGCGACGGACGCTTCCGCCCGACAGCTCAAAGAGGAATCACGGGAGCATCGAACCGCTGTTTCCGAAAACTATCGGCGGCCGTGCGACCTGCACGTCAGCGACCAGCGTGGCGGGGATCCGGATTTCGAACGCTTGGTCCGCTTCGCCCTCGGGCACGTCGATCACCCCCGCGTCCCACGCGATAGCGGCCAGGGACGTCGAGCTGCACGAAGAAGTCCGCTCTGGACGCGTCCTGCAGGCGCACGTCGCCTCCGGGCATCCGGCCGCCGCGCAAACGCGCGACCAGGGTCGGGGCCAGGTCGGGAACCGAATCCGGCTCGAAGCGCACCGCGAGCGACGCGTCGTTCGCCGCACGTCCGAACCGCGACCGCAGAGCATCGAGCCCGAGCCACGAGAGCCGCACGAGCGGGCCGTGTTCGAGGGTCACCAGGACGTCGCGGTCGACGCCGTGTACAGCTCGCCGTTCGGCTCCCGCGCACGCACGACGAGGCGCCCGAGATCCGCTTCGAGCACCACCGGCTCCTGCGGGATCGGAGTGGCCGGAATCGTGCGCCGGACCGGATCCGGATGCCGCGTCGCGAGCTGGATGAGCAGCATGGGACCCAGGCGCGCGTCGAGCGCCTCGACCTCGTCGCGCGCGAACACGGCGAGGCCATTCGCGTCCGTCCTGCGGTACAGCTTCTCGTGGTCGGGGACGATGCCGGTTCCACCCGTCGGCCAAACGTACAAGGGATGGCCGTCGACCGCGCGTCCGGTCTTGCCGACCAGCTTCACGACGAGATCGTGCGTCGGCGGCCCGGCCGCTTCTTCCCCGCTGAGCGGCGCCCGCTCCTCGGGTGCCGCGGACGCGCGCTCGAGCGAGCGCTCGACGGGATCGAGCTCGGCCTCGGGGTCCGCCTTCGGCTCGGAGCGCTGCGCGGGCTCGGCGCGCATCGCCTCGTCCGACTCCCCGCTCTGCGCGTTCCTCCAGGCGAGCCCGGCCGCAATCAGCAGGAGGAGTCCGAGCGCAATGGCGAGCCGTCCTTGCATCGCGATTCTCAGTCGTCGTCGACGATCGTCAACGTGAACGTCAGCCCTACGTGCACCTGGGGGGGCGCGGCCGACAGCGAAACACGAGAATCCTCGAACCCTGCCGAAGAGGTCGAAATCGCGGCCTACGCTGGAGCCGGAGCGGATCGGAAAGGAGAAGCACTCATATGCGGTCGTGTCTCTTGATTTCGGTCCTCGTCGGCTCACCGGCCGCGGCACTCGCGCAGTGCGAGTGGGAACGAGTGCGCGGAGACGACACGGTCCCCGGCGACTCGTTCGGTTACTCGGTCGACGCGGACGGCGGGCGTCTGCTTGTAGGAGCCCCGTTCGACAACGACCGTGGCGCCGCGTACGTCCTCGAATACGACGCTGCGCTCGGCACCTGGCAGCAGCGCGAAAAACTCGTGCCGGCGCAGGCGGCGGCATCGGACGAGATCGGCCTCGCCTGTGCGATCGACGGAGACACCGCGTTCGTCGGAGCCCCCGACCACGACGCGACAGGGGCCGTCTTCGTCTTCGAGCGCAACGGAAGCTGGAGCGAGGCCGCCGAGCTGAGAGCGAGCGACGCGCAGGCGGGGGGGAGCTTCGGAGCGGCGCTGGCCATCGAAGGCGACCGTGCGATCGTCTCGGCCCGCACGCACGCGGGCGGCGGGCGTGCGTACGTATTCGAGCGGGTGGCCGGAGTCTGGACCGAGGCCGCCGTGTTGACCGGTTCGGACATCCTGACGAGCGACTTCTTCGGATACACCGTCGACCTCGACGGCGACCGCGCCTGGGTCGGCGCGCGCTACCACAACGTCGCCGGCTTCTCGAACGTTGGCGCCGTGTACTTGTTCGAGCGCTCCGGTTCGACCTGGAACGAGGTCGCCAAGCTGACAGCGAACGATCCGGCCAGCGTCGCGTATTTCGCATCGGTCTCGGCCGAGGGCGACGTCGTCGCGATCGGGGCCGCCGCGGCCCGGCTCGGCACGACGAACCCGGGAGCGGTCTACGTTTTCACTTTCGAAGGCGCCCAGTGGCACCAGACGGCGAAGCTCCAGGAGGATCTGGGAAGCCCGGCCCGCATGGGGGACCGCCCGTCCCTGGAGGACGGCGTGTTGCTCGTCGGCGCCCATGGCGCTTGGGGGGAAACGCAGTACGAGGGCGCCGCATTCCTCTACGCCGAGGTCAACGGCGAGTGGTCCCGCGTGCGCGAGCTCGAGCCGCCCGGCGGAGAAGCCTGGGAGGGCCTGGGCTTCGGCACCGCGCTCGACGCGGGTCGCGCGTTCCTGGGCGCACCGAACTGGTATTCGTCCGCCTCGCACCTTGCGGGGCAGCGCGGCGGCGCCGTCCATGTGTTCGACGGCTGCGCCGGCCTCGATCTCGGCACGCCCGTCTGCGCGGGCAATGCCAACTCGACCGGGGCGGGAGCGACGTTGACGGCGCTCGGCTTCGCCGCGGTGTCCGCCAACGCCCTCGAGCTTCGTAGCCGCGACCTCCCGCCCGACCGGTTCGGCTACTACCTCATGTCCGCGGGCCAGCGCTACGTGCCGGGGCTCGGCGGCGGCCACGGCGACCTCTGCCTCGACCTTCCGATCGTGCGCTTCGTCGGCGACCTGCAGAGCTCGGGAGCGCTCGGCCGCATCGACCTCGCGCTCGACCTGACGCAGCTCCCGCAGGCCACGGTCTTTCTTCCCGGCGACATGTGGAGCTTCCAGCTCTGGTACCGCGATTCCAACCCGGGGCCGACGTCGAACACCTCGAACGCGCTCTCGGTCACCTTCGCCACGGACGGCGATCCGGCCGTCCAGTTCCCCGTCACTTTCAAACGCGTGACGGAGCAGGCGACGCAGTTCACGGTCGCGATCACGCTCTCGCAGCCGGCGGACCATGGCGTGGCGATCCCCTACTCGCACTCGGGCAACGCGACGGTCGACGTCGACTACCGGATCGAGACGGTCAACCCCGTCACGATCCCGGCCGGCGAGACCTCCACCGTGCTGCTGGTGACGATCGCGGAGGACACCGAATCCGAGGGCGACGAGCGCGTGAGCTTCGAGGGCTCGAAGCTCGCTTGCAGCGTCGGAGGGTCTTGGGCTGGTGAGACGAAGAGCAAAGTCAGGAGCAGGAGTCGCATGCTCCGATTACGGGGCATGCGGCCTGGTCGTGGGTCACCGGCTCGTAACGACGCGCTCCGAACGATGGAACGCCCTACCCCCTCCATCTTCATGGGTGACCCTCCCCCTCAGCCCATGCCGGGCCGGCGCGACCGGGGTTACAAGTGCGATGCACGCATTGGAGAGAGACAACTGCTCGAGGAGGGCGCGCATGCTCGAACACTCCCGTCGAGACTGGATCAAGGGCGCCTGCGCAGGCATTGCGACGTGTACGGTCGTGTCCGCGCTACCTCGCCTTCCCGCGCTGCGCCCGCCCAGCGAGAAGATGATCTTCATCCCGGGCGGCCCGTTCCGGATGGGGACCGCACCCATGCAGGCGGAGCGCCTGGCAGCGACCTACGGCTACCACTGTTCCTGGCTGGATGGCGAAGTGCCCCAATCCGTCATCCACGTCCCCGCTTTCGCGATCGCGAGGTACCCGGTGACGAACAAGCAGTACGCCTGGTTCTGCGCCGACACCGGTCATGCGGTTCCGTCCGGCTGGAATGGAGGCGTGCCGCCAGCGGGAACTCTCGACCACCCGGTGACGCGCGTGCAGCGGGCAGACGCCCAGGCGTATGCGCAATGGTCCGGCATGCGCCTGCCGACCGAAGCGGAATGGGAGAAGGCCGCCCGCGGCACCTTCGGGCGCCTGTACCCCTGGGGGGACGTCTTCGATCCCGACGCGTGTCAGTGGAACCGCGATGCCTCGACCCACGGACCAGGAACCGCCCCGGTAACGGCGCATCCGAGCGGAGCCAGTCCCTTCGGCGTGCAGGACATGGTGGGCAACGTCGCCGAGTGGTGTGCGGACGACCTCAGTCCCAGTACGGCAGTCATCAAGGGCGGTGCATGGATCACCGAGAACCCCATCAACTTGCGTCCGGCAGCGCGCAACATGAGTGGCCGGATCTACAACGAAGCCAAGTTCTACGGCTTTCGATGCGTGAGGGAGCTCCCGTGAGCGACTCGATACGCTTCACCCCCAATCCCGGAGAGATGGGCGGACAGCTCACGGAGATCCCCGAGTTTCCCGCGGAGAGCTACAGAGCGAACCCCGAGATCATCGGCGACGCGAGTCAACCCTGCAGTCAGGTGACCGTCGACTGGACCGAGCCGAGTCCGGGCGTATGGACTTGCAACGGCCAGTGCGCGGGAGAGCTGTCCTACGTCCTGACCCTGACGCCGAGCTACGACAGTTTCGGCGCTTGATCGAGGTCCCGCGCAAGTTCAGCACGCGTCCGACGGTGCAGTCTTACAGCGTCGAGGGTGCGCCGCCGGCGACGGACGTTCCGTTCGCGGCCAACTTCGACGCGACGCCCGACGTGACCTGGGAGGGCTGGCTCGCGATTCAGTCGCGCGATGGGGATCGCATCCTGGCGACCGCCTCCCAGCCGCCGCTCTTCCTGTTCCAGAACATGGAGTACTCGTGCATCCACAGCAGTCCGGGCTTCGGGGCCCTGAACCCCGGCGAAACGGGCCACGCGTGGACACGCCTCTACTTCGTGCGCGCCTCACTCGAAGAGTGGTACGGGCGCCTGCGGATCGATATGGGAAGCTGATCAGCCCCGCCAGGGCACGATGAACGAGCGGCTCTCGCCCCCGTCAGCCGCCATCTCGCCGTAGGCGAGCTTCGAGCCGTAGACCGGCTCGAGCACCTCGCGCACGAGCACTTCGCCAGGCACGCCGTCGGCGACCTTGCGCCCCTCCGCGACCAACCCGACGCGCGTCGCGAACTGGCTGGCGAGGTTCAGGTCGTGCGTGACGACGACCGCCGCGTGCCCCTCGCACGACAGCCGTGCGAGCAGCTCGAACACCGCGATCTGGTGCTCGGGGTCGAGCGCGTTCGTCGGCTCGTCGACGAGCAACAGCTCGGCCTCCTGCGCCAAGGCGCGGGCGACGAGCGCGCGCTGGCGCTGGCCGCTGGAGAGCTCGGTCAAAAGGCGCTGGCCCAGGTCCGCGACGTCGGCCTGCTCGAGCGCGCGCGCGACGGCGCGGCCATCCTCGGCGGTCGCGCGCGTGAAGACGCCCTGGTGGGCGTACCGGCCGTAGGCGACGAAGCGCTTCACGGTCACGTCGGGCAGCGCCGTCAACGTCTGCGGCAACAGCGCGATCTTGCGCGCGCGCACCTTGGCGCGCGTGCGCGCGAGCGGAGCACCTTCGAGCTGCACCGTACCGGCCGACGGCTTCTCGAGCCCGGCGAGCAGCTTGAGCAACGTGCTCTTGCCCGCGCCATTCGGACCGGCGATGCAAACGAGCTCGCCGCGATCCGCTTCGAAGTCGACGCCATCGACGGCGCGCAGCCCCGAGGGGTAGGCGAACGATAGGCCGCGCGCTTCGAGCAGCTTCACCACGCCTGCACCGCCTTGCGGCCGCGGATCAGCAAGAACAGGAAGAACGGTCCGCCGAAGATCGACATCAGGACGCCCGGCTGCAGCGCGCGGCTGCCCAGCAGGAGGCGGTTGAGGTAGTCGGTGCC
The DNA here is from genome assembly GCA_024226735.1 of bacterium. GTDB lineage: Bacteria > Planctomycetota > UBA1135 > UBA1135 > JAAELL01. The sequence continues at coordinate 5,999 of JAAELL010000052.1, read as the reverse complement.
GAGCAGGAACACCGCGCCGGCGAGGAGCGAGATCGGCAGGAGAGAGCGATGCGACGAGCCGCTGACGATGCGCACCATGTGCGGCACGACGAGTCCGATGAACGCGATCTGGCCGGCGACCGAGACCGCGCAGGCCGCGGCGAGCGCGGCCGCGCCCAGGGCGAGCAGCTTGACGCGCAGGGTCGACACGCCGAGCGCCTCGGCATCCTCCTCGCCACCCGCGAACAAATCGAGCTCGCGCGCTACGAACGGCAGAGCGCTCACTGCGACCGCGAGGCCGGCGAAGGCGACGGCCGCGTGCTGGGGCGAGCGGTCCTTCAGGTTGCCGAACGTCCAGGCGAAGATGCCCTGCGCCACCTCCCAGTCGTACTCGAGCACCCACGCCTGAATGCCCGCGAGCAGGCCACCGATGCAGACGTTGATCGCGACGCCGACGAGCAGCAGCGTCGGCACCGAGACGCGGCCGCCGATCGTGGCGATCGCGGTGACGAGCAGCGTCACGCCCAGCGCTCCGACGAGGCTGCACGCCGTCACGAGCATCGGCGCGTTCGCGGCGGCGCGCGCGAGCAGCTGGCCCTCGACGCCGATGCCGCCGATGATCAGGATCGCGATGCTGGCTCCGAGGCTCGCGCCGCTGGTCACGCCGATCACCGCGGGCGACGCCAGGCCGTTGCGGAACACGCCCTGCAGGAGTCCGCCCGCGTAGGCGAGCGAGGCGCCGACGCAGGCCGCGACGAGGGTCCGCCACATGCGGTTCTCGACGATCGTCTGCTGGGTGCGCTCGAGGGGCTCGCCCAGCCCGAGAAAGGCGATGAGGCCGCGCAGCGTCGAGCCCAACTCGGCGGAGCCGGTCGTGCCCGTGCGCGCGGACAGCACGACGAGGACGAGGAGCACCGCCGCGAGCGCGATCGCCAGTGTGCCGGCGCCCAAGAGCCGCGGCGGGCCGTCCGAGGCTTCGCTCATGCGCGCCGCATGGTAGTAGGGGCGCGCGGCCTCATCCACCATACTTGCCCCCATGGCCCGCGCGATCCCCCTCACGCTCGTCCTCGCCCTGGTCGCCGCGGCGGCGTGGTACGCGCACGGCGCGCTCTCGGATCCGGACGCGAACGCCCGCCCGCGGACGGTGACGCTGCGCACCGTGACGCTCCCCGGCGGCGAGCAGCTCCAGGTTCCCGGCCGCCCGCTGCGCGTCTTGCCCGCCAACGCGAGCGCGGTCGACGTCGTCGTCGACCTGCTCTCCCCCGAGCGGATCGTCGCGCTGCCGCGCACCGCGTTCGAGTACGCGTCGATCGCGGAGGACCCCGCGCCCTGGCGCGCCCACGGCGTGATGCACAACTTCACGAGCGAGGAGATCCTCGCCCACGCCCCCGACGTCGTGCTGACCCAGACCAACCAGGACCGCGCGACCGTCGAGCGCGTCCGCGAGAGCGGCGTGTTCGTGTTCGACCTGCCGGTCGCGACCGACTGGGCCGGATTGCTCGCGGGCGTCGAGCTCGCCGGGCTCGTGCTGGGCGAGACCGAGGCCGCGGAGCGACTGACGCGCGAGCTCGAGGCGCGACGGGCCAAGATCGACGCGGGTCCCGCAGCGGGCAAGCGCGCGCTACCCTACGGCAACTACGGCGGCGCCGGCTACACCGCCGGGACCGGCACGACGTGGGAGCTGATGATCGAGCTCGCGGGCATGCGCAACGCGGCGAGCGTCGCGGGAATCCACGGCAACCCGCCGGTCGACTTCGAGCAGGTGCTCGTCATCGACCCGGACCTGTTCGTCGTCGGCGCGAAGGGTCGCTCGCAGCACTCGCCGAGCGCGGCGATCCTGAACGCCGAAGCGTCGCTCGCCAGCATGACGGCGATCGGTGACGGGCGGGTCGTGATCCTGCCCGACGATCTGTACAGCACGGCGTCGCATCGGCTGCTCGCGGCCGCCGAGGAGCTCGCGGCGCGCGCGGCGGCGGCCTACGGGGACGAGTGATGGAAGCGAAGCCGAACTGCACTCACTGCAGGTACTTCTTCGTCACCTACGAGCCCAAGCAACCGCGCGGCTGCCGCGCGTACGGCTTCAAGTCACTCGCGATGCCGACCGCGGTCGTGCTCGAGACGTCGGGGGCGGACTGCAAGCAGTTCGAGCCGCGGCCGCGCGGCCCGCGATCGCCGCTTCCCGGCCACGTCAGTGGATGAGGAGCAGCTCCGTCTGGCGCCCGTCGAGGTAGCGCACGCTCTTCCCGTCGAAGAACGCGTCCTCCTCCAGCATGATGCGCACGGCCCGATCGCCCCACTCCGGGATGCTCTCGGTGACGTTCAGCTCGATCGACCAGGCGGTGTTTGCGCGCAACGAAAGTCGCCGCGGCCCGGGACGCCGCCCTGCTGATCCCACAGGCCGATCAGCGGCCCCGCGCCGTGGCCGTGGTAGCCGAGCGGGTGCGTGTAGATCGACGGCACGAGCCCCTCGGCCTCGGCCGCGGCGCGCGTCCGCGCCAGGACGTCGTTGCCGGTGCGCCCCGTCTCGAACTCGGCGGTCAACAGATCCTGCAGCCGGTTGCCACGTCCGAACGCGGTCACGAGCCCAGCCGGCGCCGTGCTCTCGCCGAAGCGCAGTACGTACGCGTGCTGCTGCGTGTCGGTGTGCAGACCGAGGTAGCGGATGCCGAAGTCGACGTGGACGAGGCCACCGCGGCGGATGACGTCGGCGCCCGCATCGGACGAGAAGTCGCCGGAGCTCCCGGCACCGGAGCGCTGAACGGAGACGGACGGATGGAACCACGCCGTCAGCCGACGCTCACGAATGCGCTCGCGGTACCACCACTGGAGGTCGGACGTCGTCGTCTGGCCGGGCTGGACGACCGCGCTCGAAAGCCCCTCGGCGATGATCTCGTGCGCGATGCGGCACAGGGTCGGGTAGTGCTCGAGCTCCTCGGGGATGCGCGTCTCGAGCCAGCCGATCGCGAGCGCGTCCGTCGCGGTGACGCGCCCTTTCAGCTCGGCCGGCAGAGCGGCGAGGAGCTCAGCGGGGACGGGCACCGTGCACAGGGTCGCGTGGGCGAGGGCGAGGGCGAGGGCGAGGGCGAGCACAGTCATCCCCCGACCGACACCAGATCGACGTGGAACACGAGCGTCGCGCCCGGCCCGATCAGGGGCGGGGCCCCGCGCGCGCCGTAGGCGAGGTCCGGCGGGATGACGAACTTGGCGCTGCCGCCGGGCTTCAGGAGCTGGAGGCCCTCTGTCCAACCCTGGATCACGCGATCGAGCGGGAACGAGGCCGTCCCGGGGTAGGAAGCATCGAAGGCGCGCCCGCTCTCGAGCCAGCCGGCGTAGCGAACCTTCACGCGGTTCGTCGCGGCGGGCGAATCGCCCGAGCCCTCCGCGAGGATCACGTAGCGCAGGCCGCTGGGGGTCGTCGTCAGCACGTCGTCTTGTGGAAGCTCGAACGCCGGCGTGTTCGAGCCGCGAAACAGGTTCAGGATGCGTCGCAGCATGCGGGCGAAGATAGCAAGCAGTGGGCTGTTTCGACTCAACGGCTCACGCCGTTGGGCCGGGCGTGATTGTTAGACTTGCCGCGAATGGCCGCCAAGACCAAGACCTCCCCGTGCACTCCGCCGCCCGGTCTGCGAACCAGGCCATCGCGTTCGACGCGCTGGCGGGTGCTCGTGCTGATCCTCGTTCACGTCGCAATCGCGCTGCACGTGGTGCACTGGAGCAAGGCGGGCAGAACGCTCAGCCCCCTCGAACCCTCCGAGGCGATGGAGTTCTCGAAGGAGTCGGTCGTCAACGCGGGGCTGGTCCTCTTCGTCCTGATGGGCGTGTCGACGGTGATCTTCGGGCGCTTCTTCTGCGGCTGGGCATGCCACCTCGTCGCCCTGCAGGATCTGTCGCGCAGCATTCTGGTCAAGCTCGGCATCCGGCCGCGGCCGCTCAAGTCGCGGCTGCTCGCGCTCGTCCCGTTCATCGCGTTCGTCTACATGTTCCTGTGGCCGATCGCCTACCGGCTGTGGATCAAGGACGATTTCGCGGCCTCGACGGAACTGTACAAGGACGACTTCTGGGCCACGTTCCCGCCGCTGCCCGTCGCGATCGCGACGCTGGTGTTCTGCGGCTTCGCGTCCGTGTATTTCCTCGGCTCCAAGGGCTTCTGCACGTACGCCTGCCCTTACGGCGCCGTGCTCATGGTCGCCGACAAGGTCTCGCCGACGCGCATCCGCGTCACCGATGCGTGCGAGGGCTGCGGGCACTGCACGATCGCGTGCACGTCGAACGTCGCGGTCGCCCAAGAGGTGCTCGACTACGGCATGGTCGTCGACACGGGCTGCATGAAGTGCCTCGACTGCGTCAGCGTGTGTCCCAAGGACGCCCTCTATCTCGGCGTGGGCAAACCGGCGCTGGGCGCCAATCCGCGGCGCGAGATCAAGAAGCCGAAGCGCGGGATGCCGTGGGGTGAGGAGATCCTGCTCGGCGTCGCGTTCATCCTAGGCGTGCTCGCCTTCCGCAACATCTACGCCGCGGTGCCATTTCTGTTCTCGCTCGGCATCGCGGGCGTCGCGGCGTTCCTCGTTCTGCGCGCCTGGCACCTGGTGAAGAAGGACACGGTCAAGGTCCAGAACTTCACGCTGAAGGAGGCCGGCAAGGTCACCTCGGCGGGCAAGGCGTTCAGCTTGTTGTTCGCGGGGTTCCTCGCCCTGTGGGCACACAGTGGCTACATCCGGTACAACGCGTGGCAGTCAGACCGCACGTTCGATCAGCTGATCGATGCGCGTATGAACTGGTTCATCAAGCCGGAGCTCGCGCCCGAGCAAGAGGAGCTCGCGCGCACGGTCCGTCAGCGCTCGAAGAGAGTGCTGGACGCGGGGCTCTTGCCCGACACCCAGCACGAGATCCTGTACGCATGGTCGGGGCTCTTCCTCGGCGACGACGACAGCTTCGTCGAGCACATGACGCGCGCGCGCGAGCTCGCACCGCGCAACCCGATCATCTCGCTCGAGCTCGGCCACCATCGACGCCAGAACGGTGACATCGAGGCTGCGGTCGCTCACTACGAGCGCGCGGCGCTCGCCGAGCCGCGGTTCATCGATTCGTACGAGATGCTGGGCCAGCTCTTGATGCCGGAGCGCCACGAAGAGTTCCGCGCGATCATCGAACGCGGCCTCGAAAAGGACCCGCGCGCGACCGACCTGCACTGGGCGCACGCCACGCTCCTGGCAGCTCGCAACGACTTGCAGGGCTCCGTCGCCGCGATGGAGACCGCACTCGAGATCGATCCCGAGAACCTTCGCTTCCGGATCCAGCTCGCGATCGTTTTCGCCGGAGCCGGGAGGGGGCAAGACGCGGTCGCGCTCCTCGAAGAGGGGATCGCCCTGTCTCCAGACCGGGCGGAGCCGCTTCGAGCGCTCGCCGGGATCCACCTGCGGCTCCGCAACCCGCAGGAGGCCGAACGCGCCTGCCAGCGGGCCTTCGATCTCGGCTCGCAGGACCCGAGCGACGTCGTGAACAACCACCGCACGATGGCCCGCATTCGGGCTGAGCTGGGCGACGACGAAGGTGCACAGAGCCACCTCCAGAGGGCCCAGGAAGCCGCCGGGGCGGCGGCAGCGGCCGAGGGCTCCTGAGTTCCGGACTGGTACAGCCCGCGGGGCGTTTGTGGGGCGTATATATTTAACAGGAGATCGAGGGAACTTCGCGGCGCTACGCCCTCACGAAAGCGCCAGCCCCTGTATGCTTTTGCGCCAACTCCAGGGTTCTCAGACCCTCTCCCGACAGCATCTCCGACTCATGATGAAACGCTTCAGCTCCACGCTCGGCTGCGCTGCTCTGCTCAGCTCGGTCGCCTTCGCCCAGAATCTCCCCGACGTCTCCGTATCTCGCCACGCTGACGGCTCCAACTACTACGGGCAGTCCGGCGGCGTCAGCGCCTTCTCCTTCTCCACGACATCCTGCAACGTCGGCAACGTCGTGATCGATTGGGCCGATCCTTGGAACATGCCTGTCATCGGACAGAACATGTTCATGAT
>JAAELL010000051.1 GCA_024226735.1 bacterium | reverse complement strand
GTGAGCCGTGCGATTTCGCCGCGGTGGTTCATCCCGAGTTCGATGACTGCGCGAACGTGCTCGTCGCTGCGCGAGAGCAAGGTGAGCGGCACACCGTAGTCATTGTTGAGATTGCCGCGGGTCTTCAGGCAGGGGCCGGCGGTCTCGAGTACGGTCGCGATCATCTCCTTGGTGGTGGTCTTGCCGCTGCTGCCGGTGAGCGCGACCAGCGTCCCCTCGAATCCGCGGCGATGACAGGTCGCGAGATCCGCGATGCCGCGTGTGGTGTCGGCGACTGCAACGGTGGGTACGTTCGCGGGCAGTGCTCCGTCTTCGAGGTGATCGGACTGGACGAGCAGGGCGCCTGCGCCGGCCTGCACCGCCTGCGCGAGGTAGCCGTGAGCGTCGTGGTTGGGGCCGACGATCGCTGCGAAGAGCTGCCCCGATTCCACCGCACGGGAGTCGATCGAAAGGCCGAAGACCTGCGCCCGTGCGTCCCCCTGAAGCAACGCGCCGTCGCACCACGCCACCATATCCGCGACCGTGTAGCGCGTAGTCATGGCGCCTCCACTTTGCGAAGCGCGCGGCGGGCCTGCTCGCGGTCGTCGAAAGGGAGCTTCTCGCTGCCGATGATCTGGTAGTCCTCGTGTCCCTTGCCGGCGAGGATGACGGCGTCGTCCGGCCGTGCGATCGCGATCGCGTGCATGATGGCTTCTCGCCGGTCGGGGACCACCGCGTAGGCGCGGTCGCGCGTGTCGATCAAGGCGAGGTCGACCTTCTCGAGTTCACCGAGCCCGGCTTCGACGTCCGCCAGGATCTTCGCCGGGTCTTCAGTGCGCGGATTGTCGCTGGTCGCGAGCGCGCGGTCGCTCCAGCGTCCAACGGCTTCGGCCATCAGCGGTCGCTTTGCGCGGTCGCGATCCCCGCCGCAACCGAACACCGTGATCATCCGACCCTTGACCAACGGTCTGACGGCGGCCAGCAGTTTCTCGATGGCGTCGGGCGTGTGGGCGTAGTCGACGATCACCGTTGGTGCGCGCTTGGTTGCGTCGGTTACGAGTTCCATGCGCCCGGGGACCTGCGGACAGTGGCGTACGCCTTCGGCGATGACATCGGGATCGATGTCGAGAGCGACGGCGATCCCGCACGCGACGAGCAGGTTCTCGAGGTTGAAGTCGCCGACGAGGGGAAGCTCGACTTCGAGGGGACCCGACGGGAGCGCGAGGGTGATGCGACTTCCCTGTAGCGTGAAATCAGTCTGCGTGGAACGGATGTCGGCTTCGCGGCCGGGGTCCCGCGTCACGCTGAGCACACGCGCGCCGCGGGCATGGGCTTCGCGGATGAATTGCTCGGCACTCGCGTCGTCCAGGTTCACGACCGCCGTACCGTCGTGTTTCAGATGGCGCGAGAACAGCAGCAGCTTGGACG
>JAAELL010000050.1 GCA_024226735.1 bacterium | reverse complement strand
GCGGTCCCCGGGATTCCGACGACGGCGCCGCCGGCAGGCGCCCCGGCGACAAGCACGTCCGCGGACATCGCAAGGTCTTGACCCATCCGCCTCTCCGGAATCGGTTGGGCGCCGTCGATGGCTCGCGTCTGATACCAGCCGACGCCGTCGTGCTCAAAGAGATACACCCGCCCGACCGCCGGCGCTGGCATGGCCCACCCAGGAGCCGACACGGCGAGAATGCCGGAGTTGACCTCGACCGCGAAGCCGAATCGAGCCAGGGTTAGCCACGGCTCTGGAGTTAAGACTTGGGTCGGGCTCCACTGGTTGCCGCTCTTCTCGTAGACCCAGACCCTGCCCGCTTGGCCACTCTCGTGGGGGGACCCGACGAAGATCGTGTCACCGGTCATGGCGACGTCAGGCTCGTCGTGCAGTCCCTGTAGTACCAAGCGGGCGGAGCCGTGCCATCCGCTCCCGTCGCGTTCGAGCACATAGACCCACTCGCCCGAGATCAACGACGAATTTGTCGTCACGAGTAGACGATCACCGTTTGCCCGGATTCTACCCGGAATTCCTCCCGACGGCGGAAGCGGCAGAGGATTGTAGTTTGCCGTCGTGATGACGCCCGCCGGAACCCACGTGCCGCCGATCTTGTCGTAGACGCGAATGATGTCGTACCAGACGTCTCCGAAATAGGCCGAGTTCTCGTCCAGCACGAAGGTTCTAGCGAACGTCACGACGCCTGGCGCGCCTGGCACAGGAGCCTCGATCTTCTGAGACCAAACCCATTGCGTTCCTCGTCGCCGGTACACGTGAACCACCGATCCGCCTTCGGGAAACAGGACGGGATCCTGCACCCGTTCGCGAACCATGAGGTCGTCCCGGTCGGCGGCGATCGCCAAGCCGAAGTGGTGCTGGGCCCCGGGGTTTGGGGCCGTGATGAACTGGGCCTCGACCCAGCCGGCGCCAGCGCGCTCGTACACAACAACGGCGCCCTCTGATTGGTGGTTGCCCGTGTAGAACGGCATGCCGACAACGATCTGGTCGTCGGCGATGCGCACCTGCTCTCCGAAGCCGTCGCGGGCGTGTCCCGCGATGGCGGTCAGGATCTCCTCGCTGCACTGGCCGGCTGATCGATCAGCAAGGAGACATAGCAGGGCCCCAAGCGCGCCGAACGCCAGGGGCCGAGGCAAGACGGGAGTCATTGTCCTTGTCCTTCCTCCACGATGAAGCGCGCGACGTCGTTCCATCCCACATTGAAGGTCTGGCCTCCTACGCTTCCGACCCAACCGTTCGCAAGACGATGTCTTCGCAGCTCGCAGTATCATTGTCGGTCGGCAACGTCTCGACCCACAGCCCGAAACCAGGAGGAGTGTAGCCCGTGTAACACGCTGGCCCAACGTAGCTTGGAACATGGCCGGCATACGGGCGGGTCGAGCACGGCAGGAGAGCCCGAGTTCGAGCGGGGGCCGGAGCGCTTTGCCTGCGCCCCCTCCTCCGTTGACCGAATCCGCCGCTCTTGCGTGGGCTGTACGCGTCCCCGACAGAAGGGGCGTTCAAAGGCGAATCAGCTTCACACCGTTCGGTTCGAGCTCGATCGGGACCCTGCGCACCTCCACTCCCTGCAGGTAGAGCACGATCGTGCGTGCCGTGTCGTCGACCTGCACCACCTCCGACTTGCCGTCGGCCAGCCCGGCCGGTCCACTCCCCGAGGACGACACGTAGCTCCCTTCCGCAGTCTTGCCGTACTGAATCGTGTAGCGCATCGTGCCGCCGTCCGCGTCGAGGATCTTGAACGCGTCGGCCTCCAGCGGATCGCGTTCGAGCAAGACCTGAAATGAGCACCTCGACGGCAGGCGTATCTCGATGTTCTCGATGTCGTCGAAAGCAGCGAGCTCGAAGATCTTCCCGCGCGTGTGCTGGGACGATGGGTACAGGTGGACGCCTTCCGTGCAGAGTCGCTCGAACTCGAAGAAGCCGTCGGCATCGGTAGCGACCACCGGCTCGAGCGCCCACGGCGTGCGCACGTCGCCCTGCGCGCCGACCCCGACGCGCCAACGCAGAACGTGCACTCCCTCGATCGGCGCTCCGCCAGAGCTCAGCACGTGGCCCGCGACGCGCCGCATCGACTCGCTGTCCTGGAAACGGAAGACGAAGTCCTCGGTGCCCGCGCTGACCTCCGCCGACAGGAGCTCCAGCGTCGCCGGATGCAGCGAGTGCAGCTCATAGATCGCCTGCGGGAGCAGACCCGTCAGCTCGAAACTGCCGTCCGCCGCCGTGTACTGGTGTCGGCTCGAACGCGTGGCATCTCCCGCGTCGCCGAGGAGGTCCTCGAAGGTGGAGATCGAGCGCTTCTCGAGCCGCACGCCCAACGGACGTCCATCGCTCGTCCACACCTTCGCAAGGTGCAGGGGCTCCCCTTGCGCATCGACCACGGTCCCTCGGATCGAGGGCGGGTCGCCCGCCAGCCGAATCACGATCTCCGCGGCGCCGTTCACCGGCCTGCCGTCGGCGCCGAGCTCGAGCTCCCCGGGCAACTTGCCGCGCGCCAGGGCGATCAAGGTCCCGGCCATCCGCTCGGGCCCTTCGAGGTGAAAGCGGCCGTCGTGCGCCGTCTGTGCAACCTGTTGCCCGAAGAAGACCGTCGCTGCCCGGACCGGCTCTTCCTTTGCGTCGACGACGATCCCCTCGATCCCGCCCGCGCCATGAGCGATCGATGGGAACTGAACGAGCAGGCCACTGGACGCACTCCGCGGCAACTCGAGCTCCACGAGCTCGAAGCCGGCCGAGCGCGCGACGATGTGGAGACCCGGACTCCAGCCCACGCTCTCGAATTCGAAGGAGCCGTCCGGGCCGGACTTGCCCAGCCAGCCAGGCGTCGTCGTCCGCTGCACCCCGAGGCGCAGCCCGCGCAGTGTGCCGTCGTCCATCTCGATCCGCAGCCGCGCGCCGGGCACCGGCTGCCCGTCCGCGTCGACCACGATGCCCGCGTAGTCGCGGCGCGCGGCCACGATGATGCTCAGCTCGCGCGTCGGAAGATCCTCCCCGATGACCTCGTCGAACAGCAGGACGTAGCGCTCGCTGTCTCGCACCGTCAAGCGGCCGGAGCGAGCTGGGAAGGGCATGCGGAAGGCACCTGCAGCGTCCGTCCGGCCCGCGGCCAGGGGCGCGTCTCCTGCACCCCCGAACACCACCGAGACGCCGGGGACGGGCTGGCCTTCGGTGTCACGGACCACGCCGCCGATCTCCACGACGGGCGGCGCCACCCGGTCGGCGGCGACGTCCCGGTCCGCGCGTTCGACCGGCGCCTCCGACCGACGCTCGTCCCGCGCGGGCAGGACGGCGTCCACGAGCTCTTGCGCGCTGGGCTCGACGAGCTCCGCGCGGTCGTGGGCGAGCGCCTCCGCAGGCTCCTCGGTCGACGTGTCGACGAGCCAACCGACGCCGATGACTGACGCGATGACGAACAAGACCACCGCGACCTTCGCTTGTGCCTTCATCAACAGAGCTCCTAGTGCCGGCCCACTGCCGCGCGGCGGCGCGGCGAGCAGAATCAAGGCCGACGTCCAGTCGGCGTTCTTCTTGCCGTGCTTGCGCTCGAGCTGCAGACGCAGCGACGTGAGCGCCCGATTGAGTCGTGAGCGCACGGCCGTGCCGCTGACTCCGAGGCTGCGTGCGATCTCCTCGGGCTGCAAGCCCTCGAGGTAGCGCAGGACGACGACCACACGCTGCGGCTCGTCGAGAGCCATCACCGCGTCCATCAGCTCCCGCTGCCAGAACGCGCAGTCGAATGGATGGACGACGGGCCCCGCGTCGCTCTCCTGGGTCTCACGCCGCGCTCCCCTGACTTCGCGCGCACGCCTACGGGCGGATGAACGCAGCGCCCGAAGCGCGATGTTGCGCGTGACGCGTGCCAGCCACGCCCGCAGGCCATTCTCATCGCTCGCTTCCCGCGGCGGATTGCGAAGCACCGCGAGCCAAGTCTCCTGCAGGACATCCTCGGCCGCGTCCGCATCTCCAACGACCTGGAGCGCGAGCGCGCGCAGCCAGTGCGTGTGGCCCAGGAGTGTTTCCAGCTCAGGTGGAGAATGCATGCTCGCGAAGGAATGCCCGCGGGCGGGTTGGCGTCGCGATCGAATCGTGGAAAACCGCGTTCGAGAATCGTTCGCCGCCTGCCCCCGCAACTACAGGCGCACCGTCACGAGGCTACGCCCCACGATCCGTGCGTCGAGTACGACGACGCGCTCGAGGTCGGCCGGTCGCAGACGACGGACGTAGACCGCATCGCGCTCAAGCGTGGCTTCACCCTGCAACGTCGAATCCATCCTCGTCATTCTTTGGCCATCAGGCCATGAGCTGACCCCCGTCGACCCGAAGCACCTGGCCAGTCACGTGCCGGGCCAAGTCCGAACACAGGAACAAGACGGCCGCGGCGACGTCCTGCGGAGTGCCGGGCCGGCCGAGCACGGTCTCGGCGATCGCGCGTTCCTGGTGTTCCTGCGGGAGCGCCTGCGTCATCGGAGTGCCGATCAAGCCCGGCGCTACCACGTTGACGCGCGCGCCGTCGCGCCCGAGCTCGCGCGCCGCGCTGCGGGCGAGTCCGATCAGACCAGCCTTGCTCGCGGAGTAGTTGGCTTGCCCCAGCTTGCCGCGCTCTCCGTTGATCGAGGAGATGAGCACCGCCGCCCCCCGCGGCGATCGGCGCAGGTGCGGAGCGGAAGCCTTGAGGAGCTGAAAGGCCGCGTCCAAGTTGACGCGCATCACCGCGCCCCAGTCCTCGTCGCTGAGCTTCCACAGCACAGCGTCCCGTGTGATCCCCGCGCTGTGCACGACCGCGTCGAGTGCCCCGTAATCCTGTACGACGCGCTCAACGACCGCCCGCAACTGGAGCGGATCGCCGACGTCGCAGTGAACACGATCCGTGCTCTCGCCCTCTTCGTGACCGAGGTCCGCCGAGACGACCCGTGCACCGTACGCGCCCAAGACCTCGACGATCGCCGTGCCAATCCCGCCGGCGCCCCCGGTCACGAGCGCGACCATGCCGTCGAGCCGCGGCCCGATCATCGCGTCCCAACCTCCGCCGTCGCATCGAGCGAGACGCCCAGGGTCGTCAGTTTGCGCGCCCGGAAGGCGCCCCACAGCCCCGCCCCGATCGCCCCGGCGAGCACTGAATCGGGATGGACCCGGAGATCGAGCTTCGCCGACGACTCGCTCGCGGCCTCCTCGAGCGCGGCCATGAGCCCCACGTCCGCGGCGAGCCCTCCCGTCACGAGGACCACGCCGCGCGCGCCCGCCGTGGACAGCAGCTTCAGGAACCGCCCCGCCATCGATTGGTGGATGCCCTTCAAGATGTTGGCAGTCGAGATGCCGCGCGAGACCATGTTGATGACGTCGGTCTCCGCGAGGACGGCGCAAATGGAGCTGCACGCCTCGGGAGCATCGGACTCGAGCGAACGCGGCCCGATCTCGGCCATCGTCACGCCGAGGTAGCGGCTGATGTTCTCGAGGAACTGTCCCGAACCGGAGGCACACTGGCTCGTCATGCGGTCTCGACCTCGCCGCCGCCCATGATCCCGACCGGCATCACTCCTTGCGCATGGAGGAGCTCCCGCGGCACGTAGATGGGCATGTAGCCCACGGCCTTTCCGCCCGTGCGCTCCTTCCTGGCGCTCACGGCGGACAGGGAGTCGTCGCGGTAGAGCTCCTCGGCTCGCTCCACCAAGCGTTCGAGGGGGCGCTTGTCTGGGAGCCTCGAGCTCACCGGTCCTCCCACTTGGGTTGGCGTTTCTCGAGAAAGGCCGTGATGCCTTCGACGGCGTCGGCAGTCTGCATCAGCTCGTCCAGGTACAAGCGTTCGAGGTCCGCGACGAGGTTCTCGAAGCGGCGGTTGAAGTCGAAGCGCGCGGCGCGGGTCGCGAAGCGCAGCGACGACGCCGAGCGCGGCAGGAGGTGCTCCTCCGCCCATGCGAGTGCATCGCCGTCGGGGTCCTCGCCGATGTGGTCCACGAGACCCACCGCGTGCGCCTCGGCGGCATGCATGGTGCGGCCACTGAGCAGGAGATCGTCGGCCACACCACGACCGACGCGCTCGGCCAAGATCGCCGAGCCGACGGGCGCGAACACGCCGAGCTGGACCTCGGGCTGACCGAGCTTGGCCTCGGGGTGCGCGAAGATGCGCTGGCAGAAGGACGCCAGCTCGAGCCCGCCGCCCAGACACGCTCCGCGCACCGCCGCGAGGACGGGAACGCCGCTCGCCGCGATCAGGCGGAAGAGCTCGTGGAAGCCAGCGAGCATGGCGGCGACCGAGTTGGGCAGGTGCTCCTCGACGCTGGCGCCGAACGAGAAGTGCTTCCCTGCGCCGCTCAGCACGATCACCTTGAGTCGCGGCTGCCGCGCGGCGTCGCGGAAGGCGTCCGCCAGCTCGCGTGTCAGCGCGGCGTCGAGGACGTTGCCCTTCGGGGCGTCGAGGACGAGTCGCCACACGGCACCGCCGTGGAGCTCCTCGCGACGGAGTTTGGTCGTCTTGGTGCTCTCGCTCACAGCCAACGTTCCCTTCAGGCCTTCGCGCACGTTTGTTCACCGTGCGCGCGTGCGAGCGACTCCTCGACGAGGTCCGGCCCCCACACGGCGCCCTCGGCGAGCCGCCGCCGGAGCAACAGGAAGTCGGCCTCACGGCAGGCCTTGGTGCCCTCGTGGAATGCGCGGAAGCCCGTCCGTCCCTCGGTCATCATGTTCAGACCGAGCCAGGCACGGTTGCTCTCCTTGTTCTTGTCCCAGTGCTCGAGCTTGTGCTTGCGGACGCTCTCGACCGTCTTGGTGAGGCAGCCCGGGAAGGTCATCGCGAGCTTTGACACGAGCGCGTCGACCGCGCCATCGAGCGCCGACAGATCGATCTCGCCGCGATCGAGCAGCGCCTTCCCGTCCGCGCGGTCGCGCCCGGCCTTGGGCTCCCCGTGCACGACGTTGCCGAAGTCGTCGAGGTAGCGCTGGGTCTCGACGAAAGGGTTCGGCACGTAGTCGCCGTCCACCTTCAAACCGGGGACGACCTGGGTCACCAGGCCGAGCCTGCGCGCCTTGTGCGCACTCCACGTCTCGCACAACGTGCAGCTCTCCATCGCGGCCTCGACGCCCACGAAGAGCGGCAGGAAGTCCGTGCTGCCCCCATCGGGCGCGGAGCCGTGCCGGGGGCCGGCTTGACCGAAGACCGCGAGGTCCTGCGCGACGGTGAAGTCGCACGCCATGCCGATCTCCTGCCCGCCCGCGATGCGCATTCCGTTGACGCGACAGATCACGGGCTTGTCGCACATCAGGATGGCGCTGACCATGTCATTGAAGAGCCGCATGTACTGGCGGTACTCCTCGGGCCGGCCGGCGTAGTACTCGGCGTACTCGGCCGTATTGCCGCCGGTGCAGAAGGCCTTGGTCCCGGCACCGGTGAAGACGACCGCGACGGCGCCGCGGTCGTTGCTCGCACGGCGCATGCTCAGGATCACGTCCTTGACCATCTCGGTCGTGTAGGAGTTGAACTGGCGCGGGTTGTCGAGCGTGATCCACACAGTGTGCAGACCCGCTGCATCCTCACCGCCGGGGACCCGCACGGGCTTCTCCTCGTACCGTATCCCGGAGGCGCTCCGCAGCTCGGCGAGGTCGTGGTTCTTGAATTCCATGTTCTTGACGGGCATGGCCTAGAAATCGGGGGTCAGGATCACGCGGCGCGAGACCTCGTGTGCATGCACGGCGGCAAAAGTCTCGTTGATGGAAGACAGGGGTCTCTTCTCGACGAAGGGCCCGAGCTGCAGCTTGCCCGCGAGGACGAGCTCGAGGATCGCGGGGTAGTGTTCGGGGAGGCAGCCCCAGTTGCCGCGCGCGGTCGCGTCGAGCGCCATGAGGTTGCTGAGCCGCAGCTCGACCTTGGCCGGCGTGTAGCCGACGACGGCGAGAAAACCGCCGCGACCGAGCAGCCCGAAGGCTGTCTTCTGGCCCGCCGGGGACCCCGAAGTCTCGAAGATGCGGCAGCGCCAGGTCGGCACCTCGTGCTCGGCGGCGAACGCGGCGACCGCGCGCTTGAGGGCCTTGAAGTCGAGCTCCTGGGCCGACAGCCGCAAGTGCGCGCCGTGCTCGCCGAGCGCCGCGAGGCGCTCCGCATCGACGTCGATCGCGACGACGTGCGCGCCGAGCGCGGAGGCCAGCTGCACACCGAACCCGCCGACTCCCCCTGCTCCGACGAAGACGGCCAGGTCCCCCGCCGCGAGCCCGGAACGCAGGATCGCCTGGTACGGCGTCGAGACGGCGTCGGCGATGACCGACAGCGTCGCGAGGTCGAGCCCGCCGGGATTGCAGGCAGAATCGCCCAGGTCCGGCACCGGGCAGAGGCCCTGCGCGGGAACGGAGACGTGGCTGGCGAAGCCGCCGTGCACGTCGTTTCCGGGGAAGATCTGCTCGGGGCAGATCGAGCCCTCACCCGCGCGACAAGCCGCGCAGACTCCGCACGGAATCACGGCCGGTACGACGACGTCGCGCCCGACCCAGCCCTCCGCTCCCTCCCCCGCTTCGACCACACGGCCACTGACTTCGTGCCCGAGCGTGAGCGGCAGCGGATGCCGTGTCGGGACGCCGTCGTAGTAGAAGCCGAGGTCGGTGTGGCACACGCCGCAGCCGGCGATCTCGATGGTGACTTCCCCCTCGCTAGGAACGACCTCGCGTTCCATGAGAGCCATGGGCGTCCCCAGCTCGCGAACCGTCCAGGATGCGATCTTCATCGTCGGGTCTCGGGTGCTCTTGAAGGTGTTCTTACCATATCACCTCCCTGAATACCCGATCAACGGCGCTAGGGCCTCTGGGGCCTCGTGCGCAGAAAGGGCCCGGAGAAAGTCGTATTGTGCTCGCTGGTGAGCAGGTGCGGGGCGCCAGCCCGAGCCCGCACCCGCGATTCAGGGCACGAACGAGATCCGGACCGCGTCCGTGAAGTTGTTCGTGTTCCCGACGTCCCGATACCAGCACTGGAAGTTCCAGGTCTGGCCCGGGAGCAGCGGCACCGGAGGGTTCACCGGAACCACCTGGGGCATGTTCACGCTGTCCATGGGCCCAACGAGGATCGGCAGCGTGTTGTACCGGCCGATGTTGCCGGCGAGGCAGACGAAGCCGAGCGATTGCGGCGGCATGAAGAGGCCCGGCGTCGCACTGACGATGAAGTAGCCGAACTGGGTGTTGGGCAGGTGGTGGGCGAGCAGGCACAGGTCGTTCGCGGCGACGCTGTTCGAGCCGATCGCCGCGATGCGTCCCGAAAAGCCGGAGCTGTTGGGAACCGCGGGACCGCAGTAATTCACCCCGATCGTCCCCGGCGTCGCATACACACCGCCCTCGATGTCGTTGTCGACCGCTGCGTCCCACCAGGTCGCCATCGCGTGTGTGCTGGAGCCGCCGCCGCTGTAGATCGACGCGATCTCCGGCATCCCCTCGATCGTCGCCGAGAAGGCGAGGTTCTGGTGCCCCTCGAGCAGGATCAGGTCGTGGTCGCAGACGTATATCGTCGCCGCGTAGACATCGTGGTCGGTGGGGTTGAAAGTCTCGGCGTAGACGATCGCGTACTCGAGGCCGTCGCTGTCGACGCTGGGCGAGAACTGGTCGACAGCCGCGCCCGTGCCCTCCAGTCCGCTCAGGTTCTCGCGATCGACGAGGGTGTCCTCCACCAGCGCCGAGACGTAGATGTCCTTGCTGAAGTTGGGCGGCCCGTCATCGCGCTCGTAGACGACCAGGTATTGCCGCGGACCGTCGGCGGCGTCGGCCGGCGACGAGACCTTCGGGAACACGTCGTTGAAGAACGTGGACGTCTCGATCGGGAAGGTCGACCTCAGCGTCGTGGCGTCCCAGTTGAGCTGAGCACCGAGGATGTTGAAGACGCCGTTGGTGGTGTCCAGGCGCTGCCACACGATGTTCCAGTTCTGCCAGGTCGAGGGCGGCGGGCCGTTGGATTTGGACACGGAGGGATTGATGTCGAAGGTCCCGCCCGAGTTGTCGATGAGGATCGTGCTCGCACCGAACAGCGTGCTGTTCGAGCGCACGAGGCGGGCGTGCACGTCGTGGTCGACCCCGGAGTTGAACACGCGCTCCCACGTGACGCAGTAGTACGTAGGGCCGAACGGCGACGGATCGCCGCCGACGTCCGGATGCACCTTCTCCCCGCTCGCGGACCCGCTGATCTGGAACTGGCTGCCCTGCGTGATCGTCCCGGCATCCCGGGTCCGGCCACTGATCACCCGCGACCCGGCCGGCCCCTCGGTCGCAACCACCAGGAACTGATCTGCGATCTGGTTGTTCGCCACCTTCGGCTCACGCCAGTCGTCGCCCGTGATGTCGATGTAGTCGCCACCGAGGGCGACTGCGACGCCGGCTGACGTGAAGGTCCTGCCGTAGATATCGTGGTCGGTGGCCGAGAAGATCCGCTCCCAGACGATGTAGAAGACGTCGTTCGTCATGTCGTAGGCGACGTCGGGAAGGATGTCGAGGAACGTCGAGGTGTCGACCGCGAACGTCGTGATGACCGGATCGATCGTGACGGGCCACGTCGCCTGCTCGAGGAAGGCCGCCGGCACCTGGATCTCGATCGAGCCCCCGCGCCAAACGGTGTCGATCGAGAGCCGCTCGCCGCCGGCGTCGAGCGCGAAGGCGCGCCCGTAGCGAACCCCGCCCGCAGCGCCCTCGAACGCGAACCCCTCCGCGGTCTCGAGGAAGCCGAGCTCCGTCTCGACGTCGATGCGCAGCGTGAGCTCGCCCGTGCGCGGCAGGCTCATGAACACGAACCTCTGCTCGATCGACGTCGGCTCGACCCGGTACTCCTCGATCACCGATCCGCGCGCAAACGCGACGACCGAGCCCCGGCGCACGGCCTCGGCGTCGTCGAAGAAGAGCGGCTCGCCCGCGAGATCGATCCCTCCGAGGCGCAACGTCAGCGGGTAGTTGTGCGCGGCTTCCGAGCCCAAGAAGGGCACGTACGTCGCCCCTCGATCATCGAAGCGCGCCTTGTAGGTCCTGCCAGCGCACCACAGAGACCCGTCGCCAGGAGCATCGAAGTGGACGCGCGCGAGGTCGTCTTCGGCCATGCCCTGGAAACCGGCCAACAGGGCCGAGGCACTCGGCTTGGAGACCGGTCCGCCGTCGAAGGTGGTGGGCAGCGAGCCCTCTTGTCCCTGCGCCGCCGCGGAACCGGCAACGTGCGTGGAAGCGGCCAGGATCAGGAGAATGAGCGAGCTGGAGAGAGGTGTGATTCGTTCCATTGGGGTGGCCGGTTCCTCGTGAGAGTCCACGCGTGTGGGCGACGACTGGGGGGTGCGCAGGTGCACGCCCGCCTGTCCCAATGGAAGTTAGGCCCCACGTCCATCGCGCGTAACCGAGCCGGAGACGTAGATCGCGCGCCACCTTGCGCGTAGCGGAGGCTGCTATCGGTCGCAGCGCGACGCGCCTCCCCCCGCGCCTCCCCCGGCGCAGGCCGCGCCCGCCATTCGTCCGTAGCGCGCCGTGAAGTGGCGCAGCACCGCCGGAGCCTCCTCGATCGTGATCCCGGGAATCTCCGCTCGCCGACGCCACACCGCCTCGATCACCTCCAGCAGGTAGTCCATGTGGCTCTGGGTGTAGGTGCGTCGCGGAATGGCGAGGCGCAGGAGCTCCTGGGGAGCGGGTTGCTCCTCGCCGGTCTCTGCGTCGGTCCGGGCGAGCATCAGGCTCCCGATCTCACAGGAACGGATGCCACCCTCGAGGTAGAGCTCGATCGCGAGCGCCTGTCCGGGGAACTGATTCCACTCCAAGTGCGGAAGGAACCGACCTGCGTCGAGGAAGATCGCGTGCCCGCCCGCGGGCAGGATCTGGGGAATGCCGCACTTGGCAAGGTGCTCGGTCACGTAGCAAATGCTCGCGTGCCGGTACTCCTGATAGTCCTGGTCGAGCACCTCGCGCAGCCCCTGCGCAACCGCCTCGAGGTCGCGTCCCGCCATTCCACCGTAGGTCGGAAAGCCCTCCGTCACGACCAAGCGCCGGCGCAGGTCGCGCGCAAGCGCGTCGTCCCGGCAGGCGACGAAGCCGCCAATGTTGGCCAGCCCCTCCTTCTTCGCGCTCATCGTGCACCCATCGGCGAGACGGAACATATCGTGAACGATCTCGCCCAGTGCACGGCCCTCCTGCCCGCGCTCGCGCTGCTGGATCAGAAAGGCGTTCTCCGCGAACCGGCAAGCATCGAGGAACAGCGGAATGCAATGGCGCTCACACACTTCGCGGGTGGCGCGCAGGTTCGCCAGACTCACGGGCTGCCCGCCGCCCGCGTTGTTGGTCACGGTCACCATGACCAGCGGCACTCGACCGGGGTTCGCCTCCAACAGCGACGACAGCCGGTCGACGTCGACGTTGCCCTTGAAGGGAAAGGGCGAGCTATTGTCGGTGCTCTCGGGGCAGGGCAGATCCACCGCGCGCGCCCCGCTGGCTTCGACGTTCGCGCCCGTCGTGTCGAAGTGCGTGTTGTTGGGAACGATGCGCTCCGCGCCCCCCAGCGTGTGGAAGAGGACGTGCTCCGCCGCCCGCCCCTGGTGCGTCGGGACGACGTGCTCGAACCCGAAGACCTCGCGCACGGACGCCTCGAAGCGCTGAAAGCTCGGAGACCCGGCGTACGACTCGTCCCCACACATCAGCGCGCCCCACTGCGCACTGCTCATCGCGCCCGTGCCGCTGTCGGTGAGCAGGTCGAGGATCACGTCCTCCGATCGCAGGGAGAACAGGTTCCAGCCGACTCGCTCGAGAAGGGCCCTGCGTTCTTCGAGGCTGGACATCCGAATCGGCTCGACGCTCTTGATGCGGAAGGGTTCGATGATCGTTCGCATACAGAGCAGGGTATCCACTGCACGGCTCGCGCCCATTACGCACATCTGCCCACAGCGCGGACGACCGGCGCCCTGCTGGTTGCTCTGTCGTGGGGCGCGATCGGTCGCGCCCTACGCCCTTGGGCGGAGTGTCCCGAGGACCGAAGGCCCGTAACGTGACCTGTGGCCAGAGGCGCAGAAGCTGCCAAGGAGCAGATGAGTCCATGAGAGTCGCAATCATCTACGACAGTCACACTGGAACCACGCGGGCCGCCGCCGAGGCGATGGGCCAGCACCTGCGCGAGCTCGGCAACGAGGTGCACATCGACTCGGTCGTGGACGCCGACCCCACGGTCGTCTCGCAGGCCGACCTGATCTGCGTCGGTAGCTGGACGCAAGGCCTCTTCGTGATCCTGCAGCACGCGACCAAGGCGACGATGCAGTTCATCGAGCGGCTCGGTGACCTCGCGGGCAAGAAGGCGATCGTCTTCTGCACCTACAAGCTCGCCACCGGCTCGCTCTTGCCCACGATGGCGCAGGCACTGCGCGCCAAGGGCGCCGAGGTCGTGGGCGAGTACAAGTTCAGGGGCCCCGCGCCGACGCAGGACTTTCAGAGCTATGCCGCTTCGGGGTTGAGCTCCGCTTGACGCGCGCGGCCTAGCAGCCCGTGGTGAAACTCGCGATGCACAGGAAGCCGGCAGGATTCGTCCTGACAAGGCGGCGCTGACGACGCGTAGCCGGTGGTTCCTCGGAGGAAGCGCAACGCCGCCAGGGCGGATCCTGTCGGTTTCCAGTGCATCGTGAGTTTCACCACAGGCTGCTAGTGGTGTGAGTCGAAAGTTCGGCGCATTTGTCCGAGCCGCTTTCGTGTGGGGGCAAGGCGCCGGGTTCTGTGCGTAGCCTCTGTGCTACTCACACCAGGGATAGATACTGTCTTGGGGCAACGCCGCCACCGCGC
>JAAELL010000049.1 GCA_024226735.1 bacterium | reverse complement strand
CGGGACGCGAGAGTTCCCAGCGCCACCGCCCCTGGGAGCGCGGACGCCGTAGCCGCTCTCGAAAAGGGTCGAATCGACCCGCTCCCAGGGAGTCTTCTTCTCCCCTCTTACGGCTTACGACGGCTTGCCGCGCGACTATTTGATCGCCAGCGGATTGAGCGGCGAGCCCACGGCCTTCGTGATCGGCAGCGGGGCTCCCGCGAAGAGGAACGCGTAGTTGCCGTCCTCCGCGCAAGCGCGGGCGAGATCGTCGAGGTAGAAGATCTCGCCGAAGGTCATGCCCGTGTTGCGGATGCTTACCATGTGGAGCGGCTGGAAACAGTCGGGGGTCTCGTTGGGGCGCACTTCGAGGCCCCAGGTGTCGGTGGCGACGGCCGCGATCTCGCGATCGAACAGCCAGCGCGCGCAGTAGAGCGAAAGCCCCGGCGCCGGCCCCCCGCAGTATCCCGCCCACGACTGCTCCTCGAGGCAGCGGGTCATCATGCCGGTACGCACCAGCAGGATGTCCCCCGACTCGATGGTGACGCCCAGCGACTCCGCACACGCGTCGAGATCCTCGGGCATGATGGGCGTCCCGTCCTCGAGCCAGCGGCACTGCTTGACGCGAGGCAGATCGAGCAGCACGCCGCGGCCTACGACGTCGTGCTTGAGCTTGTCGATAGAATTCGCCTGGGCGCCCGAGCTGGTGACGAGGCGGATGTCGCGACCGTTGTACATCAAGCCGTCGTAGTAGACGTGGGAGAGGGCATCCCACTGCGTGCCGCACTGGAGCGGCATCGTGATCGCGTCATCCGCGTAGCGGAACCCGCCGGGGAGATGGTCCTGAGCGCCCGTGAGTGCGTCACCTGCGTCGGCGAGCATGGTGTGAATGGGATTGTGGCGGCCGCCGACGCCGGATTGCGGGCCGTCTTGATCGAAGGGCAGGGCGCAGGAGATCACCTGCCCGCGGCGCGGTAGCGAGCAGGCTTTGAGTACGCAGCCCGGGGTGATGAAGTTGAGCGTGCCGCGTTCGTCCTCGTTCCCCCAGCGGCCCCAGTTCGAATAGAGCTCGCCCCACTTGCGTACCGTATTGGCGTCGAGCGGGGGTCTCATTTGGCGCTCCGATCGCGATCGCGCTCTTTCAGCAGGGCTTCTGCGCGCTGGATGTCTGCCGGGACGTCGACCGCGACGCTCCGAAAGCCTTCGATCACCCCGACGCGAATCGGCAGCCCGTGCTCGAGGGCACGCAGTTGTTCGAGGGCTTCACTGCGCTCGGCCGCAGTCTGGGGTAGCTCGACGAAGCGCAGCAAGAAGTCGCGGCGATAGGCGTAGATTCCGATGTGATGCCAGTAGCTCGCGGCGGGTCCCGTGCGGTGCGAGTGCGGAATGGGCGCCCGGGAGAAGTAGAGCGCCCGCCCGTGGCGATCGAGTACGACCTTCACCCGGTTGGGGTCGTCGATGTCGGCTGCGCCCGCGGCCTGAACCAGGGTCGACATCCCGACGGCGTCGTCTTCGAGCAGCGACGTCACCACCGAGTCGACGACGAAACCCGTAATCAGGGGTTCGTCGCCCTGGATGTTCACGATTACGTCGTCGTGCAGCGCGGCGGCGGCTTCAGCGACGCGGTCGGTACCCGTCGGATGAACGTCGCTGGTCATGATTACTGGAGCGCCGAAGGCCTCGCAGCAGTGCGCGATGCGCTCGTCGTCGGTCGCGACGTAGACCTCGCGCAGGTGCTTGGCGGCACGGGCGCCTTCCCATACCCGCTGGATCATCGGGCGACCCGCGACCACGGCCAGCGGCTTGCCCGGGAATCGGGAAGAAGCGTGGCGCGCTGGAATGATGCCGACTGCGTTCATGACGAAATGCTAACCAATGGCTTGTTGCGTTGCAGGGCGCCGCGGCTCACTACACGTCGAAGCGCTATTCTCGTTGCCGCCAGTTTCCGCGAACTCGCTCGGAGCGCCCGACCCATGGACCCCAGAGTTCTGTATTGGACCTTCGCATTCATCAACATGGGTTTCGTGATCGGTCTCGCTGTGTTCGGGACGCGGGAAATCTTACACGGACGCCCCACGCGGCATCGCGCGATGATGATTGCGTCGGCTGGCCTGGTCGTGGCCTTCATCGTCTCCTACGCGTTCAAACTTCAATTTCTCGGACGAGAGGATCTATCCGCCTGGAGCGCACGCGACATCAACGTGCTGCGCTTTCACGAAACATGCGTGCTCGCCATGGTGGTCGGCGGCGGGCTTGCGCTGTTGCTCGGGCACAGACTCCGGGCCACGCGGCGGTTTACGCTGGATGTCGAAGATCCCCGGCCCGATCCGGTGCTCGTGAGGCGTCACCGGCTCGCCGGGCGAGTGGCCATCGTCGGTGCGGCGCTCGGTTTCGTGTCCGCGGGATTCGTGTTGGCGGGGATGTACGCCCGGCTCGGTTAGCCG
>JAAELL010000048.1 GCA_024226735.1 bacterium | reverse complement strand
GTGGGGCGGCCCAAGAAGGCCGGCTCCGGCGTGTCGCACTTGAAGCGCGAGGCGCTCGCGGCGCGGTTTCCCGTTCACGTGGTAATGACGCTCGACAAGCGGCTGCCGAGCCTGCGGACGAAGAAGCCGTTCAAGGCTCTACGGGGCGCATTCCGAGCCGGGTGTGACCGGAACGGCTTTCGGCTCAACCACTTCTCGGTGCAGGGCAATCACCTGCACTTCATTGTCGAGGCGACGAACCGCACGGCGCTGTCACGTGGACTGCAAGGGCTGTCGGTGCGGATTGCGCGGGCCCTGACCAAGGTGTGGCGACGCACGGGGAAGGTGTTCGCGGATCGCTACCTCGATCGCATCCTGCGCACGCCGAAGGAGGTCCGCAACACGTTGCAGTACGTGCTCGAGAACACCGATCACCACAAGACGCACGCCAAGACACAGCGTCCACTTGAGGCGGACCCGATCGACATCTTCTGCTCGGGGATGTTCTTCGATGGGTGGCGTGAGTTCCGCTTGGAGGAGCTGGGGGCGAGCGAGCCACCTCCACTCGTCCCCGCGCGGACGTGGCTGCAGCGCGTGGGGTGGCGCAGGCACGGTCTACTCTCGGTCTTCCCTCGATGAGCGTGAACCGGGCGGCGAAGCTCGTCGACTACGGTGCGACTCTCTCTGTGCACCTGGGCAGGATCTCCGCGCGCAACTGTGCGAGTGTGCCGGCCTCGATCGCTGCTCGCATTTCCCGCAAGAGACAGTGGAAGAAGTGCAGGTTCTGGAGCGACAAGAGGGTCGCTCCCAACATCTCGCGCGTTGTGCAGAGATGCCGCAGGACGCCGAGCGTGAAGCCCTCGAGCGAGGGGCACGGCCACTCGGGATCGATCGGTCGGGTCGAGTCCTTCCAGCCGCTGTTGCGCACGTTGAGGATGCCGGCCTTCGTGAACATCTGGTGCGTGCGGCCGTGGCGGGTGGGGGTGACGCAGTCGAAGAGGTCGGCGCCTTGTTCGACCGCGTCGAAGAAATCGAGGGGGGTGCCGATGCCCATCAGGTAGCGCGGGCGGTCCTCGGGGAGGCGTGGGGTTGCGGCGGCGAACGCGGCGCGCATCGCCTCGC
Organism: bacterium; assembly: GCA_024226735.1. Classification (GTDB taxonomy): domain Bacteria; phylum Planctomycetota; class UBA1135; order UBA1135; genus JAAELL01. The sequence goes on along the minus strand of JAAELL010000048.1, from coordinate 11,035 downwards.
GCTCCTCGCCCAGGCTGACGCCTCCGACGGCGTAGCCCGGTAGATCGTGCTCGCAGACCGCGTCGACCGACGCGTGGCGCAGGTCCTCGAAGGCTCCGCCCTGCACGATGCCGAACAGGGCCTGGCCGGTGTCGACCCCGCCCGCGTCGCGCCAGCGGCGCACGCAGCGCTCGAGCCAGCGGTGCGTGCGGTCGGTGGACTCCTGTGTCTGGGCGCGGTCGAGCGGGTCGACGGGAACGTGATCGAACGCCATGACGACATCGGCGCCCAGCGCGCGCTGGATGTCCATGACGCGCTCGGGGGTGAAGCGCACGAGCGAGCCGTCGACGATCGACTTGAAGCCGACGCCGTCCTCGTCGGTGCGGCTGATGTCCGCCATGCTGAACACCTGGTAGCCGCCCGAGTCGGTGAGGATCGGTCCGTCCCAATTCATGAAACGGTGGAGGCCGCCGAGCCGGGCGACCGTTTCCTCCCCCGGCCGCAGGTGCAGGTGTAGCGTGTTGGCGAGCACCATCGTCGAGCCCAGCTCCGCGAGATCGCGGGGCAAGATGCCCTTGACGGTGCCGCGGGTCCCGACGGGCATGAACGCGGGCGTCGGCACGGCGCCATGGGGCGTCTCGAAGACCCCCGTGCGCGCATGCGACTGGGGGCAGCGCGCCCCGAGCCGGAACGAGAACGGGCCGAAGCTCATAGCTGCGTTCGTTCGATGCGCGCGCCGCGGAAGTAGTGGGCGAGGATCTGCTCGCCGCTCCATCCGGACAACGCGTAGTCGCGCGCGCCTTCCTGACACAAACCGACGCCGTGGCCGCGGCCGATCCCCTCGAGGAAGAGGCCTTGCTCGACGCGCTCGCCGACTGCAGGCCACGTGCGCACGATGTGCGCGCTCTTGACGCGCTGCGTGCCGACCATGTGACGGAAGTCGTCGAACGCGATCGCCGTTGAGCCCTCGGAGCCGTCGAGACGCACATCGATCCAGCGGCCGCCCCGATCCTCGGTCTGTGGCGTGAGCCGCTCGATCTGCGATCCGATCCCGACCTCGGCCGCTACCCGCTGCAGGGTCTTCGCCGGGACCGTCGTCGACCAACCGAGCGGGCGCCGCGGATCGCGGCTTCCCTTCACCTCGGACCGCGCGCGCTCGGCGCACGGCATGCAGTCGACTGGAACCGCGCCCGGTCCGCCGAAGATCAGCTCGTGCGACGTCGTGCGGCCACCACACGCCGCGTGGTAGCGGGCGTCGACCGGCTGTCCCCCGCGCACGAGAACCTGGCCACGCGTCGCCGCCAGCGCGAGCTCCAGCCGATTCGTCACCGCCTGCGCTCCCGCGCCGCCGCGCACGTTCGGCACGCCGCGGTAGGCCTGGTCGAGCGCGTCGTCGCGCAGGAAAGGGCGGGCGAGCGTGCCCAGGGCGTAGAACGCGAACGTACGTGCGGCGATCGCCTGAGCCTCGAGCTCGGCGGGCTCGGCGCTCCAGAGCACCAGCTCCGCCGCCACGACTCCCGCGACGTAGTCCTCGATCTCGACGAGGTTGAAGGCGCGCAGTCCGCGCTCGGGGTGCGGCTCGACGATGATGCGGCCGCGGTAGGTGCGGCCGTCGACCGACAGGCCGTAGCGCTTCGAGCTCGGTACGATCTCCTGAACACACGCCGCTTGGCCGCGCGCATCGAGCACGAGGTCGCCGACGCGTCGCAGCTTGCGCGCGCCCGAACGCCCACCGGCGACCGTGACCTCGGGGCTGCCTTCGAGCGCGGTCAACACGACGCGCACGTCGCGCACCGACCGCACGGATTCCTCGACCGTCGGTCGCTCGGAATCGACGGGCAGGCTCCGCTCGATCGGGCCCACGACGCAGCTCGCGAGGGCGGCCGCGCAGACACCGAGGCAAAGGGCCCGTCGCTGGGCTTGTCGCTGGTTTTGTCTCAGGGAAACAGTCCTGGCTCTGTGGCCTCGCCGGGCGGCTCGCTGCCGAGCAGGCGATAGCCTTCCGCGGTCAAGATGCGGCCGCGCGCGGTCTTCTGCACGTAGCCGTGTCGCAAGAGATGCGGCTCGTAGACGTCCTCGAGCGTGTCGTCGGTCTCGCCGACGACGGCGGCGAGCGTCTTGATCGCGACGGGACCCCCGTCGTTCTGCTCGAGGCAGCGCAGGATGCGTCGGTCCATCTCCTCGAGGCCGTTCTCGTCGATGCCGAGCCGCTCGAGCGTCTCGCCCGCGATCGCACCGTCGACCATGCTGGCGCCGCGCACCTGCACGAGGTCACGCGCGCGACGCAGGAAGCGACACGCGATGCGCGGCGTCCCGCGGCTGCGCGATGCGAGCAAGCGTGCTCCCTCTTCGTCGATGCCGAGGCCCAGGATGCCGGCGGCGCGCTCGACGATCTGTTCGAGCTCGACCGTCGGATACGGATCGAGCCGTTCGAAGAGCCCGAAGCGCGCGCGGAACGGCGACGACAGCAACCCCTCGCGCGTCGTCGCGCCGACGAGCGTGAACGGCTTGATGTCGAGGGTCAGAAGGCGCGCGTGCGGTCCGGAGTCGAGCGTGATGTCGACCGAGTAGTCCTCCATCGCGGTGTAGAGGTACTCCTCGACGGCCGTCGGGACCCGGTGGACCTCGTCGATGAACAGGACGTCCCGGTGCTGGATTTGGGTCAGGAGGCCGACGAGGTCTTTGGGGCGCTCGAGGGCCGGGCCCGACGTGCCGTGCAGGCGCGTGCCGAGCTCGGTGGCGAGGATGCGGGCGAGGCTCGTCTTGCCCAGGCCCGGCGGGCCCGAGAACAGGACGTGGTCGAGGGGCTCCGAGCGCCCCGTGGCGGCCGTGAGGGCCAGCTCCAGGTCCGAGACGATCCGCCCTTGCCCGATGAACTCAGCCAGGCGTTGGGGCCGCAGGCCAACCTCGATCTCGGCCTCGGGACTCTCCTTGGGCTGCCCAGGCAGCGCCTGCCCGGCGCCCTCCAGGGCCTCGGGTCGGAAGACGTGGTCCGCGGCGCTCATGGGGGGAGGATAGCGGCCGGAGACGACCTCGACCTGCCCAAAAACGGGCAGCGGCCGTAGGAACCGGCCGTCTGGACGGCGTTGTGAGACACGTCCTCAGCTTGACACCCGGGGGGGGCTCCCTAGACTGGCTTGGGCTCGAAGCCAGGCGTCGTGCGGGAGCGCACATCGACGTCGGGTCAAGAGCGCACGAAGCGCGTCCATGGGGCACAAGCACGCTCTCTGGCCGCGGTTCAGCTTCAGGATCCGAAAAGCGCAAGCTCCTTTCGTATAGCGGTTAACGTTCATTCACCTCCCCCCCGTGGTGAGCGACCCGCGGCGGGCACGGCGCTTGATACCGACCCCCGAATCTCTCTCATTCGCCATCGGCTGCCGCCGGTGCTGGCCGAGAGATCCCCTGGCTACCGCAGCAAACCAATCCCCCCGGCGTCCCAACTGCAGTCCCCGACGCCTGACACCCGGAACACGTCTCCATGACTACGAGCACGCAACGGCTGAACCTGGTCCTCGCCGGCTCCGTCGCCTCACTGCTTGCCTCCTGCGGCGGCACGGGCAGCTCTGGCACGGCCAACGCGGATGAGGGCGCGAGTGCCCAGATGACGCTGGAAGAGGTCTCCAACGGCTTCGGCCAGCTGGTTCCGCACACGATCAACCGTGTCGATCCGTCGACCGGGCAGCCGACGAATGACGTCGTCTCGATCCGCAGCCAGGCGGACCTCGCGGCCAACCTGATCCCGGGCAACGGAGTCCTGCCGGTTCCGAAATGGCCCGAGGCGGCGACCCTGCCGAGTGGCCAGCCGGGCAACCAGTTCATGTTCGCGCGGTTCACGCAGGATCTCGACGTGGACACGGTCCTCGACCGCAACCCCGGCGCGCAGGCCAACTCGGGCCTGACCGGGGCGGTCAGCGTCGTCGCGATCGATCCGATCACCGGCTCGTCGCTGCCCGTCGTCGGGCGCGCGTTCGTCGGCGGCCGGACCCCCGCGGGCGATCCGTCCGGAACGCCGCCGCTGCTCGAGCTGCAGCGCTGGGTGAGTCTCAACGAGTTCGGCGAGACGATCCCGCTCGTTCCCGAGGCCGCGGGCTTCCCGGGCGTGCTGAGCCCGTTCGACGGCTCGAACCTGCTCGTGTCGAAGAAGACGGTCGTCTTCATCCCCGACTCCGACAACAACCTGTCGACCTACGAGACGTTCCCGGTCAACGCGCAGATCCGGATGCGCGTCTCGACCGCGGTCGTCGCGGAGAACGGCAACCCGGTGCCGTTGACGGTACTCGGCTGCACGACCGTCGGTGCCGACCTGCTCGGGCCCGAGGTCATCACGACGCCGCCGCCGCTCAACGCTCCGCTGATCACGCCGGGCAACGGCGAGACCAACGTCGATCCGTTGACCAGGATCCGCATCGAGTTCACAGAGCCGGTGCAGCCGCTCTCGGTCGGTGACCTGAACGACGGGACGCCCCCGGGGCTGTCCGCGCTCGTCAAGCTCGAGTTCGGTCCGGCGAACAGCCGTACGGACATGCCGTTCTCGGTGCGTCCGGTCAGCATCTTCGACTTCTCGGTGTTCGAGCTCGAGCCGGCGTTCTTCTTCCCGGGCTCGGGTCCGGTCTTCCAGGACTGCGACACGTTCGCGAAGGTCGACATCACGGTGAACCCCGGTCAGCTGCAGGACCTGGCGCTCAACCCCGACCCGAGTGGCGGTCCGGTCCCCGTGCCGAACACCAACCTGCTCGGCGCGATCACCGACTTCACGACCGGCGAAGGTCCCGGCATCGTCAACGCCCCGGTCGCGCCCGACGCGATCTACGCGATGCGCTCCGGCGCCCTGCCCGGCGTCTCGGTCATCGACCTCAACGCGTTCGGCGCCGGTACCGGCAACCCGACCTTCTCCCAGGACAACCCGCAGTTCGGCAACACGAACTTCCCGAACAACCCCAACGTCGTCTTCCAGACGGGCCTGCGTCCGCCCCTCGCGGTCGGCTCGTGCACGATCGACGGCGGTGGCGCGGGCGTCTTCACGCTGACGCGTGACAGCTCCCTGAACGACCTCGTCGTGCGGCCGCCGGTCGTCTCGAACGTCAGCGACCTGATGATTGGGCACGCGCTCGACGGATCGTTCAACAACGCCCAGTTCCCGTTCGGCTGCCAAGCCGGCGGTGGCGAGCTGTGCACGCTGAACGGTCTGAAGATCATCAACCCGACCCCGAACGGCAACGGCATGCAGCCGACGCCGGCGAACCAGACCGGCTCGCTGACGCCGGGCGCGGAGAACATCATCAGCTGGGCTCCGCACCCGAACCCTCCGCCGCTCGCGTTCCCGCCGCTCTGCATCGCGCCGTTCCTCGGTGCGGATGAGCCGTCGTCGATCGACAACATCATGCCGCAGAACCCGGCGATCCCGCCGTTGTTCAACCTGCTCGGCCCCGGCGACCCGTTCGGTGATCCGCTCGGCGATCCTGCGGTCCCGCCGTCCGGCCTCCTGACGCCGGAGCAGAACGTGTACTTCCTCGGCCCCTCGCAGGGTCAGACGCAGCTCACCGGCTGCCAGCTGTACATGATCCGCCAGCAGGTCGGCCACTTCCTGTACGTCCTCGATCGTCAGCGCGGCGAGATCCTCGTGCTGAACTCGAACCGGATGACGGCCATCGATCGCATTCAGGTCTCCGACCCGACGTCGATGGCGATGGGGACCAACCTCGACTTCCTCGCCGTCACGAACCAGCAGGCCAACACGGTCACCTTCATCGACATCGACCCGGACTCCTCGACGTTCCACCAGATCGTCAAAGTCACGGTCGTCGGCGACGCGCCGCGCGGTATCTCGTGGCAGCCGGACAACGAGGACATCCTGGTCTGCAACGAGGGCGACGACTCGCTCTCGCTGGTCTCGGCGTTCTCGCTCGACGTGCGCAAGGTCGTGAGCTCGCAGCTCAACGGTCCCTTCGAAGTCGTTTCGTTCCCGCGCCAGATCCAGTTCGCGTTCAACCGTCAGGTGTACTTCGCCTATATCCTGAACCGCGTCGGCACGGCCGCGATGTTCGAGTCCGGCCCGAGCGGCGTGAACGGCTGGGGCTTCGACGACGTGATCGGCATCGCGCCGTTCGAGTTCAAGAGCCCGAAGACGATCCAGGCCGACACGAACGACCTGTTCGCTGGTGCGTGGATCGTGCACGAGGGTCCGATCGATCCGTTCACTGGCGATCCGGGCCAGCTCGGCGAGGGCGCGCTCTCGCAGCTGCGGATCGAGAGCGCCATCCCCGGCGCCATCCCGCTCAATGTCAACTCGGCCTTCACGCCGCAGTTCCGCTCGATGGAGCTCAGCGTCTCGGTGTCGATCGGTGAGCAGGAGCTGTCCGGTGTTCCGGTCGACGTCGCGTTCGACAACCAGCGCAACTGGGGCGGGATGATCAACCCGCAGAACACCTTCAGCGCCGGTGGCCCGTTCGGCGGCATTCCGCTCAACGGCAAGAACCTGATCCGGCCGACAACGGGTGGCTTCACCAACAACAACACCGCGCAGTTCGCCTTCGCGGCCGTCCCGAACGCAGCCGGTGGTGGCGGCGTGGTCGACGTGCTGCAGATCAACGCGGCCGGTGCGCCCCGCCGGGACGTCAACAAGTTCATCCCGGGCATCCAGTCGATCGACGTGCCCAACGTGACGGGCGTGAGCGACTACTGGAGGCAGTAGACGGCAGCACTCCCGGGTTCAACGGCTGACGCCGTCGAGACGGGGGGGGCCTGAAACCAACCACGGCGTCCCGCGAGCGATCGCGGGGCGCCGTTTTCGTACTTGAGCTGGATCGGCCCTCGGGGCGGGCGCGGAGGTGTCCTACACTCTGCGCGCCCAGGGTCCTGCCCCATGCCCGATCCCGTCCTCGTCCGGTCCATGTTCGCCCGCATCGCGGGCTCCTACGACCTCCTGAACCGCACCCTGTCGCTGGGGATCGACCAGCGCTGGCGCAAGCGTGCCCTCAGGCAGGCCGGTGACGTCCGTGGCCGCACCGTCGTCGACGTCTGCTGCGGAACGGGGGACCTGTCGGCGCTCTTTGCGCGTGCCGGTGCGCGCGTCGTCGGCCTCGACTTCACGCGCGAGATGCTCATGCGGTCGCCGCGCAAGCTCAAGGACGGCTACGGGCCGGCGCTCTTCTCCCACGCCGACGCGCTGCGTCTGCCGCTGGCGGACGACGTCGCCGACGTCGCGTCCGTGGCGTTCGGGATCCGCAACGTCGCCGATCGCGCACGGGGAATCGCGGAGCTCGCGCGCGTCGTCAAGCCCGGCGGACAGGTGCTCGTGCTCGAGTTCACCACTCCGCGCCGTGGCCCGTTCGGCGCGGTGTACCGCACGTACTTCACGCGCGTGCTGCCGCGCGTCGGGCGCCTCGTCTCCAAGGACAGCGGCGCCTACGAGTACCTGCCGCGCACCGTGCTCGCATGGCCGGATCCCGAAGCGTTCCAGGCGGAGATGGAGGCTGCGGGTCTCATCGACTGCGGCTTCGAGCGGTTGACGCAGGGCATCGCATGTCTGCACTGGGGGCGCGTCCCGGGAGCGACCGCGTGAGCGCCGCCGAGGAAGAGGACTGGGACGAGGACGACTGGGAGGACGAAGGCTTCGGGCCCGACCTCGCCCACAGTCTTCCATTCGGCTTTCTCGCCATTCTGCCGCTCGTCGTCGCCTACGAGCTGGGCGTGCGCCACACCGGTGGGCTGCGTAGCGCCGCCGAGTTGACGCTCTTCCGTCCGACCGTTCTGCTCGGCGAATGGGCGGACGTCGCACGCTGGACGGTGCTCGCCGCCGGCGGCGTCTGGGCGCTCGTGCACTGTGCGCGGCGCCACTGGGCCTTGGGCCCGCGCGTGATGCGCGTCGTGCTCGAGGGGGCGGCGGGCGCCGTCTTGATCGGTCCCGTGCTGATCGCGGTTCTGCGGCTGCTCGGCGACCTCCCGCCGCTCCAGCTCGCCTCGTCCGAGTTCGCGCCGCGGCCGTCGCGCGCCGCCTTCGTCTGTGGCGCGGCGGCGTACGAGGAGCTGCTCTTCCGCGTCGGTCTGTACAGCGTCCTGTTCCTCCTGACGAACTCGGTCGTGCGCTTCCTCGGCATCGAGGGTGCCGTCGGGCGCCTGGTGGCCGATGGGGTCGCCCTCGTGGGGTCGTCCGCGCTCTTCGCCTGCTCGCACCTGGCGGTCGCGCTGTCCTGGCTGGGCAGCGGGGGCGAGGAGTTCGACCTCGCCATCTTCACGTGGCGCGCGGGTGCCGGCATCCTGTTGGGACTCCTGTTCCGGTTGCGGGGCGTCGGCGTCGCGGCCTGGACGCACGCTTTCTTCAACCTCGCGCTCCTGCTCGGCGCCGGACCCGAGGTGTTCCTATGAGTCGTTACTTCGTCGGCATCACCGGTGCGAGCGGTCACCGCTACGCCGAGCGCATGATCGTCGCGCTCGTGCGCGCGGGCCACGACGTCGACGTCGCGTTGACCGGCGCGGGCGCGAAGGTGTTCCTGCACGAGCTCGGCGTCGACGCGGGCGCTGGCGGCGAGCGGCTCCCCAACGTGCTCGAGGGGTGGCTCGGTAGCGAGGTCGCGCAAGGCGTCCGCGCGTTCGCGAGCGACGAGGTCGGGGCGCCGGCGGCGTCGGGCACCGCGCTGACAGGTGGCGCGATCATCGTGCCGTGCAGCATGGGCACGATGGCGCGCGTGGCGGCGGGCTTCAGCTCGAACCTCGTCGAGCGCGCCGCGGACGTCGCGATCAAGGAGGGGCGCCGACTCCTCTTGCTGCCGCGCGAGACGCCGCTGTCGGAGATTCACCTCGAGAACATGTTGAAGCTGGCGCGACTCGGCGCGGTCCTCATGCCGTGCGCGCCCGGCTTCTACCATCACCCGGAGTCGATCGATGATCTCGTCGACCATGTCGTCGGCAAGGCGCTCGACCGGCTCGGGATCGAACACGGGCTCGGGGCGCGCTGGCGCGGTCTGCGGCAGCCGCCGAGCGACGAAGGCATCGACCCGAGGAGAGAGGCGTGAGCGCATCGATCCGCGAGTACCTCTCGCTCGTCAAGTTCAGCCACTCGATCTTCGCGCTGCCCTTCGCGCTGCAGGGCGCCTGGCTCGCGGCCGGCGGTCTGCCGGCGCTCGACATTCTCGCCTGGGTCGTCGTCTGCGCCGTCGCTGCCCGCACGGCCGCGATGGGCTTCAACCGGCTCATCGACCGCGAGATCGACGCGCGCAACCCGCGCACGGCGAGCCGCGAGATCCCCGCCGGCAAGCTGTCGCCGAAGCAGGTCGGACTCATGATCGCGGGCTCGTGTGGGATCTTCGTCGCCGCGGCCTTCGCGCTCAACCCGCTCGCCGGCGCGCTCTCCGTGCCGGTGCTCGCGGTATTGCTCGGCTACAGCTACTTCAAGCGCTTCAGCGCGGCGGCGCACCTCGTTCTCGGCGTGGCGCTCGCGCTGGCGCCGCTCGGCGCCTGGATCGCGGTGCGCGGAACGTTCGAGGGGGACCTGCGGCCGATCCTCCTGCTCGCGTTCGCCGTGTTCACGTGGGTGGCGGGCTTCGACCTCATCTACGCGTGTCAGGACGCGGACTTCGATCGCCGGGCGGGCTTGCACTCGATCCCCGCGCGGTTCGGAGTTCCGTTCGCGCTGCGGTTTTCGAGCGCATTGCACGTCGCGACGGTCGCGGCCCTCTTTGCGGTGATGGCGACCGCGGGGTTGTCCTGGATCTACGGCGCGGCTGTCGTGTTGACGGCGGCCCTGCTCTTGTTCGAACACTCCATCGTGCGTCCCGACGACTTGTCGCGCGTCGACATGGCGTTCTTCACGCTCAACGGATGGGTCGGAGTCGCGCTCTTCGTGGGCTTGGTTCTCGACGTCGCTGTCATCGGAATGGGAGGAGCGGGCTGATGGCGGCGCGCAAGAAGGCGACGCGCAAGGCGCGCGATCCGCACCCCGAGGAAGAGCTCGCGAGCCTCGAGTCGGCATTCGTCGGCGCCGATCATCCGCCCGCTGTCGTCCTCCGCGGAGAGGAACGCTACTTTCGCGACACGGGCGTGCGCAGCGTCGTGGCGGCCGCCGCGCGGGCGGGCCACGAGCTCTGCCGGCACGACGCGAACGACCCGGAGTTCGACCTGCCGCGCCTGCTCGACGACCTGACGGGAGGAGCGCTCTTCGCGACCTCGCGCTGCATCGTCGTCGCGGGAGCGGACCTCTTGCTCAAGAAGGCCGGGCGGCGCTACTCGGCGGGCCTCCAGGCCGCGCTGCTCGCTCGCTTGGCGGAACCGGACGACGGCGTACTCGTCCTGACCGCCGACAACCTGCGCGCCGACAGCGTCGTCGTGAAGGCGGTGAAGAAAGCCGGCGGTCTGGTTCTCGGTTGCCGCAAACTGTGGGACACACCGCCGCCCTGGGATCCCGATCCACGTCGTGCGGAGCTCGTGCAGTGGCTCCTGGGCAAGGCGCGCACTCGCCGCGTCCAGCTCGCGCCGGACGAAGCGGCGTACGTGGTCGCGGCGACAGGGAACGATCTGTACGCGCTCGAGGCGCAGCTCACGCGGATCGCCGAGCGTGGTCCGTCGGGGCTGCGCGAGCTCGTCGGCTGGGACGGCGGCGGATCGCCGTGGGTCGTCGCCGAGCACATCGTGACCGTCGACGCGCCACGCGCCTTGGCCGGCATCGAGTCCCTGTTCGCGGGCGGCTTCCAGGGCAAGGACGGCACGCGTACGCTCGACGCGGGCGGCCTGACCGCGATGCTCGCGCGGGCGGTTGTCGGCAAGCTGCGCGAGACCGCCCGCGGCGCGGCGGTCTTGGCCGCGGGCGGCAGTTCGGCGGCGGCCGCAGCGGCCGCCGGAGTCAAGGGGCCGATGGCCCAACGGTCCTTCGAGGCGCGGGTTGCCCTGCGCGAGGCGCGCGCTTGGCAGACGATGCTCGACGATGCGTGCACGTTGGAGCGCCGCTCGCGGACGTGGGGAACGGTCGACGCCTCGGATTTCTTCGCGATGACGATGCACTGGGCAATCCGTCATCCCGCGTCCCGCGGGCGACAGCGCTGACCCGCGACCACGGCGTTAGCCG
>JAAELL010000047.1 GCA_024226735.1 bacterium | reverse complement strand
CATGGGGGCACCTCAAGGTTTGTCATATGGACAGCGGCAGTCGGAACAAATGGTCAACAAAAGCCTGAGCGTTGCCGCAAAGTATATTAAGTTTCGTGGGTTTGTGAGGTTGGACGAGTTGGAAGTTACCGGATCACCTCTCGTGATGTTTCACCCGCGGAGCTCGTAGTAGACGATCTGCCATCCATTCTTGGGACCGCGCCACTGGGTGATCTGAAAGCTATGGGCTTGTGCAGACCCGTCCAGGACGCGGCTACTCCACCGTAGCGTTTCATCGTAACTGCTTCCGGACGATAACGCACCCGCTATGCGCCGAATGGGCAGCTTGGCGGGGAGCCTGCGGATGCGTCGGCCATCGTTGCCGACAAAGATAACGTCTTCGGCCACGCTTCGTCTTGGAACAGCCAACCAGTCGACCTGTTTGCCGGCCTGCTCCTGTCGCAAAACAGACGCGATCTCTTTCGCATCGCTAACGGCTTGGATTTGGAGCTGTTCATTGGTGAGTTTTGCCGAGCACTCAGGTTCGATCGCTTGTAAACTTTCTGCCGCTAATGCCTTCGATCCATCCCGACGATAGTCGTCGATTTCCCAGCGCCACCCCTCAGCACTGTTCCGCCAAAGCGTCTTATATGATCCAACTCGATTTCCGCCATCGTACAGCCCGCCGATAACAACTGCCGACCCGCTCGGATCACAGGACGGAAAGACAAGTTCGGGTCTGCGCTCGGCATGGCTCTCGACACTCATCATTGTGAGCCACCACCTTCGGCTACTCTCGGCTGCTTGCAACATGCTGGCCACAGATGGAGAGCGCGCGGTTTCGGGCGCATGTTGTATTGGCCAGGGGTCGCTTTGTGGACCGAAACTGCGTGCCGCTGCCTGACGGCCACTGGCAAGTACAGCTTCCGAGTAGGCCCGCTCCGCCTCCAGCGCGGAATTCGGCGAACTTGCCGCTAGTAGAAGCGCGAAGATCATGGCGAAATCCTACTCCTCAATCAACGTGTCGAGCGATGTACGGGCATCTGCGCCGGATGGTTGAGCGCCCGATAGAGCGTGGCATGATGACACTTCAGCAGCTTCGCCGCTTCGCGCACCGATGTGCCTTCGCCGACGAGACGCTGTCCGAGCGCGATCTGGTCCGGAGTGAGCTTGGGCTTACGCCCGAACTTCACGCCGCGCGCCATGGCTGCCGCGCGGCCGGAACTGGTACGCTGGTGGATCAGCTCGCGCTCGAACTCCGCGATGCCGGCGAACACGGTGAGCACCATGCGTCCCGCAGGCGTGGTCGTGTCGGCCCAGGGCTCGGCGAGCGAGCGCAGCCCCGCTCCCGCCTCGTTCAGCTTCTCGGCGATGTCGAGCAGGTCGCGCGTCGAACGCGCTAGGCGATCGAGCCGGGTGACCACAACCACGTCGTCGTCGCGCAGCTGCTCCAGCATCCGGTCGAGTTCCGGTCGGGCGCGCTTGGCGCCGGACACCTTCTCCTCGAATGTCCGCCGGCATCCGGCCGCCTTCAGTGCCGTCTTTTGAAGCGTGAGATCCTGATCGTCGGTAGATACGCGCGCATAGCCGAGGAGCATGTCGCAGATGTGCATTGGAACACGGCTGATTAGCAACAGACATTTGCGACAGCGTCCGCCCTCGTGGCGTGACCGGTCAGGGCCGCTGTCGCGAAACTTGAGAGTTACGCGACACCTCGCACGTGTCGGCCATAAACTATACGCTCCCGGACAGGGGGTGATCGATGGCCAGACGCGATCTGTTAACGGGCGACGAACGCCGCGCGTTGTTCGGCGTGCCCCTCGACCATGCCTCGCTCGCCAAGCATTACACGGTTGCCGATGAGGACCGGCCACTGATCGAAGCGAAGCGCGGCGACGCCAACCGGCTCGGCTTCGCGCTGCACCTCGCCCTGCTGCGTCATCCCGGCTTCGGCATACGCCACGACGATGTCGTCCCCGATTTTCTGATCCGGCACCTGGCCGCGCAACTCGACATCGCGCCCACAGCGTTCGAGGGCTACGCGCATCGCGCCCAGACCCGGCTCGAACACGCCTGGGAGGCGATGGAGCGTTTGCGCCTGCGCGCGTTCGAGGCGGCCGACGTCCCCGGCGCGCTCGGCGCAGCCACCCGCGCGGCGGAAGCGACCGAACGGGGCAAGCCGATCGCCGCGGCAGTGCTGGGCCATTTGCGTGCTGCCCGGATCGTTCTGCCCGCGCCCGCCCGTATCGAGCGGATCGGGGTGGCGGGGCGCGCCATGGCGCGCCGCCTCGCGGCCGACACGCTGGTCGATGCGCTTGCTCCGGAGCAGGTGACGGGGCTGGATGCGTTGCTGATCGTGGACCAGGATCGCAGCACGACGCCGCTCGCGTGGCTGCGCGACACGTCGGACAGCCCGACCGCGCGCAATCTCGCCGGCATTCTCGCCCGGCTCGCGCACGTGCGCCGGCTCGGGCTCGACCCGGGCATGGCCGGCCGCATCCACGAGCACCGCTTCGAGCAGCTCGTGCGCGAAGGCCACGTCGCGCCCGCGTTCCTCCTGTCCGACTACTCGCTCCGCAGAAGGCGCGCGACACTCGCCGCAGCCGTCATCGACCTGGAAGCGCGGCTCGCGGACGCCGCGATCGAGATGTTCGGCAAGCAGACCGGCCTCCTGTTCGCCAGGGCCAGGGCCGCGCAGAAGCGCGGCATCGAGGCGACCACACGCGACGTGAACCGGCTCATGCGGCTGCTGGGCGCCACGGTCGGCGCACTCCGGGTCGCGCGCGAGGACGGGTTGGACGTCTGGGCGGCGCTCGACGACGGGGTGGGCTGGACGAGGCTTCTGGACGCCGAGAGCGAGGCGACCGCGATCGCCGACCTGACTCGCGACGAGCCGCTGATCCGCGCGGCGGGGCGCTACATGACGATGCGGCGCTACGCGCCCGCGTTTTTTGACGCGTTCCGGTTCAAGGCGGCAGGCTCGCGCGACGGCGTGCTCGGCGCGATCAAGGTCGTGCGCGCGCTGAACGCGACCGGGCGGCGAGACGTACCGGCCGATGCGCCCATGCCGTTTTCCAGAAAATGGAAGGCGGCGATCACCGAGGGCGGCGTCATCGACCGCCGTCGCTACGAAACCGCCACGGTCGCGACCGTGCGCGAGCGGCTCCAATCGGGCGACCTGTGGGTGGAGGGTACGCGCGAACACCTGCGCTTCGACAGCTATATGCTCCCGCCCGGCAAAGCGGCCGAGATCGCGCTCACGCTGCCGTTCGACACCGACGTCGGCCGCTACTTGGAGGGGCGCGCCAGGCTGCTCGACTGGCGGTTGCGCCGGTTCGCAGGCTCGCTGAAGCGCGGCACGCTCGACGGCGTGGAGCTGCGGGGCGGTAACCTCAGGGTCAGCCCGCTCGCGGCCGTAACGCCCGCTGCGGCCGACAGGCTGGACGCGGCCGTCGACCGGCTCATGCCCCGCGTGCGCATCACCGAGCTGCTCGCCGAGGTGGAAGCCCGCACCGGGTTCCTGTGCGCATTTCCGGAACTGCGCTCGGGCCGCGCCCACTCCAACCCGCAGGCCGTGCTCGCCGCGATCCTGGCAGACGCGACGAACCTCGGCATCGAGCGCATGGCCAACGCCAGCCAGGGCGTCACCTACGCCCAGCTCGCCTGGACGCATGGCTGGTACGTATCGGAAGAGAATTACGCGGCAGGGCTGCGCCATCTGGTGGACGCGCAAGCCGCGCTGCCGCTCACGCGCGTGTGGGGCGACGGCACCGCGTCGAGCTCGGACGGGCAGTTCTTCCGCTCGGGCAGGCGGGGCGCGGCCGGCAGCACCAACGCGCGCTACGACCGGGAGCCGGGGCAGAAGATCTACGCCCATGTCGCCGATACCTACGCGCCCTACCATGTCCGGCTGATCTCGGCGACCGCGGCGGAGGCGCCCTATGTGCTGGACGGGCTGGTCGCGCACGGCTGCGGCATCGAACCCGCGACCCACTATGCCGATACGGGCGGCGCGTCCGACCACGTGTTCGCGCTCGCGCACCTACTCGGCTTCCGGTTCGTGCCCCGCCTGCGCGATCTAGCCGATCGCCGGCTCGGCCTGTTCCCGGGCACGGCCCGCCCCGAGGCGCTCGCGAAGCTGATCGGGCGCCCGTTCAACATCGCTGCCATCCGCGAAAGCTGGGACGAGATCGTCCGGCTCGCCGCGTCCGTGAAGGCCGGCGTGGTGCTACCGTCGGTCATGCTGAAGAAGCTGGCCGCGTACCGTCGCCAGAACCGGCTCGACTTCGCGCTCCAGGAGCTGGGCCGGATCGAGCGCACCCTGTTCACGCTCGACTGGCTAGAATCCAGGGCGCTCCGCCAGCAGTGTCAGGCTGGGCTCAACAAGGGCGAGGCGCGTCACACGCTCGCCCAAGCCGTGTTCGTCCACAAACAGGGCCGCCTGCGCGATCCGCAGTTCGAGAACCAGGCGCTGAAAGCGTCCGGGCTGACGCTGGTCACCGCCGCGATCGTGTACTGGAACACGCTTTACATGGGCCGCGCCGTCGAGCATCTGCGCGCCAGCGGCGAGCCCGCGCCCGACGAGCTGCTCGCCCATGTAGCCCCGCTAGGCTGGCGACACATCAGCCTGACCGGCGATTACCTCTGGCAAAACGCCGCTGCCGAGCTCGATCAAGACGGCTACCGCGCACTCAACATCGCCGGCGGACCCGGAGCCAAGGTGGCCTGAGCCGCCCTGTTCGCTACCTGTTCAGCTTACCGCTGTCCGTGTCACAAACCTTGAGGTGCTCCCATCATGTCGAACAGGGCGTCATCCTCTGGCGTCAGCGCCATGCCTTCGATCGCGAGGTTGGCGCGGGCGTCCTCGTCGTCCTCTCGCCACATCGTGTCTTCCGCCGGGCTACCGCGCACATAGTCGAGCGCACGGACTTCGCTTCGCAGCGTGTCGAGGTCGATCGTCATCATTCGCCCGTCTCCCGGTCAGCTTCTTCCGCGTCGAACGCCCGCCGGCCGCGGCGCTTCCACAATGCCAGCGTGTCGTTGGCATCGTCCTTCCGCACACGTCCGACCAGCTCCAGCAGCGCGCCGTAGATGGTCGCGCGATCGTCGTCGGCGAGATCGACCAGCCCGGCCTTCTGGACGAGGCCGCCCAGCTCGATCAGGTGGCGGGTGCGCTCGCGACGTTGCATGACCCAGCCCCGACTATCCGTTCGTCGCCGGGTCGCTTCCGCGCGCAGCGTCGCCGCCCGGTTGAGCGTCAGCATCCGCGCCGTCGATCGCAGCAGTGCCCCGACCTTTCCGCCCGCGTCGCTGAAAGAAGGCGGCCCCCTTCGCCCGCCACGCCTCCTTCGCACCGGCATCTTTGGACGCGACCGCATCGAGCAGAACGCCGGCGAGCGTTTCGGCATCGAGCGCATCGGCCCCGGTTGCGGTGACGAGAGCGCCGAGCTGTTCGACCCGCTTCGCCTTAAGCTGGCGCGCCTTGTCGCCGAGAGCCTTCAGCTCCGCATCGTAATCCCGAACCTTCCGCATCGGCCAGCCTCCTAGCAGCAGCATCCTAGCGCAAGGGTGGACAAGGGCAAGTTCAACCGAACGGAAAGCGGGCAGCAAGTCAGTCAGGAGGAGCGAAGCGGATCGTGAATGCGCGCTTATACGTCGTTGCCGACGTGCGCTCAGAAGTGCATGGTGCCGCTCGCGATGGCGATCTACCATTTCAGTGCCAAGGTCATCAGCCGCGCCAACGGCTCCAGCGCCGTCGCGTCCGCCGCCTATCGCTCCGCATCCGAGCTGCATGACGAGCGGCTTGGGCGTAACCACGACTTCTCGAACAAGACCGGCGTCATCCACTCCGAGGTGATGTTGCCGAAAGGCGCGCCGGAGCGTTTAAACGACCGGACCGCGCTCTGGAACGAGGTGGAAGCGGGAGAGAAGCGCAAAGACGCGCAGCTCGCCCGCGAGGTCGAGTTCTCGATCCCACGCGAGATGAACGAGAAACAGGGCGTTGCGCTCGCCCGCGATTTCGTCACCGGGCAGTTCGTGAAGCGCGGGATGGTCGCCGACCTCAACGTGCATTGGGACAAGGCGAAGGACGGCAGCCCGAAGCCGCACGCCCACGTCATGCTGTCGATGCGCGACGTGGGGCCGGAGGGGTTCGGGCAGAAGAACCGCGACTGGAACAGCGGAGAGCTGTTGCAGGCCTGGCGCGAGGCATGGGCCGCGCACGTCAACGAGCGCATGGCCGAGCTG
>JAAELL010000046.1 GCA_024226735.1 bacterium | reverse complement strand
GGGCGACAGCATCCGCGTCCGGTTGGCGCCTGGAAACGTAGGCGAATTCGTGGATTCGGGGAGGCTTTCAGGTGCCGACCGGGCGTGGAGGATGTCGTCATGGCGCCGAATGACTTTTTCAACGGGCTGCTAGACGGCGCGCGGAAGGAACTCCGCGAGCAGCCGCTCGAAGTCGCCCGCGATCGCCTTGCCCGCGGCGACGACTTCGCCGTGGTCGAGGGGCGTGGCGGAGATCCCCGCGGCGGGGTTCGAGATGCACGAGATCGCAGCGACGCGCATGCCAGCCGCGCGTCCCGCGAGGGCCTCGCAAACCGTGCTCATCCCGACCGCGTGGGCACCGATGCGTCCGAGGTGCGCGATCTCGGCGGGAGTCTCGTAGGAGGGCCCCAGGAGCCCCGCGTACACGCCCGAGAACAGCTCGACGCGCGCGCGCTCGGCGGCCTCCTCGAGCGCGCGCGCCAGCTCCGCGTCGTACGGCGATCCCGATCCCGCTTCGTTCGCCCCGAGCGGCGTGCGCGACTGCAGGTTGATGTGATCGGAGACGCGCATCAGACACGGCACTGGCCACTCGCGCGCGAGACCGCCGGCCGCGTTCGTCAAGACGAGCGCCTCGCACCCGAGCGCCGCGAACGCGCGCACGCTGCGCGTGACCTCCGTCGGGCTCCAGCCCTCGTACAGGTGCACGCGACCGGACTGCACGACGACGCGTACGCCACCGAGCTCGCCGGCAACGAATCGTCCCGCGTGTCCTGGAACACGGCTCTTGGGCATGTCGTCCAGCTCGTCGAAGCCGATCGTGCGCGCATTCTCGAGCCGCTCCGCGAACGAGCCGAGGCCCGAGCCGAGCACGAGCGCGACGCGCGCCCCCGCGGCACCGCCCTGGGCGAGGCCGTCCGCCAATCGTTCAGTCGCCTTCAAAGGAACATCCCCGCGATCGTCGCCGTCATCCATGAAGCGAATGCACCGCCGAACATCGCGCGCACGGCGAGCTGCGAGAGGTCCTTGCGGCGCGACGGCGCGATCGGGCTGATGCCGCCGATCTGGATGCCGATCGAGGCGAAGTTGGCGAAGCCGCACAAGGCGTAGGCCGCCATCGTCAGGCTGCGTTCGGACATTGCGCCGTCCATCGACAGCGCCTTGAGACTCCCGAACGCGATGAACTCGTTGACCGCGACCTTGGTGCCGAGCAGCGTCCCGAAGTTCAAGCAGTCGGCCCACTCGACGCCCATCATCCAGGCGACGGGCGAGAAGACCCAGCCGAACAAGCGCTCGAGGGAGAGCGGCGCGTCGCCGGCGGGGATGAACGACAGGAAGTGATTGATCAGCGCGACGATCGCGACGAAGGCGATCAGCATCGCGAGGACGTTGAGGAACAGCTTGAGGCCCTCCGACGTCGCACCGGCCGCCGCGTCGAGCACGTTGGCGGGCCTTTCGTTGTCGTCCTCGGCGAACTCGACGACGCCAGCGGTCACCGGCGTCTCGGTCTCGGGCACGAGGATCTTGGCCATCACGAACGCCGCCGGCGCCGACATGAAGCTCGCGGCGAGCAGGTGCCCGGTGAACTCGGGGCCGAGGATCCCGATGTAGACGCCGAGCACCGATCCCGCGATCGTCGCGAAACCGCCGGTCATCAGCGCCATCAGCTCCGAGCGCGTCATCTTCGCGATGTACGGCTTGACGACGAGCGGCGCCTCGGTCTGTCCGACGAACACGTTGGCGGCCATCGCGAGCGACTCCGCGCCGGACACGCGCATCAGCCACATCATGAAGCGTGCCATGACGTAGATCAGCTTCTGCATCAACCCGAGGTAGTACAGGATCCCCATCACCGCGGAGAAGTAGATGATCGTCGGCAGCGCCCGCAGGCCGAAGACGATCGTCACCTGCGCCTGCTCGGCCGGTGAGAGGTGCGCCGGGTAGCCGGCGAACATCCGCACTTCGCCGGCGGGCAGGCCCTCGGGCGTCGCCCCGGGATCGACGAAGAAGCCCGCAATCGGCCCGAAGACCATCTGCGCGCCGTCGATCCCGAACCCCAGGAGCGTCGTCGCGACGCCCGACACCCATTCGAGCGCGTCGCGGCCGGGACTGGTCTTCAGGATCACGACCGCGAGCAGGATCTGCATCGCGAGCCCGCCGACGACAACGCGGTAGTTGACTCGCTTTCTGTTGGTCGAGGCGACCCAGGCGAGGGCACAGAAGAAGGCGAGTCCGAGCAGAGCGCGGAGTACGTTCATGGACGTCTTCTCAGGGTCAGGCTTCCAGCCGCTTCAGGACTAGCGGAGAACGATCGGACGCGTCGAAGTGTACGCCAGACGCAAGGTGCGCGAGCGCCTCGTCGAGCCCGCGTCCATCGCGGTGATGAACGCGCGCGAGCAGGTCGCCGGCGCGCACGGGGTCGCCGGCGGTGCGCTCCCAGACGATGCCGACCGCGGGGTCGATGCGGTCCTCGGGGACACGCCGGCCGCCACCGAGGGCGCACACCGCGAGCCCGATGGCGCGGCAGTCGGCAAAGCCGAGGACGCCACTACCGGCGGCCTCGAACGCGTGTTCGTGGGGAGCGCGCGGGAGATCGACCTCCAGGACACTGCGCCGGTCGCCGCCTTGCAGCTCGACGATCGTCGCAAAGCGCGTCAGTGCACTGCCGTCGTCGAGGCTCGCCGCGATCGCCGCTGCGCCCGCCCCGCGGTCCGGAGCACGGCGCACAGCCGCGAGCAGCTCGCCGCCGAACGTCGTGACGAGCTCACGCAGATCCCTTGGACCGCCGCCGTTCAAGCACGCGATGGTCTCCTCGATCTCGAGCGCATGGCCGACGGCGCGGCCGAGTGGCGCCTCCATCGAGGTCTGGTAGACGGTCGTCGGCAGCTCGAAGCTGCGCGCGATCGAGAGCATCGCGCGCGCCAGCTCGGTCCCGCGCTCGGCGTCCCCGAGAAACGCTCCCGACCCGAACTTGACGTCGAGCACGAGCGCGTCGAGGCCCTCCGCCAGCTTCTTCGACAGGATCGAGCTGGCGATCAACGGCAGCGACTCCACGAGCCCCGTCGCGTCGCGCAGCGCGTACAGCTTCTTGTCGGCCGGGACGAGGTCGGCGGTCTGCGCGCCGAACACCGCGCCCGCCGACTCGAGGACGCGCCGCAGGTCGTCGAGCGCGAGCTCGGTCGTGAACCCTTCGATCGACTCGAGCTTGTCGAGCGTCCCGCCGGTGTGTCCGAGCCCGCGCCCCGACACCATCGGCACGCGCACGCCACACGCCGCGAGCGCGGGTGCGAGCGGGAGCGAGACTTTGTCGCCCACGCCCCCGGTCGAGTGCTTGTCGACGAACGGCCCCTCGATGCCTTCGAGGTCGAGCCGCGCACCGGAGTTCAGCATCGCACGCGTCCAGTACGCGAGCTCGCCCTCGGCCATGCCGACCTGGAAGATGCCCATCAACAGCGCGGACGCGACGTAGTCGGGAATCTCGCCGCGGGAGTAGCCCGTGATGAAGGCGTCGATCTCCTCGGGGCTCAGCTCCCCACCATCGCGCTTCGTGCGCAGGACGTCGCGGGCGTCCATTGCGAGGCGCCTTTCCTTCACGGAAGGATCGCCTCGAGGAACGACTGCCCGGGTCCGCTCGGCTCGAGGCCGAGCGCCGCTTCGACGGTCGCGCCCAGATCGCTGAAGCTCTCGCGCGTGCCGAGGTCGACGCCGCCACGCACGCCGGGGCCGGCGGCGAGGATGGGAACGTACTCGCGCGTGTGGTCGGTGCCTTCCGTGAACGTCGGGTCGTTGCCGTGGTCGGCCGAGATCAAGACGAGGTCGTCTTCGCGCAGCTCCGCCTCGAGCTCGACGTACTGGCGGTCGAAGGCCTCGAGCGCGCCGCGGTAGCCGACGGGGTCGCGCCGGTGTCCGTACAGCATGTCGAAGTCGACGAGGTTCACGAACACGAGCCCGCCGCCCGGCTCGCGCGCCAGCTCGATCGTACGGCGCATGCCGTCGGCGTTGCCCTCGGTGTGGATCGACTGCGTCACGCCGCGGCCCGCGAAGATGTCCTCGATCTTGCCGACAGCGACGACCGGAACGTCCGCCGCCTTCAAGCGGTCGAGCACCGTGTCCTGCGGCGGCTCGAGGGAGTAGTCGCGGCGGTTGTAGGTTCGCTCGAACGCTCCCGGCGCGCCGACGAACGGCCGGGCGATCACGCGGCCGACGCCGTACGGCGTCAGGATCTCGCGCGCGACCTCGCACACCTCGTAGAGCCGCTGGAGCCCGAAGTGCTCCTCGTGCGCGGCGACCTGGAAGACGCTGTCGGCGCTCGTGTAGACGATCGGCTTGCCCGTCGCGATGTGCTCTTCGCCGAGGCGCTCGATCACCTCCGTTCCCGAGGCGGGCGCGTTGCACAGGAAGCCCGGGAGCCCCGTGCGCTCGAGCCACGGATCCAGGATCTCCTTGGGGAAGCCCTCGGAATAGACGGGAAACGCCTCGGTCAGCGGACAGCCCATCATCTCCCAGTGCCCGGTCGAGGTGTCCTTGCCCGGCGAGCGCTCGGCCATGCGCCCGAAGGCGCCCTCGGGCGCGACGGCCTCACGTACGCCGGTGACGCCGGGCACGTTGCCGAGCCCGATCGCCGCGAGGCGCGGCACGTCGAGGCCGCCGGCCGCGCGCACGATGTGATCGAGCGTGTGCGTGCCCGCGTCGCCGAACCGGTCGGCGTCGGGCATGGCGCCGACCCCGAGGGAGTCGAGGACGAGGATGAAGACGCGGCGCATCTCTAGCAGCCCGTGGTGAAACTCACGGTGCACTGGGAGCCGGGAGGATTCGTCCTGGCAAGGCGCGCTGACGACGCGTGGCCGGTGGTTCCTCGGAGGAAGCGCAACGCCGCCAGGGCGGATCCTGTCGGTTTCCAGTGCATCGTGAGTTTCACCACGCGCTGCTAGCCCGGAATCTGCATGGGACCAGAGCTACTCGCCCCCGAGCCCGACCTTGATCAGACGCTCGACCTCGTCCTCCAGCTCGTCACACCATTCGTCGCCGAAGTCGCGCTCGAGCAGATCGCGCTCGGAGAACTCCCAGCGCCCGGACTTGGGGTCGAAGTCGAACTGATAGTCGTGTTCGCTGCCATCGTCTTCGGTGACCATCACGAGGACGATGTTGCTGGGCTTGTCCAGCTCTGCGCGGAAGGAGGCCATGGGGGTCGGATTGTCCTCGGAGGGGTCAGATTGTCTTGGGAGCTGGGCGGGGCCCGGGGAGCTTCGCGGGGAATGGAAGGCCGCTCAGGATACCCCATCGACGGGAGCCGCTGCAGGCCCGCACCGGGCACCGCGCGCGATTCGCCCCTCGCGGAAGCGCACGAAGCACCGCGCCCAGCACATGCACAGCCAAGCGGGGATCAGGCAAAGCAAGGTGCACAAGAGGCCCACGCCCAAGAGCTCGGCCGGATTTCCAAAACTGACGCTGAGGCCCGTCGCCAGCAGGAACAGCGTCGGACCGAGGCCGACGCACACGAAGACCACGGGCCACAGAAGACGCATGTCGAGCGTCGTGCGGCGCCGGGTCACGAGTCCCGCCGTCTCCCACAGAATCCAACCGGCGAGGATCGGGAAGGCGATGGCCCAACCCTGCCCCATGCCGCCGCCGGAGATCGTCACGAGCATGAGTGCGGTCAGCGAGCCGATCGCGAGAACGATCGCCGCCTTCAAGATCGTCTCGACGCGCACGAGAGCTGGCTCGCGCGTCCAGAACGTCTCCTGGTCGACGCGCAAGTTCAGCTCGTCGCAGGCTGGGCAGTGCTCGCTCGAGCGCTCCACCCGGAAAGGGTGGTAGCAGTAGAGGCACGTCCAGCGCGAAGGGCGGCGAGCGCGCGTGGGCTTCTCGGCTCGGGGAGCGTTCATGTCCAGTTCACGTACGGAGCTTCGGCCTCGATTATTCCATGTCAAGGGCGCTTTCGAACCCGCTCGACCGCTTAGCAGCGCATCGTCAGTTTCACCACGGGCTGTTGGCCCTTTCAGGGCTGACACCCATGGGCCCGTGGATCCGGGCTACGATGTCTTCGCACATGAGCTACCGTCCCCAATCACCGCCCTGGCCGGCGCGTCTGCGGTTGGCCTGCGCGCTCGCGCTCCTCGCGAGCGGCTGTTCCAGCTGGCGTTCCGTCGCCGCCAACGAGCGCTGGACGCTGTACGAGAACCCCGGCAGCGAGGTCTCGGTCGAGGCCTACGAGGCGGCCTTCGAGCCGGCCTTCGACGCGATCGCCCGCAGCCTCGGCCCCTTCGAGAACCGCGTCGACGTGCACGCCTGGCACGGCTCGGTGAGCATGGACGGTACGGAGCGAGCGATGGTCCTGGAGGGCGGCGAAGAGGGCGTGCAGCACGTCCCCGGCATCGGCCCCGCGCGCATCCAGGCCTACCACGCGCGCGGCGGCGTCGGTCCGTTCGCGCGTTCCGGCGTCTTCATCGGCGTGCCCGATCCCGGAACGGCCGTCCACGAGCTCGTCCACGCGCGGCTCTCGGAAGAGAACGTCGAGCTTCCGCTGTGGTTCGAGGAAGGGCTCGCGACGTTGCTCGGCGACGGGCTCTTGCACGAAAGGGTTTGGGTCCAGGACGGCCTCGCCTGCTGGCCGCTGCGCGAGCTGCGCGAGGAGGCGCTGGGGCCGCGACAGATCGAGCGGTTGCTCGCGATCCAAGCGTCGGACCATTCCTCGGTGCGCGACAACGTCCTGGTGCACTTCCTCGGCTGGGCGATCGTGTTCGACCTGCACCGCGAGACGGGCAGCGTCGACTGGCGCGTGCTGATCGGCCGCTTCGATCACGACCACCCGGTCCGCGACGCGACGCGTCGGCTCGAGCGGACGCTCAGCCCCGATGCGGTCGCCGAGTGGCTCGAGCGTCTACACGATCCCGACCCGGGCACCCGCCTCGCGGCCGCGAAGGGCACTTGGAAGCTGCGCTCCCGCCGCGCTCTTGCCACGCTCCTGGAGGCGCTGGAGGAGGAGCAGAACTCCGAGGTCCGCGTCGGCATGGCCGTCAACCTGCTGGCAGCGGCGGGCGAGATCCAGATCTCGTGGCGCCAGTGGCGCCGCGTCGAACAGTCGGTGCGCCGCGCATTGCGCGAAGCGAACCTCGCGAACGCGCAGGAGCAGCGCGCCGCGCTCGACCTGTACCGCGCCTACCGTCACGGGGGCGAACAGGAGCGGGCGCAGCTGGCATTGAAGCGGCTGTCGCGCTTCTGGGAGGAGTAGCCCCCCCTACTCCAGCACACGCTTGGCGTACTCACGCACCCTCTGGCCGAGATCGCCGAAGAGCGTCGTCGCCTCCGGGTCGGCTTCGTACTGATCGCGGATCGCCTCCAGCGTGGAGCGCATCTGCTCTTGATCGAGCCCGCCCCGCAGCGTCGCGATGGTCCACCTCGCTAGCGGGCCTTCGATCGACGCGCACTGCAAGTCAGCGTAGGCGGCGTATTCGATCCACGCTCGGCTGCGCGTCGTCATGTCGCGCACCTCGATCTTGGCGCGCTCGTCGATCTTCTGGGCGTGCGCATCGAGAAGCGCGGACTGCGCTTGCGTCAAGCTGGGGCGTGCGCCGATGCCGCGCAGGTGCAAGACCGTGAACCCGTTGCCCAGCTCCGACAAGCGGCTGAGCGCCGTCGTCCAGTGCGGATCGGCCGGGAGCTTGGCGACCTCGTGCAGGTGGACGAAGACGCGCATTGGCGAACCGTACGTCGCCCCGAGGAAAGCCGCTTCGCGCCGTGCGGTGGTACGCGTCGTGTCCGCTGCGATCCCGAACAACGCCCGATCGGGGACCTCGTTCGATGCCAGGTTCGAGAAGGCCAAGATCGCGTGCAGCGCGAGGCGCTCGTTCGCGCCCGCGGCGATCTTCGCGAGCGTATCGGTTGCACCGCTCGGGCGCCGCAGGCGCGTCGCCATCGCGTCGATCGCGCGCTCGACCTGTTGTTCGTACAGCATGCCCTGGACGGCGCGCCGCCCCTGCGGGAGCGGCTGCGCGGCCGCGGCAATCGCCAGCGGACCGTACATGTCGGCCGGCGTCCAGGGCGGTGCGTAGCGCTCGACGACGTCGGCGGCCGGGAGGGCCGGGTTTTGCTCTTTCAACCGGTCCGCGAGCTTGTGAGCCGCCAGGGAGACCGCCGCCCGATGCTGCTGCACCCAGGCGACGTAGAGCCCGGGCTTCTTCTCGATCAGCGTCTTCGCTCCATCCCGGTTGTGGCTGTCGAGCGACTCGACGCGCCACGCCGCGGCGCGCAGCCACCCGGGCGTGTCGGCTTCGAAGAGCGCCGTGAGCGCGTCGGTCGTGCCGAGCGAGCGCGTCGTGATGATCCACTCGAGCTGGCGGTGCGCTCGCTCGCGCGCGAGGAAGGGAATCCACTGCGCGATCGCGCCAGGCTCCTTCCCGACGAGGCTCTCGACGATGAGGCTCCAGCGCCCCTCGTCGTCGCGCGACTGCCAGTCCGAGACGTCGGCGGGCGGCGCGAGCTGCGGGGCTGGAGCCTCGGGGCTCGGCGCTCGCTCCTGAGCCGCCGCAGCCGTGAGCAAGGCGAGAAGGGACCAGGCGCTCCAGGCGCGGCGAAGGGTGGCGTTCTGTCGATTCATTGCGATCTCTCCAGTTGGTCCGCGACGCCGCGCACCGCGTCGATCGAGCCGTTCTCCCCGTCGAAGGTGAACTCCACCTCGAGCCGGGTGCGCCCGCGCACGACGACGGAGCTCGTCCACGCGCCCGTGTCGAGCGCGCCAGTCGCGAGATCGAGCGCGACGACGCGCGGCGCGCCGAGCACGCCGTGCGCGATCCTCCCGCCCGGCATCCTACGCCGCTCCTCCACACGAGCCGTGCGCGTCCCGACCGGTGCAGCGACGTCCACGGGCGCATGCTCCGCATCCCCGAGCGGTCGCGTCACCAGCTCGATCGCGTCCGCGTTCGCGAGACGCCCGAGCTCGAGCGCCGTGCAGTGGTTGCTCCCACGCACTCCGCGGTAGCCGGGAATCGGGTCGACGAGCGGGCCGGCGGCCGAAGGTACGACGCGCAGGATGGCCCTGCCGTCCGCCGTGCGCTCGAGCCGCACACGGACCTCGGCGACGATGCGCCCCGGACCGTGATCGTCGCGGTAGTCGAAGCGCGCCTCAGCGATCAGAGTCGGCTCCGCGGGCGCGCGGTTCGGGCAGAGCAGCCCGGCCGACGCGGCGAGTGCCGCACCGACCAGCAGCAGAGCGAAGGATCGAGTTTGCATCGGGTGATTGGGACGATAGCCCTCACCATCATGTCACTGCCGGCGGCCGGCATTGCGCGTTCCGCCGAGAACCCGGTGACATCGCGTTGACACGGCCAGTCCAGGCCCTGGACCGTGACGGACACGAAGCACGGTCCGTTCCTCTCGCGCCGCGACGCAGCCGGAGCGGGGACCGGTTTTTTCAGCTCCTACGACGCGCTCGGCCGCGCCGTGAAGAAGCACCTGCGGCTGCCGCGATTCAAGATCCGGGTCGGGAACGAGGACAGCGAGTTCGGCCCGACCGCCACCGAGGAGGGCGTGCGCGTGCGTGGCGCGACCGAGCTGCCGGGGACCTCGCTCGTGTTCGAGCTCCGCAGCACCGACCCCGAACGGATCGTGCACGCAGCGCGCGAGCACTACTACGGTGCGATCCGGCGGGAGGCCGACCGACTGCGCCGGCTGGTCGATGACGTGCTCGACTTCTCGCGCATCGAGCGCGGCGAACACGCGAAGCTGTGCATCGAAGAGGTCGATCTCGGGCGTTTCTTGGACGATGTCGCGGCCCAGGCGCGCGACAAGGTCGAAGCGAGTGGCGTGCGGTTCGAGCTCGAGCGGGGCGAGGTCCGCAGCACCGGCGCGCTCGATCCGGACGCGGTGCGCCGCGCCGTCTGGAACCTCGTCGACAACGCGCTCACGCATTCGGGTACGGAGGTCGTGCGGCTGCACACGCACACGGTCGGCGGAGGAATGCTCGGCCGCGAAGGACGACTGAGAGGCGCACGAACTCCTTTTGCCCGCACGGTTTCCGACGCTTTACGCAAGCCTGTCGGCGGGCCCCCTGGCAAATCTACTACCTCAGTAGTATTACCGGAGTAGTCCAAACGCTCCGACGGCTGGGACGCACGAGGCATACATGAAACAGAGCATCCAACTGGGGGATCTTCAGCTCGCCATCATGCGCGAGCTGTGGATCCGGGGTGAAGCGACCGTAGCCGAGGTGCACGCGGCGCTCTTGGAGGGGCGCGGCCTGGCCCTCACGACGATCGCGACGATGCTCTCGAAGATGGAGAAGAAGGGCGTCGTCACCCACCGCACGGCGGGGCGTCAGTTCGTCTACTCCCCGACCGTCAGCGAGCGTGAGGTCAACCGCTCGATGGTCGGTGAGCTGACCGAGCGGCTGTTCGCCGGGAGTGCGGCCGCGCTCGTCAACCACCTGTTGACCGAGCAGCAGATCGACCCCGACGAGCTGGGCCAGATCCAGCGCCAGATCGACGAAGAGCGCGGCCGCGGCGAAGAGGGGCACGCGTGATGGCGGACTCCTCACTCGAGCTGGCGATCCTCGCCTGGCTCGCGACGTACGCGCTGCATTCGACGGCGCTGCTCGGGCTGGCGTGGATCGTCACGAGCCGCCTCGGGGCGGAGCGCGTCAAGCAGCTCGTCTGGCGCGTCGCGCTCGTCGGCGGGCTCGTGACCGCCTCGTTCCAATCGCTCACCCCGATTCCGGGAGCGGGCCGCACGGACCTCGCGCGCTGGATGCCCGCGTCCCAGGAGACGACTTCGTTCGCCGCGGACGCGGCTCCGCCCGGCCCGGTGCCGCTCGCCCTGGCCGAACCGCGGGCGCTCGACGTCGACGCGCTCTTGGCGACGCTCGTCCCGGAGCGGCGCTTCCCGGTTCTGGCGATCGCCGGTTGGCTCGTCGGCGGCGCGCTGATCGTCGCGCTGTTCGCGGTGGCGCGCATGCGTCTGTCGCGCGAGCTCATCGGAGCCAAGCGGCTGTCCGAAGGGCCGACCCTCGCGATGCTCGAGGACCTACGGCTCCGCGCCGGTGTCCGGCGCCGCGTGCGCCTCGCGGTCGCACCGCGCCTGCGCGGACCGATCGCAACGGGGGTCTTCCGTCCGCAGATCTTCCTGCCGCCGCGCGCCATCACCGATCTCGACGCGGACCTGCAGCGCGCGATGCTCGGCCACGAGCTCGCGCACATCGCCCGGTTCGACCCGCTGTGGCTCGGGCTGTGCCGAATCCTGGAGACGGCCTTCTTCTTCCAGCCCCTCAACCGGCTCGCCCGCAGGCGACTGTCGGAGTGCGCCGAGTACCTGTGCGACGAGGATGCCGTCACCTACACCGGCGATCGCCTCGGCCTGGCGCGCTGCCTCGCGGAGGTCGCCGCCTGGATCGTCGCGCGGTCGCGGCCCGTGCCGGCGTGCGGGATGGCCGACAAGCGTTCCCCGCTGGGCCTGCGCGTCGAGCGCATCCTCGACACCCAGCGGCGCGACAGCCGGCCGCAGTGGGTCGTGCCGATGCTGACCCTCGCGCTCGGAACGACGATCCTCTACGCGCCCGGTTTCTCGGCGCACGCGACCGAGATCGATCGCGCTTTCGGCTCCATGGCGCCGGCGCGTGCGCCGCTCACGACCGAGCGCGCCACCGACGCCCTCGTCGAGCCGGCGCGCCCCCCCATCGCACGCACGACCGTGCCCCCCGTCTCACCGCTCGCGGCACTCGCCGCCGAGCTGGCGGAGATCGACGTGCAAGGCCGCACCGTCGCGGCGTCGGTCGACGAGCTGCGCATGCTCGCGGCCGGGCGCCGCGTTTCCCCCGCCCTCGCGGGCCGCATCCGGGCGGTCGAACGACGCGCGGACCTCATGAACAGACGACTCGAACAGCTGCGTGCCCTTTCAGCCCAGCTCGAGCGTATCCAACGAGAGAACCAGGAGGACCGATAGATGAAGAGCAGCTTGTACACCCTCGCGGTCGCGGTCGCGCTCGCCGCACCAGCGGTTTCGCGTTGGACCCACGTCCAGGACGACGCCCCCGAGGCCGGCACGACCGGAGACCTCATGGCGAGCATCTTCGCGGCGGAAGTCCCCGACGCACCCGAAGTCAGCGACGCGAGCTTGACCGCCAACGCGGACGTAGCCGAAGCATCGGAGCCCGCGCCGCAGGACCCGATCGACGCGACGATCAAGCGCTTGCGGCGCGCGGACAAGGCCGACAAGGCCGACGAAGCGGAGAAGCACGAGCTGGAGCTGGCGATCGCGCGCGAGACCGCGGACGCACAGGACGCCGAGAACGTGGCGCGCGAAGCCGAGCATCTCCTGCAGGAGGTGCGCGCGGCCGTCCGCGCCGCGGAGTCAGAAGCGGCGGACGTCGAAGCGCGCCTCGCGGACGTGCTCACCGAGCAAGCAGCCGAAGCCAAGGCGATCGACCGCACACGCGCCAAGCTCGACATCGCGCAGGCCAGACTGCATGCGGAACAGGCCGCGCTCCAGAGCCAAGAAGCGCTGCGTCTGCAGCTCGAAGCGGTGCGGCGCGACAAGGCCGAGAAGGCGCGCGACGCGCAGAAGCGCTTCAAGGCCCAGCACCCCCAGTACAAGCGCGCTCAAAGGGAGCTGGCAGAGGTCGAAGCCCAGCGCCGCACGATCGAGAGCAATCTCGCCAACGTGCGCGAACAGCTGACGACGGACATGGCCGCGCAGAACGCGCTCCGGCGTAACCTCGCCCAGGAGGAGTCCAGCCGCCGCCGGGCGGAGCACCAGGAGCAAAGTCGCTCCGACGCCCAGGGCGCGCGTGAGCACGCCGAGATCCGCCGCCGTCTCGAGCAGCTCGAGCGGCGCATCCAGCGCCTCGAGGGCGCGCGCGGCGACGCACCGGATGAGCCCCGTGCGGGCGCTCCGCGCACGAGGACCGGGTCCCGCAACACCCAGCGCGAGCGGCGCACGACCCAGCGCGATACGCGCCTGCGTACACGCTCGCGCACCGGCGCTCCCGGACCGGCTGGACCGACGCTGAAAGCTCCCAAGCTGCCGAAGCCGCCCAAGGCGCCGAAGGTGAAGGCGCCGAAGGTGAAGGTGCCCAAAGTGAAAGTTCCGAAGGTCAAGGTCCCGAAAGTCAGGGCTCCCAGGGGCAGGCGCGGCAGGAGCGACGATACAGAGCCCGAGCCGCCGACGATCTTGGCGGTCGACGCGGACGGAACGCTCACCGTGACCGGCGAGAATGTGCGCACCGACGCCAGGGGTCGGTTCGCGGTCAGCGGCATCAGCGGACGCGTCGTCGATCGCTCCGGCCGGCCCCTCGCCGACGCGCGCGTGCGCACCGTCGACGGTGCTGGCATCATCGTCGATCGACGCGACGCCGCGGACGTGGCGGATGCCGGTGAGGAAGACCTCTTGCGCGAGATCCTGAAGCTCGTCGAAGACCTCAAGGATGACATGCGCGGTCTGCGCGACGACGTCAAGACGTTGCGGCGCGAGGTCGTCGGTGGCGAGCGCCGTTCTTCGGGAGGGTCCCGATGAAGACGGTCGTCATTCTGTGCACGCTCGTTTGCGTCGCTGGTCGCGGCACGCAGGACGTCGCCGCGCCGATCGCGCCGATCGCATCCATCGCACCGATCGCACCGATCGCACCGATCGCACCGATCGCACCGATCGCACCCGTTCCCGCGCTCACGTCGATCGCGGCGGCGCCGCGCGTGGCCGACGGCTTCCGCGCCGCCGAACCCGCACGCGCGCAGGAGCCGGAGCCGGAACCGGTGCGCCGCCGGCGCCGTGCACGCTCCTCGCACGACTCGAGTGCGCACGCGGAGCTGATCGAGATCCTCGACCGGCTCGAGTCGCGACTCGACGCCCTCGAAGGCCGCGGCCGTTCACGCGCGCCGCTCGCCGGCACGCGCAGCGTGCGCGGTCGAGTCTCCGCCGCCCCACGCGCCACGACTCGCCTCACGGTCGAGCGCCGCCGCGCGCCGTCGCGGACGAACGTGCGCACGTCGCGGACGTTGCGGACGAACGTGCGCACGACGCGGACGCCGGCGACGAGAGCGCCGCTGGCGAGCCCGCCCGCCCGGGGATCGAGAGGCTCGTCGGTCGAGCGGCGCCTCGACCGGCTCGAACGCGCCCTGGAGTCGATCGATGAGCGGATCGAGGAGCAGGTCCCCTGCGATTGCAATCACGACGGAGAACGCCCCGAGAGCGACAACTCGGTCAGCCGCACCACGCGGCCGTCCCAGTACGGATTGAGCTTCCTGCGCTCGAGCGACCGCTGAGCGGCGGAGCGCGAGGACCACGGGGCGCCCCGGCCATCGGCAGGGACGCCCCGTGTGCATGTCCGGATGGCGCAGCGCCTCGGTTATAGTGTGGCCTCGATCCCCCCGATCCAGACCCCACGCGCAACGATGCCGATCCTCGACTCCGCCAAGAAATCGACCCTCGACGAGCTCAGCCAGCACTTCCACCGCTGGGAAACGGTCGGTGATCTGATCGACCAGTGCATCGACCTGATGCTGAACCTGCGCCAGAGCGGCCACCCCGGCGGGTCGCGCTCGAAGGTGCCGATGATGGTCGCGGCGACCCTGGGCGCCGGCATGCGCTGGGACATCCGCCGGCCCGAACACCCGTTCGGCGACCGCTACGTCCTGGTCGCGGGCCACTGCAACCCGGGCACCTACGCGATGCTGGCGGTCTATCACGAGGCGCTGCGCATCATGCACGAGCGCACGGGAGACCCGCGCTACCTCGTTCCGGGCGGCGCGGACCGCACGCTCACCTGGGAAGATCTGTTGTGGCTGCGCCACAACGGCCGCTTGCCCGGCCACGCGGAGATGGAGGGCAAGACGCTCTTCTTCAAGTTCAACACCGGACCCTCGGGACACGGTGCACCTGCGGCGCTCGGCGAAGCGATTGCGCTCAAGCACGCGGGGACGGACACACGCGTGTTCGCGATGGAGGGCGAGGGCGGCCACACCGCCGGCGCCCACCACGAGGTGAAGAACTCCGCCTTCGGGCTCGGTCTCGACAACCTCATCTACCTGTTCGACTGGAACGATCACGGCATCGACTCGTTCGCGAACTCGGAGGTCGCGCACGGTACGCCGAAGGAGTGGTTCGAGAGCTACGGCTGGCGCGTTGCGGGGGCCGAGGACGGCACCGACTACGCACAGCTCACGCGCGCGCTGCTCGAGATCACCGCCGATGAGAAACCCGGCGGCCGCCCCGGCTGCGTCTGGTTCAAGAGCCGCAAGGGCCGCGGCTACCACAAGTTCGACGCCCCCTCGCACGGCGCCGCGCACAAGCGCAACACGGAACTGTTCTGGCGCTGTCGCAGCGACTTCCAAGACAAGTACGGCGTGAAGTTCGACGGCTTCGGCGACACGAGCGATGGCGGAGAGGACGCGGTGCGCGATCAGACGCGCGGCTGGTTCGAGACTGTGTTCTCGGTCCTGCGCGAAACCGACGGGCTCGCCGAATACCTCGCGGGCAGGCTCGTCGATCTCGGCGAATCGATTCCGGACGAGCCGAAGACGTTCCAGCTCGACGGCGCGCGCAACATGCACGAGGACCGCTCCTGGCTCGACGTCGACGAGCTGCCCAAGGAGCTCTTCGTCGCGCCCGGCACGAAGGCGGCCAACAAGGACGGATTCAAGAAGTTCGGCGCGTGGGTCAACAGCCTCGCGAAGGAGCGCATGGGCCGGCCGCTGGTTCTGGCGTGCTCCGCCGACCTCGCCGATTCGACCGCGATCTCCGGCTTCTGCAAGGAGTTCGAGGGCAAGCCGAGCTTCGACTGGTACGAGCGCAACGACAACCCGACGGGCGCGCTCCTGCCGCAGCAGATCACCGAATTCACCAACTCGGGCCTCGTCTGCGGCCTCGCTTCGGTGAACATGTCGAAAGCACCCGAGGAGAGCTTCCTCGGCTACTGGGGCGCGTGCTCGACCTACGGTTCGTTCTCGTACCTCAAGTACGGGCTGATGCGCCTGTTCAGCCAGCTCGCCCAGGACTGCGAGCTCAAGGTCGGCAAGGTGATCTGGGTTGCCGGCCACTCCGGCCCCGAGACGGCCGAGGACAGCCGCACCCACTTCGGCATCTTCGCGCCCGTCGTCACGCAGCTCTTCCCCGCCGGGCACGTCATCAACGTGCGCCCGTGGGAGCACAACGAGGTCGCGCCGGCGCTCGCCGCCGCCCTCGCGACCGACGTGCCCATCATCGCCCTCCACTTGACGCGCCCGAACGTCACGATCCCCGACCGCGGCGCGCTCGGCGTGCCCAGCTACAAGGAAGCCGCCAAGGGCGCCTACGTCATCCGCGACTACGATCCGACGCGGCCGAAGGAAGGCACGATCATCATCGAAGGCACGTCGACGACCGATTCGATCTTCGAGCTCTTGCCGAAGTTCCACGCGGGTGACGCGCCGAACTGCAAGCTCGTCGCCGCGGTGTCGTACGAGCTCTTCATGCGCCAATCGAAGGACTACCGCGACCGCGTCCTGCACAAGGCCGACTGGCTCGACTCGACCGTGATCTCCAACGGCTCGCGCATCGGCATGCACCCGTGGCTGTCGTCGAAGGTCGCCGAGCAGTACGCGATGACCTCCGATTGGGACGATCGCTGGCGCACCGGTGGCTCGGTCGAGGAGGTCAAGGTCGAGGCCCACCTCGACTCGGAGCACCTCCTGGAAGGCATCCGGCGCTTCGCGCGCGATCGCGGCGATCGCCTCGGGCGGCTCGCGCATCCGTAGGCCCGCGAAGCCAAGTCAACGCCTGCGCGGTTCGAGCAGCTCCTCGAACCGCGCGCGCTCGTCTCCGAGGTCGTAGCGACTCCCGCGGATCGCGTCCCACATCCAACGCGTCACCAAGCGCGAGTCGCCGCGGCGCGTTTCGCGCAGGGCGGTGAGTGCGGCGAGCGCTTCGGCCGGCCGGCCGAGCTCGAGGTGTAGGCGCACCAGCGAGGCGTAGTTGAAGCCGCCGCTGCTTGGGTCGCGCAGTACGAACGGGCGCCGGGCGCGGCGCCAACGCTCGTCGTCGTCGCCGTCCGCCTCGAGCAGTTTCAACAGAGGCTCGACCCCGATGCCGTCCTCGCGATATGCGACGCCCTCGCGCTTGAGCGCGATCGCGTTCTCGTGCAAGCGCACCGCGGCCTCGAAGCCGTCGATCGCCTCGCTGCGCGCCGCTAGCGCGTCGAGAGTCGCGGGCCGCCCATACGTCAGCGTCGAGACCCGCTCGAAAGCCGCGCGCGACTTGTCCGTCCCGCGCAGGACCTTCTCGACTTCCGCGAGCTGGACCACGAGGTCGTAGAGGTCGTCGTACGTCGGTTCGATCCCGGGCGAAGCGCTCGGCGTCGCACGGCGGCTCCAGGCCTCCTCGAACGCGCGCTCGTAACAGGTGCCTAGCTCGACCGCGATCAAGTTGTGCTGGAGCATGTACTCGCTCACGGGACGCTGACCCCGCGAACGCAGAAAGCGGTAGGCCTCGAACGCCCTGCCGCTGTCGGCGCAGTTCCAGGCGAACGACCACCAATCCTGACTGGCGACTTCGGAGTGATGACTGCGGACGTTGCTGCGCGGCGCTCCGCGAATGGCGGTCGCGGCTTCGAGCGCAGTGAGCGCACGAGCCTCGAAACCGGTGATGAGGAACGCCTCACCCAGAAAGACGTGGGCCTCGGCAAGCTTGGAATCGGGTGGTACGAGACGCGCTTGGATCGCTTCGGCTTCCACGGTTCGCCCCAGCGCCAGGAGGCACAGCATCTGCCCGCGCCGTGCTTCGTCCGCGGACGCGACGATCCGGAAGGTGTTCCTGTCGGACCTGCGCACCAGCGGCTGCCGGGCGGCGTTCGGCAAGAACGTCGCGCTGGAGCCGGCCGCGGGGAAGTGCACCGACGGCACTTCGCGCCAGCGGAGCTCCGTGCTTTCGCCGAGCAGCGTCTCCAACCGGCGGTAGCTCGCCAATGCGCGCTCAAAGTCTCCGGCCATGTGCAGCAGAAGGGTCGCCGGCGTCAATAGCTCGGGTGCGTCCGCGAAGCGCTGCGACGCGGCGACGATCGCTTCGAGGTCCGCGGTCGGCCCGGCGCCGCCGCGGAGCGTCGGCAGCCGGGTCCGCGCCGTGCCCGGCTGCGCAAGGTCGAGAACGGCGAGCCACGCGTAGTCGATCCACTCATGCCGTTCGAGCTCGCCGCCGGAGCGCAGCTTGGCCGCCAGCCGAGTCGAGCGCCCCGTGCACGCGTCCGGCGTGAGCTGCAGGTAGCTGAGCTCGGTCTCGGCGAGCAGACGCAGCCAGTGCGCGAGCTCGAAATCGGCGGGATGAGCACCCTGCCGCCGGGCGCTCTGGCGGATCCTGCGCACCAGAGCTACAGCCGAGCCGAGGCCCTCGTCCTCGGTGAACAGCTCCGTCACGGCCCCATCGATCCTGGTGCGGTTGCTCGGGTCCGCGACGATGCCCTCGTAGCGCTCGGCCGCGTAGGTTCCGAGCTCGCCGATCCTGGCGTAGTACGTCTTCACCGTCTTTGGGTACGCCTGCATCGCGATGAGCCGCCGACCGCACTCGAGCGCCGCCTGCGTGTCCCCACGCGCGTGGTAAGCGGCTCCCAACCGGGCGACGAGCGACGCGGCCGGAGCGGCTTGCTCGGCGTACCGCTCGAGCGTCGTGGCCTCCAGTTCGTGGTCCCCCGCGCCGGCGCACGCGTCGGCCAGAGCGATCAACAGCTCGGGGTCGACGCGGCGGTTCGCGGTGCGCTCGACGAGGAAGCGCCGCGCGGCCGGGTGCGCCCCCACCTCCATCATCCCGCGCGCGGCGGCGAGCGCGTCGCCGGACGCTTGTGCCCAGGCGAACGCCTCGTCCTCCAATCCGATCGCCGCGCTAGCGGCAGCGAGCTCGAGCGCGACCCTTTGTGCGTCCACGTCACTCCAATCCGCGAGCGCGAGCAGATCGCGGCGAACCTCGGTGTAGTTACCCTGCCCGCGCAAGAGGTCGATGCGACGCTCGAGGAGCGCGCGTTCGCGCGGACTGCGCGCGAGCGCCGCGTCGAGCACGTCGAGTGCGGCCTCCGGAGCCAAGAGATCGGCCAACAGTAACGGCGCGCAGGCGTCGTAGGGGTTCTGGCTCATTCGCTCGACGAGGCGCGAGCGCTCGGACTCGATCAGACCGGCGCCCTCGAGCAGCTCGTGGAACAGCCTGGAGGCAGCTCGAGCGTCGGCACCCGTCGTCATGCAGAAAGCGGCGCGAGCCTGAACGAGCGCATCCGCGTAGAGGTGGGCCTCGCCCAGCGCCTGGCCCAGGAGCATGCGCGCCGGTGCATCCCGCGGCGCGAGCCGCACGGCCTCGCGCAACAGCTCGATGGCCTGTTTCGATTCGCCGAGCGCCACGTAGTGCGATGCCACCGTTCGCAGACCGAGCGAATCGCCCGTCACCAGCGTGCGCATCTCTGCCAGCGTCGCCCGCGCGTCGCGTGTCCGCCCCTCGATGCGCTGCAGGACGACGACGCGATCGAGGAACGCGCGCCGGCGGGCGGGCACCGCGCGCGCCAGGAGCGTGTAGTGTTCGATCGCCTTGAAGCTCTGGCGGCCGCGCTCACACAGACGCCCGGCCCACTCGCGGACGTCGGTGTCGTCGGGCCAGACCTGGAGCCACTGCTCGAGCCAGAACACAGCTTGGCGCGGGTCGCCGCGCTCGAGCTCGATCGCCGCGAGTACGAGGAACGGACCGGGCTGGTGCACGGTCTCCCCGTGCGTCGCCAGGACCGACCTCCGCTCGAGGTCGCTGCCCGATTTCTTGGCGAGCGTCGCGAGGCGTCCGAGCACCGACTCGCGCTTGCCAGCCTCCTGAATGAGATCGACGGCGGCCCGCAGCGCCGCTTCCGCGGCCTCGACCTCGCCCAGCTCCTCGAGCAGGCCGGCGAGCGCGATGCGCACGTCCGCGTCGCCCGGCGCGAGACGCATGGCCTCGAGCAGAAGACGCCGCGCATCCTGTTGCGCGCCGTGTTCGCGGTGGATCTGGGCCAACGCGAAGCACTCGCTCGGGCGACCCGCCAGTGCCCGCTCGGCCCGCTCGAGCGT
Source organism: bacterium (assembly GCA_024226735.1). Taxonomy (GTDB): domain Bacteria; phylum Planctomycetota; class UBA1135; order UBA1135; genus JAAELL01. The sequence continues at coordinate 21,505 of JAAELL010000046.1, read as the reverse complement.
CGCGCGCGCGTCCGCGTCCCGCAGCGCAGCGTGCTGCAGGCGCGCCAGGGCCACGTAGGCGCCCACATCGCAGGGCGCGTATCCGATCGCTCGCTCCAGCACGGTCTCGGCCAACCCATCGCGACCGCGCTCGCGCCACGCCTCGGCGATCCGCAGCGCAAAGGTCGAGTCGCGCTGCGCGTCGAGCGCGGCCGTCCACGTCGACACCGCCTGCTCCTCGCGCCCCACTTCGAAGAACGCAGCACCCAGCTCGAAGGCGAGCTCGACGTCCTCCGGCCGCTGCGCACAGAGGCGTTGGTACTCGCGAACCACGAAGTCGACGTCGCCCGCGGCGCGCGCCAATGCGATCCGCCAGCGACCGACGCGAGCGTCGTCCGGACGCGCCGCAACGACGGGCGCGAGGACCGCGAGCGCGCGCGCTGGATCGCCGGCGAGCTCGAGCGCCTCGGCGAGTGACTCGTGGGCGTCCGGCTCGTGCCGGCGCTCCCGCGCGTACACCTCGCGTTCGGCCACGAGCTCCGCGAGCCGCCCGCCACGCGCGGCGACACGCAGGATGCGCGCGCGCAGCTCGGCCGCGAGCCAGTGATCGCGGCCCAGGAGTGCGAGCGCCTCGCAGGCGCGCTCCTGGGCGCGCCGCCCCTCGAAGCGCTCCTCGTGCAGAGCCGAAAGGCGCGCGAGGACGCGGGCGCGCTCGGACGGCGCGTCCGCGACGACTTCGAGAGCCGCCTCGAACTCCGCCACCGCGAGCGCGGCGAGGGACGAACGCGCGAAGCGCTCGGCGACCTCGAGGCGCAGGTCGACGTCGCCTGGCGACGTGTCGCGCAGGGCGAACAGCGCATCGCGCGCCTCGTCCATCGCGCCCGCCGCGAAGTGCAGGTCCGCCGCCTGGCGGTGCGCGCCACAGGCGAGCTCGAGGTCATCCGACTCGGTCGCGGCACGGGCGAACAACTCCGCTGCCGTCCCGCGCTCGCCGAGGCGCGCGTGCAGGCGCGCGCGCAAGACGAGCGTCTCGGGGGACGGCGGCGACTCGCGCTCGAGCAGCTCGAGCGCGTCGCGCGGGCTGCCGGTCACCGCTAGCAGCCGGGCGTAGACGACACGCGTCGGCAGGTGCTCGGGATCGCTCGCATGCGCGCTCCGGTACGAGTCGAGGCACCCCTCGAGGGCGCCTTCGAGGGTCGCCACCCGCACGAACTGCTCGAAGACGCGCTCGTGGTGCGGCGCCCGTTCGAGGTACGCGCGGTAGGACTCGATCGAGCGCGACTCGTCCTGCGCGCGAGGCGCGCTGCTGCCGACTGCGAGTGAAGCCGCCAGAAAGATCGCGAGGTGCATCGATCAGCGGTCGTCCGGGCTCGCGGCCTGCTCGCGCGCGCGCATCTCCTCGAACACCTTGCGCTTCGCCTCGACGAGCTCGGTGAACGCGCTCGAGGTGGCGCGGTCCACATCGGTGTGAGCCAGCACCTCGAGGCCCTCTTCCCATAGTCCCTCGGACTCGAGCCACACGGTGTAGACGGTGAGGACCCGCAGCTGCACGGGACTGATGCGGAACAGCGTGCGCAAGACACGGCCGAGCTCGCCTCCGAGCTCGTAGTCGAGAACCGAGCGCGCCAGGTGTCCGGGCGAGAAGGCCGTCGGCGTATCGCCGATGTGCTCAGCGAGCAGCTCGAGCGCGGTCGCCGCTCGGTCCGGTCGGCCGAGCTCCAGCTCGAGGTGGATGATCGAGACGAAGTTGAAGACGAGGCCGCCGGGGTCGTTCTCCAGCAGGATTCCGCGCATGTGCGACCAGCGCCGCGTCGCTCCCAGGTCGGGCGGCAACGTGATGCCCGCGTCGGCGAGCAGGCGCGAGGGCAGGGGGCCAAGGGGTCCGTCCGCGCATTTCGACTTGGCCCCGAGCGCCCGCCGGTGCAGAGCGAGCGCCTCCTCGAGGCCGCCGCTCGATTCGCGCTGCATCGCGAGCGCGTCGATCACCTGCGCATGCTCGGGACCGAGCTCGAGCAGCTGTGCGTAGATTGCGCGCGCACGCTCGAAGTAGCCGAGTCGCCGGTGCACTTCAGCGAGCTTGACGCCGAGGTTGTGGACGTCGGTGAAGAGCTCCGCGCGCCGCGGTTCCGATGCGGGGAGAGCGACTAGCTCCGCGTGCGCCACATCCCAGCGTTCGAGGTAGAACTCACGCGCCTCGCGCGCGAAGCCGTTGCGCGACAACAGAGAGTTCGCGATCCCGCGGTGACCGTTCGAGCGCAACGCGTCGTAGATGTCGACGAGCCCCTCGGACGCCGCGCACGAGTCGACGACCGCTTGCCAGTCCTCGCGCACCCAGGGCTCGACCTGAAGCTCGAACAGCGTGTCGTCCATCGTCCGGCGCAGCTCGGCCTCGGCTTCGATCGCCGCATGGAGCGCCGCGCGTCCGGCGCGGTTCTGGCCGACGAGGAAGTGCCCCTCGCTCATGAACAAGTACAGGTGTATCCCCTCGCCATGCACGGACTTCATCTCGGCCAAGAGCGCCAGCGCCTCCTCGTCGCGCCCGAGCTCGCGCAGACGGAGCACGCGGTTGCGCTGCGCTTCGCGGGGAGAGAGCACGTTGCGCAGCGCGCGCCGGCGCACCGCCGCCGAGCTCGTGGGCCGCTGCCCCGCGGTCCCGAGCGCAACCTTCGGCGCGGGAAGGACATTCGCACCGCGCTGACCCTGAAGGACCTGGATGCGTCTCTGTTGTAAGCGCATTGACCGAAAGCGCGCCGACCTCGCACGCTCGGGCACGAACGCCGCGACTTCGAGCCACGCCGCCTCTTGGGGGAGAGTCATGAGGTCGCCCAGCGTCTCGTAGCACGTCAGCGCCGCGCGATAATCCCCGAGCATGTCGAACAATAAGCCCGCGGCACTCAAGAGCTCGGGTGCGTCCGCGTGCTGCGCAACCGCCCGCTGCAGCGCGCGGAGCTGGCGCACGGGCCGAGCGCCTTCGTTCAAGGTCGGCACCCGCGTGCGCAGCGTCGCGGGACGCGAACGGTCGACAACGGTCAGCCAAGCGAACTCGGTCCACACCTCGAGGCCGGGCTCGGGCGAATCGTAGATCATCCGCTCGAGCTCGCCGAGTCTGCGCGCGAGGAACGTCGGAGCCTGGGAGAGGATCGTCAGTTCCGCCTCGCGCAGGTAGCGTTGCCAGCCGTGCAGCGCAAACGTGGGTGGATGCAGGCCGCTCTGGATCGAGCTCGCGCGGATGCGCTTGGAGAGCGCCACTGCGCGCCCCGCGTCCTCCTCGCGTAGGACGGTGAACAGTGCGTTCTCGATCTCGGCCTGGTCGACGGGTCGCGCGATGATCCCGTCGAAGCGCACCTCCTTGTAGTACTCGGGTTGCCCGATCGAGCCGAAGTAGGACTTCAGCGTCGCCGGCCTCGCGCCCTTCCGGACCAGCTCGAGCCCGTAGCTGCGCGCGCTGCCGATGAGCCCCATCTTGAAGTGAACCCTCCCGAGCCGTGCGGTGAGACGGGTCGAGAGCTCGACCTGTTCACCGTAGCGCAGGATCGTCGCGACCTCGAGCTCACCCTGATCGGTTGCGGCACAAGCGTCCGCGAGTGCCATCAAGACGAGTGGTTCGGCGTGTCGACCCGTGGTCACTTGCACCAGGAACGCACACGCGAGATCGGCGCGCGACGCCTCGTTCATCGTTCGCACCGCGACGAGCGGTCCTTCACATTCGTGCGCCCAGCGCAGCGCCTGCGCGTCGTCCTCGAGCTCGAGGTTCGTGATCAAGAACTCCAGGGCCGCGACCTCGCTCGGGAGATCGGTCCACTTGGCGAGCGTCTCGAGGTCACGCCGGGCCTCCTCGTGCTTGCCGAACTCGCGCAAGATCTCGATGCGTTTCTCGAGCAAGCGTGCTTCGTGGGGGCTGCGCCCGAGCGCGATCCCGAGCACCTCGAGCGCGCGCTGCGGCTCCTCTTCGTAGCGCAAGAGCTCCGCTGCGAGCAGCGGCGCGCACATGTCGTACGGGTTGCTGCGCACGCGCTCCAGCAGGCCTTCGATTTCGCTCTGCACCGAGTCGCCGGAGGTGACGAGGTAGTAGAGCAGCTCGAACGCGGCCTCGACCTCCTCCGGACCGGCGAGACAGAACGCTGCGCGCGCTTGCACGAGCGCGTCGCGCCTTTGCCCGATGCCGCGCGAGAGCTCGCCGAGACGAATGCGCGCGTGCGCGTCGCCCGGCACGAGACGCACGAGGTCGGCGTACAGCTCGACCGCGTCCTCGAGCAGCGCGAGCTTGGCGTGGTGTTCGGCGACCGCCGCGAGTCCCGCCGGATCGCCAGCGACCTCGAGCCGCAGCTCCGACAGGATGCGCAGCACCTCGGGCGTCGCGCCCCGCTCGTGGAGCAGCTCGAACTTGTGCTCGAGGAACTCGCGCCTGCGCGTCGGAACCAGAAGCTCCAGCCGGGTGTAGTGCTCGATCGCGCGCTCCTTGTCGGCCCGAACGCGCGTGCGCGCCAGCAGTCTGGCCGCCCAGAGGCGCGCGTCGACGTCGTCGGGCCGCACTTCCAACAGCTTTTCGAGGGTCTGCGCCGCACGCGCGTAGGCCGCGTTCTTTTCGGCGATCGCGGCGAACACGAGGTACGGTCCAGGCGCAGTGGTCCGCGCTTCGATTGGGCCAAGCTCGCGCGCGGCCCAGAGCTCGACTCCACCGACCGCGGCGCTCTCGGCCATCACGAGCTGGGCGAGCCGCTGCACGGCGTAGCTGCGCACGCCCGGCTGGCGCGCGAGGTCGACCGCCTCGCGCATGACGCGCGCGGCCGACGCGACTTCACCGCGCAGGACCTGGACCTGCGCCAGCTCCACGAGCAGCGTCGCGTCGCCCGGAGCCAGCGTTCGCGCGCGCTCGTAGGTCCGCCGTGATGGATCGTAGAGCTGATGCTGTTCGAAGATCTTCGCGAGGGCGCGCAGGTCGGTCGCCGTCTGAGCGATCGAGCTTTCGGCGCGCAGGAGGGTCGCCTGTGCCTCGAGGTAGCGCTCGGCGTCGCGCATGAGCTCGGCGAGGTCGGCGTAGGTGTCGAGCTCCGACGGTGCCAGCTCGAGCGCGCCTAGCAGCAGCTCCTCGGCGAGAGCATCGCGCCGGTGCTCCCTCCATACGCGCGCCATCCTTCTCGCGAGGCGCGCCTCGGGGGAGCGCTCGAGCAACCCTTGCCATTGCCTGCGCGCCTGCTCGAGTTGCTCGGCTTCGACGAACGCCACGCCGAGCTCGAACGCCAGCTCGACATCGCGCGGATGCTCGGCGAGCAGACGCTGGTACTCGCGGACGACGAGGTCGCCCCTGTCGGCCGCGCGGGCGATCTCGACGCGCCTGCGTCCGAGCGCGACGTCGCTCGGCTTGGCCTCGACCGCGGGCTCGAGCACCTCGAGCGCGCGCTCGAAACGGCTGTCCGCGGCGAGGGCCTCGGCGAGCGCCTCGCGCACGGCGAGATCCCCGCCCGATTGCGCGATGCTCGCCTCGTAGCGCTCGATCAGCTCGTCGAGCTTTCCGGCGCGGCGCGCGAGGCGCAGCACGCGCGCACGCAGATCGCGCGCGAGCCAATGCCCGCGACCGAGCAGATCGAGCGCCTCGAACGAGCGCTCGAGCGCGGCGCCGCCCTCGAGCCGCTCCTCGTGCAGGGCGGCGAGCGCCGAGAGTACGCGCGCGCGCTCCTCGGGGGCGCTCGTGATCGCGAGCGCCCCCTCGTATTCGAGCGTCGCCTCCTCGAGCAGCAGCGAGCGCGCAAAGCGTTCCGCGACTTCCAAACGCATGTCGACGTCGTCGGGCTCGGCGTCGCGCAAGGCGTGCAGCGCGTTCCTCGCGGCGTCGAGGTCGCCGGTCCGCAGGTGCATCTCGGACTCCATGCGGCGCGCATCGCGCACGACGTCAGTGTCCTCGGACTCGGCACCGGCCCGGTGCAGGAGCTCGGCCGCCCGCTGCGCCTCGCCGAGACGCGCATGCACTCGGGCGCGCAGCACGAGTGATTCGGCGCTCTGCGGCTCCTCTTGGTCGAGCAACTGGAGCGCTTCGTCGGTCTCGCCCGAGACGGCGAGCAGCCGCGCGAGCACGATGCGCGTCGCGCCTTCGGGCTGTCGCTCGTACGCCGCCCGGTAGGAAGCGACCTCGTCTGCGAGAGCCCCCTCGAGGGTGACCGCGCGCACGAATTGCTCGAAGACCCGCTGGTGGTACGGCGAGCGGGCCAGGTAGGTGCGGTAGCTGGCGAGCGAGCGCTCGGCCGGGACGTCCTGGCGCCCCGCCTCGTCCTGGACGGACACTTCGGCCAGCATCCCGGCGGACAGAGCCGGCAGGGCGCCGAGCACGATCCACGCCGCGCTGCGCGCGAACGCTCCTCCAGACCCGATACGGCTTCCCACGGCACCCACTGTACGGGCTCTAGTCGGTCGCGTTGGATCCGTTACCTGGAGACGGTATCTACTCTCGGCGGGGCGCCTCGTAGAACACGTCGGGGTCGACCCGCTCGGCGTACTCGCCGTCCCAGTTGCCCTCGAAGAACGCCTGAAAGCGACTCCCTGCGGCCTCCCCCTCCAGGAACATCCCGACGTTGCGGCCCTTGAGGAAGTAGTCGCCTTCCCAGTTGCTCGAGCCGAGCCAGACACGTTCGCCGTCGACGATTGCATACTTGCCGTGGACGACGCGCGCGAAGGGCACGAAGCCGCCGGACCACTGGGGGATCACGAGGAAGCTGACGTCGATGCCCGGCACCTTCTGCAGCTCTTTCAAGCCCCCCACGACGCTGCCACGCTTCGACCAGTCGGCCACGATCAAGCGCACCGGGACGCCACGCTCGGCCGCACGCCGCAGGGCGGAGTCGAGGTCCTCGAACGGCGAGCGGTCGCGGTTCGTCGCGCGGTAGGTCAAGACCTGCACGCAGACCGACGACTCGGCCGCGTCGATCCAGTCGACGAGCACGGGCAGGTCCCAGTGCGAGCCCTTGGGCAGCGCCCCCGGCGGACTCAGCGCGGGCGTGATCGAGACGATGGGGTCGACACCTTCCGCGCACTGGGCCGGATCGAGCTCGACCTCGATCGAATAGCGGGGCACGGTCTCGAGCTGCGCGTAATTGGCCGCGCGTTCCTTTACGGCCTCCGGGGTCACCTCGATCTCGCCGCCCGCCAGCTTCCAGTCGTGCCGGAACGCCTGATCGACGACGTGCGCGAACGCCTCGTGCTGCACGCGCGCCCCGAGCTCCTGGATGTGGGCGAGCGAACGGTAGTCGAAGTTCGCGCTGCCGACGAAGGCGTCCTCTTCGTCGACGACCATGTACTTGGCGTGCATCACGCCGCCCAGGACGGGCCGCAGATCGACGACGCGCACGGCGATCCCCTCGGCACCGGCGAAGCGATCGATCAGCTCGGGGTAGGTGTCCTCGAAGACCGCGCTGACGAGAACGCGCACGCGCACGCCGCGCCGACCGGCGTCCTCGAGCGCTTCGACGACGGGCTCGAGCTCGGGCCCTGGACTCGCGTAGAACGACGCGAGATCGATCGAGGTCTCGGCGCTGGCGATCATCTCGAGCCAGACGTCGAGGGTTTGCGGCAGGTCGGCGTGGTCGAGACTCGTCTCGATCGGAAAGCTCTCGACGAGCGTCAACCGCCCGGTCTGGGAGCTCGTGCAGCCGGCGAGCGCGAGGACGGCGAGGGTGATCAGGCTCTGAATGCGGGGCATGCGGCACAAGGTAGCGACCCCCAGCCCCCGGATTGGCTGGACAAGCACTTTTCCGGCGATCGAGCTGGGCATCGCGCCGCGGGTTCTACGAGGTGTCCCCATGAGTGACGCCCACGATCTCCCCGCCCGCCTGGCGGGGCTCGAGGTCCTCGACCCGACGGGCGAGGCGTACCGGCTCGGTGAGGCCTGGAAAGAGCGGCCCATCGTGCTCGCGTTCGTGCGGCACTTCGGGTGAATGTTCTGCCGCGAGCACGTCGCGCAGTTGCGTGACGCGAGCGAGTCGATCGAGTCGCTGGGCGCGTCGGTGGTCGTCGTCGGCAACGGCACGCCCGCCGAGGCGCGCGCCTTCCGCGAAGAATCCGCGGTGCTGTTCCCCGTCTTCGTCGACCCCGACCGGGGCGCGTACGCGGCCGCCGAGCTGCGCCGTGGGGTCAAGACGGCGCTCGCCCCGCGCTCGGTCCGCGACGGCCTGCGTGCCCTGCGAAGCGGGCACCGCCAGTCCCGGCTGCAGGGCGACGCATGGCAGCAGGGTGGGGTGCTCGTGATCGTTCCGGGGGACGGCAGCGGCGAGCTCGTCTACCACCACGCTGACTCGTCCGGCGGCGACCACGCACCGCTCGAGGCGATTCTCGCGGCGCTCGGGCAAGCGCGCGCGTGAACGCGGGCCTCTGGACCGCTAACCTCGGCACGTCGACTCCCCTGATGGTTGAGTGCCCATGAAGCCCCTCGGTCCCGCTCTCCTCCTCGTCGCGTTCTCCTGCCGCCAGCTCCCGCCGCCGCCGCCCGACTACGGACGGCCGCTGCCGCCGGGAGCCGAAGCGCTCCTGCCCCTCGATCCCGGCGAGATCCCGCCGGACCTGCGCGTGACGTGGTCGGAGCGCGGCGAGATCGTGACGGCGATCGAGCGCTCGATCGACTGGACACGCTCCAAGTACGCCGAGCAGTTCTTCCCCAAGGCCAGCATCACGCACGCCCGGGCACTCGCGAGCCTCGAGCGCTTTGCCGCGCTCCTGGAGGACAGCGACTCGGCCGACATCTTCGACGCGGCCGTGCAGCGCGAGTTCCAGTGGTACAAGAGCGCCGGCTGGGACGGCCGCGGCGGCGGCGTGCTCTTCACCGGCTACTGCACGCCGATCCTCGACGGCAGCGAGCGTCGTGACACGGCGTACCAGTACCCGCTCTACGCGATGCCCGACGACCTCGTGAAGGACGAGGACGGGACGATCCGCGGCCAGAAGTGGGCGGCCGGCATCCGGCCGTACCCAACGCGCCGCACGATCGAGGCCAGCCACATGCTCGAGGGCCGCGAGCTCGAGCTCGTCTGGCTGCGCGACCCGATCGACGCCTTCATCGCACACGTCAACGGCTCGGCCTTCGTGCGCCTGCGCGAGGGCGGCGAGCTGCGGCTCGGCTACGCGGGCAAGAACGGCCGCGACTACACCTCGCTCGGCGGCGAGCTCGTCGCCGACGGCCACCTCGAGGCCGCGTCGGTCTCCCTGCCCGCGATCCGTGAGTGGGGCCTCGCCAACCCCGGCCTCGTCGAGGACTACCTGCACCGAAACGACAGCTACGTCTTCTTCACCTCGATCGACGGCAACCCCTACGGCAGCCTCAACTTCCCGGTCCAGGGCCACCGCACGCTCGCGACCGACAAGCGCCTCTTCCCGCGCGCCGCGATCACGTTCGTCGACACCAAGCTCCCGGCGGTGCGCGGCGGCGTGCGCTCGTTCAAGAAGCTGATGTTCGACCAGGACACGGGCGGCGCGATCCGCACGGCCGGTCGCGCGGACATCTACCTGGGCATCGGCCCCGAGGCGGAACGTCGCGCGGGCACGACGCGCGCGGAGGGGCAGCTTTACTATCTGTTCCTCCGGTGATGGGTCTGTCCCTGCGGCAATGAACGCCGGGCGAGTGGTCGCGATCTGCATCGGACCGGGCGGCATCCCCAAGCACCCGGTCCCGTCGATCGCCGTCGACGAGGACGGGCTCGCTGGCGACCAGCACAGCTACCATCGCCACGGCGGCCGCGACCGTGCGGTGTGCATCTTCTCGACCGAGGATTACCAGGCGCTGCGCCGCGACGGGGTCGAGGCCGAGGAACCCGGGACCTTTGGCGAGAACTTCCTGACCGAAGGCATCGACTACGCGCAGCTGCGCGCGGGGGATCGGCTGGGCATCGGCGACGAGGTCGTGGTCGAGATCTTCGACGTGCGCGCGCCGTGTGCGAAGTTGAAGTCGGTCGATGAGCGGTTTCCGAATTTGATGTTGGGGCGGAGTGGGTTCGTGTGCCGGGTGGAGCGGGGGGGGACGGTCGAATCGGACGCGGTGGTGGTGCGGTTGTAGGTGCCTGCTACTTGCCGCGCCTCGAGATCAGCTCGCGTAGCGCTGCGCTTCGCGCAGCTGCAGACAGGGTCGAATCGCAGCGTACCTGGCTCGCTGCTTCGGCAAACGTGCCATCGGCCAAGAGTTGATCGATCCAAGGGTTAACCTCTTCCCGGCGCTGTCGAAGCTGTGCGATCTGGCGGTGCCGCTCGCTTCGAGGAATCGAGTCCCAGATCATCAGAGTCCCGTCGCCCGAGGCAGACACGATCCGGGTTCCGTCGGAACTGAACGTCAATCCGCGTACGTACTGCTCATGGCCCCGCAGCCTCGCCACCGGGTCATCGCTCTCGCTGTTCATGTCCCAGATCGTCACGGTTTGGTCGTTGCCTCCCGTCGCGATGCGCGAGCCATCGGGACTGAAGCAAACCGCGAACGCAGAGCCCACGTGCGCCTCGAGCTCTCTGACAAGACGTCCCGATCCGCGGGACCAGATCCTGAGGAATCCATCGCGCGAGACTCCGGCGACGAATTCGCCATCCGGACTGACGGCAGCAAAAAGCACGTACTCCTGACCTGCATCGAACTTCGTCACTGGTCCACCCAGCTCGAGCGAGAGGATCGACTGCGCGCTGGACCCGGGTCGAACGATCCAAGGGACACCCCGAGCCTCGCCCCAGGCGAGCCAATCGCCGTAGGAAGAGCTCGGACCGGCTTGGTCGGCCCCCGCGACCAGACGCTTCAGGTCACGGTCTCCCCCCTCCCGGACCGCTAGAGTCGCCGCGTCCACGACCTTGACGCGAGAGCCGTCGTTGGTCACCACCGCGACGCTGCCTGAATCCTCTTCGAAACGTAGCCCGAGAATGCTGCCCTCGAGCGTCACCCGTCCGAGAGGCTCCCCGGTCAGCGCGTCCCAGAAGCGAAGGTCGCTGACGTCCGGGGATTTGCTGACATACGGATCGACTGATGCGATGAGCAAGTCATCGGGGGACATCGCAACGAAGTAGGCGTAGCGTTGATGTCCCTCGAGGCGCATGGGCAACCTCGTTCGGAGGTCCCAAACGCGAATCTCGCCTTCGTCTCCCGGCACGCCCAAGAGAGCTCCGCTCGCGCTCAAACTCGCTCGCATCAGCGTTGTCGGCCAGCTATCGTTGAGCGGGCTCTGTGGCTCCTCGTCGGGGTTGATCAGAAAGACCCCCGTCTCCGCGTGATCCGACGATCGTCTGATCCGGATCGTGCCGTCGGACGAGACACTGGCAAAGACGTCGCCCGCGCGCGAAGTAGCGACGCGATGAACTGGACCTTGATGCCCTCGTACGATGGCAGGAGCGCGGTTCAAATCGACGCGGTTCAAGACGTGGACATTGCGGTACCACATGCCCACGAGGATTCGATCGGAGCCGTCAAATGCCACGGAAAGCGGGATCTCGAGGTGATCGTAGGAGTCTTGAAGCTCCAACGTGTCCAACTGCCAAAGTTGAACCATGCGATGCCCAAACACGTTCTTGGCCTGCAGAATGACCGCGACATGCCGTCCGTCGCGACTGATGGCCGCATCCCGCACCTGGTGCGAATCAGTAGGGATGGGTACGGTCTTTGGCGGACCATCCGGCCGCCAAACTTGGAGGGATCCACCGTCGCTCGTGACGAGTCGATTCGCGCTCGAATCCCACCGCAGCAATCTCACAGCCTCTTCGTGACGAATGGGCGAGCCCAGCATTTGACCGGTTCGCGTGTCGAGCACCTGGACACTGCCGTCGCTCATCCCGAGCGCGAGACGGTCTTCGGGCGCGCTGTCCGATATGCCTCGAACTCCGTCGGCCTGATCCATCACCACGTGGTTGCCCGTCTCCAGGTTCCACCGAACCAACAACCCGTCCGTATGGACCGAAAACAGATCCCTTTCATTGGAAGAGAAAGCGACGTCCCCAGTCGAGGGCACCGCATGCTGAAGAAGCGTGTTCTGGCTCAGGAGACGCGCGTGCACGTGACGCCATTCCCAGCCGCGACGATCCTCGGGAGCGTTGCGTAGGTGGCGAAGCGCCCCAATAGGATCTGTCTCGATCAGCGCTGCGGCTGCGGCGATACCGGAGCGGTAGGCACCGCTCTGCGCCGCGTCGTCGTTTCGATCAGCCCGACTCTTCTGAATGAGCGTCGCGGCCAGACCTGCGATCAAGACAAGAAACGCTGTGGCCAGCGCGAAGGAGAGCTGCCGATTCCTGGCGGCCCACAAGCCGAACTTGGTCCAAGCGGGCGACGGCTTCGCATGAATGGGTTCGCGCGCACGAACTCTGCGCAGGTCTTCAGCGAAGCCCAATGCCGATTGGTACCGACGATCCGCGTTCTTCTCGAGCGCCGTCATCGTCACGACGCTGAGGTCACGAGACACGGCCGGGGTCACCATGCGAGGATCGGTGGGAGATTGGGTGCGGATGGCCTCGTAGAGTCGTTCGCGCGTCGGTACTTCAAATGGTCGACGAAAGGTCAGGCACTCGTAGAGCATCACGCCGAGCGAGTACACGTCCGTCCTACGATCGACGTGAGCGGGGTAGCCGGCGATCTGTTCGGGCGACATGTAGGCCGGTGTGCCGAAGACATCTCCGCTTCGAGTCAATGTGCTGGATTCATCGTCATCGTCTCGTGCGAGTCCAAAATCGACGATCACCGGTCCGCGCTCCGGTACGACGATGATGTTCTCCGGTTTGATGTCGCGATGGATCACGCCCGCCTCGTGCGCGGCGTGCAGCGCGCTTGCAACGCGTTCGATGAGTTCGGCAGCTCGATGCGGTGTGCCGATGGTGTCGCCGGTTCCGCGATCGTCGCCATGCATACGGTGTTCGGCAAGGATCGCTGCGAGTGAACGCCCTTCGAGCCGCTCCATCACGATGTAGGGGACGTCGCTTTGCACGGCCGCTTCGTACACACGGCAGATGCCCGGATGATCGAGCTGGGAGGCGATGCGCGCCTCTCTCCGAAATCGCTCCACGACGTCGTGCAATGCAGGGCCGAGACCCTGAAGCACCTTGATCGCTACCGGACGCCTGATGCGAGAGTCCTCCGCCAGGTAGACGACCCCGAAGCCGCCCCGCCCGAGCTCGTCTTGGATCTCGTAGGGCCCGATGTTCGTCCTCGAGCCTACCTCGATTGGCCAAGGGGGGGGCGGCCGGCCCTGCTCGTCGCTCATTCCCCCGAGGATGCGTTCATACTCCTGGCGAACGATGTCCGCATCATCGGGGAACTGCGCGATGTAGTGGTCGACGTCGTGGTGTCGTTTGGCCGCACGATCGCGTTGGTATACTTCGAGGAACTCCCAGACGACTCGATGATCGCGGTCCACTGTCCCCAGCCTACGCCGTCGCGATAGATCCGGTGGAGAATTCGAACGACACCACCCATCACGTTCGACGAGCCCTGGACGGAAGCCTGCCGAGCCTCGAACAGGTCGTCGAACGGCTCACGCCTCTGCTGCTCGCCCAGGCCCAGAGACGCATTGGGCGTGTCCTCCGAGGCCACTACGATCCTGAGGATCTCGTTCAGCGGGCCTGGGAGGTGTGCATACCCAAGGTCTTCCCTCTTGCGATAGGACTCGAGAGGGACGTCAGGCCTGTCGAGATGGAACCGAGAAACGGGCGACTCACGCCCGTGGTGCTGCGGTACCTGAGCTCCACGCTCCTTTGGGATACTGTCAACTTGATGCGGAAGCACGTTGATGATGCGCCCGCAGGTGGAAGCGAGAATCAGATGCAGCTCCACGCGTTCGCGGCCAAGACGACTGCCGCTGTGAACCGGGCGCTGCGAGGTCCTCTCGCACGCAAGTTCCTAGGGTGCCTGGATCGATTGTCCGACGCTCAGCGCGACATCGTCATTGAGAGCGGAATCGAAGGTGTGGCCTACAAGGAGATTGCGGCTCGGCTCGGGGTGAGCGAGCAGGCCCTGAGGCGGCGCAAGTCGGACGCGATGCGCAAGCTCCGAGCCTGCTTGGACCATTCGCTGATCGACGAGCTGCACGACGACTGAGCTTGCAACCGTGTCGGAGCCGGGGAGCCGGTTTTCTCGAGATTCGACCTCACACCGTGGCCGTTCCTGAATCGTCCTCCCAGAGGCCTCCGAGGTGGTGATGGCATTCGCCAGAGCGAGGTTCGTTGATCTATCCCTATCGAAAGGTACCCAATGCACACACTCCGGTGTCTGAGGTCAGGATTCGTACTTGCACTGACGCTTGCCTTGACGACGGCTGTATCCGCGCAGCAGGTGACGATCGGGCCACGTCTCTACTCCGTATCAGAGCAGAGAATCAACGTCACGACGCAAGCTGCTCAAGCACACCCGTCGATAACGACTCTCGATGATGGGAACCTCGTCGTCGGTTGGCAGACAGAGCAGTCCGGGCCCACCGACTGTGTCGGCAGAGTCCTTTGGCCAACGGGCGTCCCTGCAACTGGGCCGCTCCTTCTGAATCCATGCAGTACAGGGGGATGGCAGTACGGACCTTCGGTTTGTGGACTTCCAAATGGTGAGTTCGCAACGACCTGGGGCTTTTCGTCATCGGGAGTAGCCGTTCAGAAGTTCGACTCCGCTGGAGGAGCAGTCAGTTGTTCGGTGGCCGGCGACCCCAACTGGAACTTCTGGCCTGCGTGCGATTCTGCAGCGAATGGTGATTTCGTGGTTGTAGGTGGGAACGCCTCCCCAACGGGAGGGAGAGTTCGGGCGCGGAAGTACGGAAGCAATGGATTGCCCACAGGACCAGGCTTCCAGGTGGACATCAACCCTTTCAGTTTTCCGACATTGACGACCTACCTGGCGACGGTTGCGATGTCACCAGCCGGGGATTTCATCGTCGTGTGGTTCACCTACGGCGGCGATATCCAAGCGCGGGTGTACAACTCGACGGGCAGTACCGGCGAGTTCACTGTCAACTCCAGTAGCACCGGCTACGACCCGAGCGTTGCGTACGATGAAACTCGAGATGAGTGGGTCGTCGTCTGGTCGGGCGCGGGCCCGTCCGATCCGGACGGCATATACCTCCGACGGATCGACAACAACGGCGCTCCGCTTGGAGCGGAGTTGCTCGTCAACCAAACCCCCTCCGGTGGACAGTTCTACCCAAGCGTGGACGTGGGTCACACGGGTGACGTCCTCGTGGGTTGGTCGGGACCCGACGCCAATGGTTCTGGAGTCTTTGGCCGCTTGTTCGATGCGTCCGGGACACCAGTGGGTGGTGAGTTCGCGGTGAATCTACTCACGTTAGGCAGCCAGTATGGCACTCCGTTATCGGGCAGAAAGACCGTCGCGATCAGTGACCATCGCCTGGTCTTCGCGTGGCAGGGGAGCACGCCAGGAGATGGCGACGGCGTAGCGGTCACCGTTCTTTCGCCCATCATCACAAACTACTGTTCGCCAGCAGTCCCCAATTCAACGGGAAGCTCTGCGTGGATCTTCTCTTCAGGCAGCCCAGTTGCCACGAACAACAACTTCAACGTGATCGCAGCGGGGCTTCCTCCGAACCAATTCGGCTACTTCATCGCAGGCCAGTTCGAAGCGACGCCACCGGTCCCCCCGCCCGGAAGCCAAGGACTGATCTGCATGACCCTGCCGTCGATCGGTCGCTTCAATCAGCCCTGGCAGATCATCCAAGGACCCGCGGGTAGCCTACAGGTCGATCTCACCGCCATCCCGGTCAACCCGCCCGCGGCGGTCCTTGCAGGCGACACTTGGAACTTCCAGTGTTGGTACCGGGACAACAACCCAGGTCCAACGAGTAACTTCACGGATGCTCTGCGCGTGACCTTCCAGTAGTTTCGGAAGAGCCTACTCGCCGTCATCCAGACCTGACGACTTGTGCACCTCGCCGTCCAGCCCCACCAGCAGCGCCTCGACCCGCGGCAGCGACTCGACAATCTCCAGCGCACGCTTCGTGCCGAGCACACAGCTCGCCGTCGCGAGCGCGTCCGCGAACGCCGCATCGGGCGCGAGGACCGTCGCGCTCATGCAGCCCGTCGCCGGGTAGCCCGTGCGTGGGTCGAGGATGTGGTGGTAGCGCTTGCCCTCGCGCTCGAAGAAGCGCTCGTAGTCGCCCGAGGTCACCAGGCACGTGTTCGAGACGGGGATCAGCGCGAGCACCTCGCCGCGCTTGCGCGGGTGGCGGATCGCGACGCGCCACAGCTCGCCGTGCTTGCGGCCGAGCGCCTTGAGGTCGCCGCCCGCGTTGACGAACGCGTGCTCGACGCCGTGCTTCATCAGGACGGCCATCGCGCGGTCGACACCGTAACCCTTGGCGATGCCGCCGAGGCCGATCGCCGTTCCCGCCGGCAGGTCGATCGTGTTCGCGTCGAGGTCGACGGCCACGCGGTCGAAACCGACTTTCGCCAGCGCGGCGCGGATCGTGTCCGCATCGGGCAACAGCGGCGGGTCGCGCTTGAAGTCCCAGAGCTTGCCGACGCTCGCGAAGGTCTGGTCGAACGCGCCGTCCGTCGCGCGCGAGATCTCGGTGCCGCGCGCGACGAGGCGCGCCAGCTCCGCGGGTACGACCTGCGGGCCGCCGCCGGCCTTGGCGTTCATGCGCACGAGCGGCGAGTCGCGCCACGACGTCATCATGTCCTCGACGCGCTGGATCTCGAGCACGGCCGCGTCGAGGGCGCGGTCGAGCGCGGCGCGGTCGGGGCCGATGACCTCGATGATGAGCTCGGTGCCCATCACGCCGAGCTTGCGCTCGACGAGGACGTCCGCAGAAGGCTCCGGCGGCGCCTGGTTGCGCTCGTCCTGGCGATCGGGCCCCGCAGGCTGGGCGCGCACGGGGCTCGGCGCGTCGCACGCGGCCAGGGCGAGAAGAGTGGCCGCCGCGGTCAGGAGCGCCCTCGCCATGCGGGCTACCTCAACTCGGCGTGGGTCGCGGGCAGTCCGTGGCCGCGGTAGCCCACCGTGCCGTCCGGCCGCAGGACCACGATCGTCGGCGTCCCCCTGACTTCGAACGCCTTGCTCAGCACCATCGCGCGGTCGCGCACGTGCGGAAACTCCATGCGCTTCTCGGTCGCGATCGTGCGCGCCTTGTCGTCGTCGACGCTCTCGCTCGGTCCCGGAATGACACCGACGAACTGGACTTCGCCCGCGAGCTCGCGCGCGGCTTCGCCGACGTGCGGGGCTTCGGAGATGCACGAGGCACACCACGTTTGCCAGAACACGAACGCGACGGGCTTGCCGGACGCGAGGACCTCGTTCAAGTCGAGGCTCGCGCCGTCCATGGCTTCGAGCTGGAGCGCGGCGGGGGCGATCCGCGGGACGCTGGCCTCCTCGACCTGATTCGACTCCGTCGTCGCGCAGGCCACGAGGAAGAGCGGCAGTAGGGCCGCGGCGAGGCGTTTCATGTCAGAAGCTCCGTTTCCATCCGATCGTGGCGAGGACGTGGTCCAGCCCATCGTCGCGGTCAATGTAGTCGACACCGAAGTCCCAGAACGACCCGGGACCCCGCGTCCAAATGAGCTTGGCGCCGACGGTGTGCGAGGTGAAGTCGGCGAGGTCGGAGTCCTGTGTGCGCTCGTCGACCTCCCGGGTGAAGCTCGCCTTGTAGAAGTCGGCCTCGCTCTGATCGTAGTAGCGGTAGCGCAAGCGCAGGCGCAGCTCGTCGGGAACGAGCTCGCGGTAGAGGCGCGGCTCGATACTGAAGCCCGTGATGCCCCAGTCGTCGTCGTAGACGCGGCCCCCGAGCTCGACGGCCGTGCGCGCATTCACGTAGCGCCGCACCTTGCCGAACACTGCGGTCCGCATCCGGTCGTCGGGGAGCTCCTCGGTGATCTCGAACCCACGCGCCTCGTTGTCGAGGTTCGGGTTGGGCGGCAGGCTGTCGTCCTCGATCACGACGGCGTTGTAGGCCGTCTCGAGAAAGCCTGATTGGTGCGACACCGTCAGGCCGAACTCACCGTGCATCTCGGGCGAGAGGATCTGGTACCAGCGGCCCGTCGCCGCGAACGAAGTGCGGTCGTCGGTGCCGTCGTCCTCAGTTCCGTCGAAGCGGATGATGTCGATCTCGTCGACGAAGCCGTCGAGGCTGAACGTCAGCTTCGCATCGGTGTTCTCGGGCTCGATCGACAGGCTCCCGCCGAGACCGAACGAGGTGTAGTCGTACTCCTTGCTGACCGATGCGTGCCAGCCGAGCCACGACTTGTCCGCGTAGCGGTGGCGCGCGCCGAACTCGAAGCCGAAGTAGTAGTCGCCGGTCGCGCCCGACTGCTCGGGGAACTCGGACAAGCGGTCGATCGAGGCGCTCGAGACGTTGTCGTAGGAGAGCTTGGTGTAGTACCCGAAGCTGTCGCTGACGTTGTTGTCGAAGAGGATGACCGGCTCGATGACGGTCAGCTCCTCGTCGAGGAACGGGTTTCCGTCACCGTCGTCCTCCCGGTCGTAGTACGACAGGCGCACGGTGATCGAGCGCGTCCCCGTCTCGCCCTGCTCGGACGGGAGCCCCGGGCCTTCGCCCGTCCCACCGTCGGGAGTCTGCCCGGCAGCGAGCGAGGCGAACACGAGCAGCGGCGCTATCAGCGCGAATCTCAGTAGCACCCGCAGCCGCCTCCAGCGCTCGTCCCGATCCCGCCGGCGGCACCCTCGATCGAGTAATAGACCTTCTGGTACCAGTGCACCTCGGTCGCTTCCTCGGCCAGGTCCATGATCGGGTGCACCAAGTGCTCCTTCTCGTAGTACTCGACCGTATTGCACGCACCGAGCGGCAGCGCGGCAGCGAGCAAGAGAAACGGTCGGACGGCTTTGCGGAGTGAGCGCGGCATGGGCGGATGATCGGCGAGCGGCGCACGTGGCCGCGGTTACGGGTCGGTAATCCCGGCTCTGCATGCCGGGGGAGGCTGCTGGGAGGCCCGCAGGATACTCGGAGAACGAAGCCCACGAGGCTATCCTAAGCGTGGAAAAGCATGGCCGAACTCCTCACCTTCCTCGTCATCGTCACGCTCTCGCTGTTGGTCGTGAAGGTCGGGACGATCGCCCTCGAGAAGACCGGACTTTCGCGCGAGGCGTCGGGTTTCCAGTCGCAGTCGGCATTCATGGGCGTCGGCTTCACGACTGCCGAGGCAGAGAGCGTCGTCAACCACCCGGTGCGCCGGCGCATCATCCGCGGGCTGATGCTGCTCGGGTTCGGTGCGATCACGTCGACGATCGGAACGCTGCTCGCCACGTTCAGCAGGAGTGAAGAGGGCGACTGGAGCCCGGGAACCAAGCTCGCGCTGATCGGCGCCGGCCTCCTGGTGCTCTGGGTCGGCGCGTCGCTGCACCCCATCGAGCGTCTCCTCGAACGGGTCATCCGGCGCGCACTGGAGAAGATGACCGACCTGCGCATCCTCGACTACGAGGAGATGCTCAAGCTGCACAAGGGGTACACGATCGCCAACCTCGCGGTCGACGAGAACTGCTGGATGGCCAATTGTTCGTTGCGCGACCTCCAGCTGGCGGAGGAGGGCATCCTCATCCTCTCGATCACACGACCGCAGGGGCTGACGCTAGCGACCCCCTCCTCACGCGCCGAGTTGAAGGTCGGAGACCGAGTCCTGTGCTACGGCCTGGAAGACGATCTCGCACGGCTCGGCTCGCGCACTTGCGGCGACGCCGGGGACGAGGATCACGAGGCCGCGAAGAAGCGCCAGCGCCTGCGCCTCGTCGAGGAACGCGTCGAGGACAAGATCGCGGAATCGGAGTCCGAGGCGGAGGTCCAACGCGACCCCGAGATGAATCCGGGTTAGTCTTTCGACCCGATTCTCTCCGCATCCAGAGGAGCCAGACGATGTCCGAGTTCGAGGTTGTGAGCTACACGGTCGAGCCCGTCGAGGGCGACGATCAGATCGCCGTGACGATCCACGCGTCCGACGGCAACAAGTGGGAGTACGGTATCCCCTTCAGCCGTTCGAGTGGCCGCTACACCTTCGAAGAGATCGATGTCCTCGCGATGGACTTCGGGGACGAGTTCGCCGAGGAGCTTTCCGACAAGCTCGAGAAGGTGATGGCGTCGATCCTGGCCGAGGGCTGACGGACTCTGGTTGGATCACTCGTCGAGCGCCCTTCCCAGCTCCTCGAAGACGCCTCGCTCTTCGGCCTCGACGACCCCCAACGCGTGCTCGATGATCGTGCGCGCACGCGCCGACTGCCCGTCCGCGGCAAGCGCGATCGCGAGCCACTCGAGCGCCGGGGCATGGTTCGGCTCGATCTCGACGACGCGCTCGTAATGCGCGACCGCACCGCGCAGATCCGCGTCCGACTCCAGCAGCCTGCCGCGCGCGAGGTGAGCAGGCACGAGCTGGGGATCGAGATCGCACGCGCGCCGGAGCCAGGCGATCACATCCGCGCGAAACGCGGCGGGCGGGGCCGGCGACTCGGGATCGCCGCAGGCGAGAAGCGCGGCCTCGAGCAGCTCGCTGGGGTGGCCCTCGATTCGCGCGAAGGCGGCGCGGTAGGCCTCGAGCGCCAGGACCGAGTGGCCTTCGGAGGCGAGGAGCCGGGCGAGCTCCAGCGCGATCTGCGCATCTTCCGGGTCGAGCTCGCGCGCCGCCTCGAGCGCTTCGGCGGCGGCACCGTGCTCGCCGAGCGCGAGCCGCGCCTGAGCCAGGCCGCGCCAGCACGCGAGGCACGACGCGTCGCTCGCCACGGCGCGCTCGAAGGCGCCCGCCGCGTCGCCGTGGCTGCCTAGGGCCACGCTCGCCCGGCCGGAGATCTCGAGCAACGTGGCGTCGCCCGCGTGCCGCTCGAGCGACGCGGTGACGAGCGCGAGTGCCCCGGCGGGGTCGCCGCCCTCCAGGAGCGCACGCGCGGTCTCGAACGCGGGCCGCGGCTCCTTTCCCCCGTCGATCTGGTAGACGCGGTACCAGAGATCCGCCGCTTTGCGCCAGTCCTCTTGAAACGTCGCGACCTCGGCGCGCCGTTCGAGCGGCTCGCGCTCGAGGTTCTTGGTGACGCACGCCTGCGCCAGGACGCCGACCAGGAGGATGCAGAGGAGAAAGCGCACCCGGGGATTCTGCCGCGAAGAGGCACGATATGGGAGACTCCTGGCCCCATGAGCTTGCGCGCCCTCTTCCTCGACTTCGGCAATACGCTCGTTCACGAGTCTCCTTCGCGCTTCGAGCTGTATGCGATCGAAGCGCGCAATGGCGGAATCGACGTCGACGAGAACCAGATGCGGGCGCTCATGTCGCGCGCCCACGCGGAGCTCCCGATCGAGATCGGCGGCGCGTACCGCTACACCGACGCCTGGTTCGAGGCCTACATCGAGCGCATTTTCCACGACTACCTGGGGCTCGCGCGGGAGCGGTTGCCGGTCTTCCGCACCCATCTGTTCGCGACCTTCTCCGACGCCGCCACGTTCCGGCTCTTCCCGGGAACGCGCAAGTTGCTAGTGGTGTGAGTCACTCTTGTGCGGCATTTTGGTCGGCCCGTACCCGCCCGCTGCTGCGTTGCGCCTCCTCCGAGACTTGCAGCGAAGTCGCGTCGTCGCTGCGCCTTGCAGCGAACGCGTACGCACCGACCAAAATG
>JAAELL010000045.1 GCA_024226735.1 bacterium | reverse complement strand
GGGCGACAGCATCCGCGTCCGGTTGGCGCCTGGAAACGTAGGCGAATTCGTGGATTCGGGGAGGCTTTCAGGTGCCGACCGGGCGTGGAGGATGTCGTCATGGCGCCGAATGACTTTTTCAACGGGCTGCTAGTGGTGTGAGTGACTCACACCACTAGCGCGCTACGCACGTAGGAGTACGGATCGATCATGGGGGCGAAGTGGCCGATTCGCGAAACAGAGCAAAGAAGCCTGCGACCTGCACGCTAACCTCCTGTTCCAGGACCAAGAAGGAAACCGTCATGATCCTCACGACCTGCATTCTGACCGCAGCTTTCCACGTTCCCGCGGACGTTCCGTCCCCGATTCTCGCCGCCGTTCCGGACGAGGCGTTCAGCGTCGTGTTCTGTCGCGACGTGGACGGCATGCGCCAGCGGCTCGAGCGCAACGACTGGGTGAAGGTGCACGGGAGTCGGGCGGGGGAGCCCCTGATGGAGGCGGCCGAAGAGGGTTTCCGCAGCCTCACCTACACCGATCTCGCGCCGTCGCTCGAGATCGCGATGCAGCTGCGCGCGTCGACCGCGTTGTTCCAATCGGAGACCGTGTGGGGGCTCGTGACCGAGCCGCCGACCGAGCGCACGGCGCTCGCCGCCGCGATGCGCGCCTGGCTGCCCGAGAGCGTGACTGCGGGCGACGGCCAGGCGACCGGACGCACGGTCGACGTGCTCGGCGCGCGGGTCGAGCTCGCGCGCTGGATCGGTCCGACGAGCGATTGGAACCCGCGCGAGGGGCACTACGCCGCGTTTGTCGACGGCCCGAAGATGATGGGGCTGTTCTCGGGTGACGACGAGGAGTCGCTCCTGCGCACCGTGCGCGCCAGCATCGTCGGCGCCGGGACCGATCACACCGCGCCGATCGTGGGCGGCTTCGTGGCGGCCCGCGAGGGCCGCAATGCACGCGGAGTCGAGGGCTACATCGACTTCTCGCCGTTCGTGCCCGAGATGGAAGCCAACCTCAAGCGGCAGGTCGAGCAGGTCTTCCCCGACCCGACGGCACTGCTCGGGCTGGAGAAGGGGACGTGGCTCTACCTCGCGTTCGACGCCGACGCGGGCTCGAGCGTCTCGCTCGACGGCCACCTGAGGGTCCCCGAGGGCACGCTCGCCGCGCGCCTCGCCGACACCTTCGCGCCGCTGCCGCACGACTTGCCGGGCGACATTCCGAAGGAGGCGTGGTCGATCTTCGCGCTGCAGTGGGACATCCACTCGATGTATCGCATCGCGCGCGAGGCGATCGAAGCCAAGCACGGCGAAGACAGCCTGGGCACCGTCGACGCCGGCCTCGACGCCGCGGCAACGATCAGCGGGGTCGACGCCGAGAAGGCGATCCTGGCCCAGCTTGCCGGTACGTTCGCGATCTTCATGGCCGAGGATCCCAGCTACCAGCCTGAGAATGACCTCTTCGCGGAGTTCATGCAGATCGGCGCGCTGATCAAGATCGTCGACGGCGACGGTTTCCTCGACACGCTGGACACGCTGATGGGCGCGGGCGGCGTCGAGAGCATGTTCCGCTCCGAGGAGATCGACGGCGCCGACGTCTGGCTCGTCGACGAGGAGGACGAGGACTTCGACGGCGGCATGGCGATCACTCCCGATTGGTTCCTGTTCGGCGTGCGCCGCGCGATCCTGACGGGCACGCTGGGCGCGGTCGGCGGCGCCGACGGAGCGAGCCTCCTCGCGGGCAACCGTGCCGCCGGTGCGTTCGACGAGAACCACGGCGCGTGCTACTTCTCGTGCACCGAGCTGCGGCCTTTGCGGGACATGGTCCTGTTCGACGCGCGCAAGCCGGCGCCTGAGGAAGAGGCCGCGCTGTGGAAGTCGGGGGATGGGGCGGTGAAGGATCCGTTCGTCGGACAGATCGTCGGAACGGCGCGGCGCACGAAGCAGGGATTCGACTTGCGGGTGTACACTCGCTGAGCCCCGCCGTCGTGGAGCACCGGGTGGGGTGGAGTGAAAGATCACCATGACCAACCCGTGCCCCTCTCTTGGTCGACCCACTAGGTTCTTGTGTCTCGGGCTTACGCTCGCTCACTTTGCCGTGGGCGTCCAGACACCGATCTACGAGATCCATGGCAACTCGGCGGGCGACCAGTTCGGCTTCTCGGTCAGCGACGCTGGCGATGTGAACGCGGACGGCCTCCCGGACGTCATCATCGGGTCGTTCGACGAGAGCATCCACGGCCCGGACACGGGGGCCGCCCGTGTTTATTCGGGAGCCGACGGAGCGCCGCTCCTCACTCTCTTCGGTGATTCGGGCTACGACTACTTCGGCTTGTCGGTCAGCGGTGCGGGCGACGTGAACAGGGACGGTCACGACGACCTGATCGTCGGTGCGATCTACGATGACAACACGGGAGCAAACACGGGGAGCGCCCGCGTCTGTTCGGGGGCGGACGGCAGCACCCTCTACACCTTCGACGGCGACACGCCGGACGGTCAGTTCGGGATCTCGGTCAGCGGCGCAGGCGATGTCAACGCGGACGGGCACGCGGACCTGATCGTCGGCGCCCCGAAAGATGACGGTGCCGGTGTCAACTCGGGCAGCGCCACCGTCTACTCGGGCTCCGACGGCAGTGTCTTGTATGCGATCGAAGGCGATCTCGGCGCAGAGGCCGGGTATTCGGTTTGTGACGCGGGCGACGTCGACGGCGACGGCTTCGACGACTTCGCTGTGGGAGCGCGCGGCGAGCGGACGAACGGCTGGGCGGCGGGCAGCGTGACCGTGTTCTCGGGGCAAGATGGCTCCGTCCTGCACCGGTGGTTCGGAGACTACACCTATCACGCCCTCGGCAGCTCTCTCAGCAACGCGGGCGACGTCAATGGTGACGGCGTCCCCGATCTGATCTCTGGGCAGCACCGCGACCACACGGGCGGCACGTATGCCGGGCACGCGCGCGTCTTCTCGGGCGCGGACGGGAGCACGCTGTACGACTTCTACGGGGAGGAGGGCCAGACCCTCGGTCACTCCGTCAGCGACGCGGGGGACGTGGACGGCGACGGTTTCGGCGACCTCGTGGTCGGCATGCCGGGCGCGGAGGCCCACGGCTACCACACGGGGGCGGCGCGGGTCTTCTCGGGCGTCGATGGGCGGATCCTCTACACAGTCGATGGATACTCGGCTGGCGACGAGCTCGGCCATTCGGTGAGCGGCGCCGGCAACGTCGACGGCGTCGGATTCGACGACCTCGTCCTTGGCGTTCGCGGCGACGACGACGCCGGTGATCACGCCGGCAGCGTGCGGGTCGTCGTTGGGCGTGATTCGATCGGAGAGAGCTTCTGTGGTCCCGCGGCGTCCAACAGCACGGGGCACCCCGCTCGGATACGAGCCGTCGGTTCGCCGTTCATCATCGACGACCTGACGCTGGTCGCCGATCAGCTGCCCCCCGGCCAGTTCGGCTACTTCCTCGTCGGTCAGACCGAGGGGAGCCTCGTACCGCCTGGCAGCCAGGGGACCCTCTGTTTGGCGGGAAACATCGGCCGCTACAACCGAATCGAGCACCTGATTCAAGGGCCGGCGGGCGCGCTACGACTCGACCCGTGGTCCGTGCCCGTCAACCCTGCAGTCGCCATCCAGCCCGGCGAGACCTGGCTCTTCCAGTGCTGGTATCGCGACCAGAGCATCGGGCCCGTGAGCAACTTCACGGACGGGCTGCGCGTGACGTTCGGCGCGTTGCCTGCACCGGCGGTCGAGTTCGCCTGGGCATCCCAGCATCGGTGGGAGTGGGAGACACAGCTCGTTGTGCGAATCGACTTGTCCGCCGCGGCCGACCTACCGGTCTCGGTGACTTACGCGGAAGCCGGCACTGCGACTCCGCACGTCGACTACCGAGTCGAGTCGACCAACCCCGTCGTGATTCCGGTCGGGCAGACGTCGGTGGATCTCTGCATCACGGTCGCCGACGATTCCGTCACGGAGCCCGACGAGACGGTGATCCTCACGCTCCAGCAGGTGGACAACGGTCACTTGGGGCTGCAGATCGAACACGTCCTCACGATCCGGGACAACGACTGAACCCGCGCCTCTAGCCGCCGGCTGCGAACCCCATCTCCTTTGCCAGGGCCCGAAGCCGTTCAGCTTCCTCCTCGTCCACGGTCGACTCGCCGAGCCGATACCAGTACTCGCCGTCGAGGGGGGCGAGCTCCACCGCGCGCTCGTAGAGCGACTTCACCTTCGCTGCGTCTCCCGCCTCCTCGCCGTGACGGCGAAGAAGCTGGCCGAGCTCGTGACACCCGAGCGCGGACAGGCCGCCCGCCTGCTCGGCCTTTCCGAAGAGCTGCTTCGCCCGGACCGGCCTGCCCTCGGCTCTGGCGATGAGCGCGGCCTTCTCGAAGCCCTGCGCCGACTTGGGCTTCTGTGCGCGGACGAACGTGTAGAACTCCTGCTGCAGGGCTTCGAGGCTGCCGGGGTCCTGGAGCTCGAGGCGCTCTCTGAAGTAGCGCCAGTTCTCTGCGAGCTCGACGGTCTTCAGGTTGAACGACGCCCTGATGCGTTCGACCGTTCGGTCCTGGGCCAGGCCGCGCACGTAGCTTTGGAAGCCCTCCTTGTAGTCCTCGTGACCCATGAGGAAGGAGACGAGCGCCCAGCCCCACTGGGAGTCGGGCTTCGTCACGATCTCGGCGACCGAGCGTGGGCCGTGGATCGCGACGTCCTCCTGCAGCGCGATCCAGCGTTCCTCCAGCGTACCGCCCCATTGCAGCTCACCCGCTCGTTCGTCCCATCGCGTGCCGGCGTAGTAGTGCGCAAGGCTCTCGCGCGGCCACTCGGGCAGGCGGAAGCGGTCGTGCAGGAGCATCTGCGCGTAGTACGTCACCAAGACGAAGAGCACTTTCTCGGTCGCTCGCTGGTCGCGCTGGTTGAAGTACAAGCAAATGTCGTAGCTGCCGAGGAACATGAAGTACCCCGACGTGTCACTGGCCCCGGACATGCGCCTGAGCTGGTGCAGGTCGTGGTGGAGGTTGATCGCCGGCGCCGACTTCTTCGAGTCCGGCCGGACGCTCCACTGCGCACGCAGACCCGTGAGGAACTTCTCGGCACGCTCCTGGAGCGACTCGCACACGGGACGCGGGATCGTGTAGTGCCACTCGAAGTGCCGGGTCCGGCCCTCGTATCGATTGCCCCACTCCGCATGCTCGACGCCGCCCGCGATCCTGTCCCTCTGCGCGTGGGCTTCCTCGGGCGTGCCCGAGAACTCGTCCTCGAGGAAGACCTCCAGCACACTCGCGTTCGGAACGCGAACGTCCCCGCTCTCGAAGCGCACGAGGATGGCGCCCTCTTCGCGCACCAGGTCCCGGCCGGTGACGATGCGGCCGCTCTTGGT
Source organism: bacterium (assembly GCA_024226735.1). Classification (GTDB taxonomy): domain Bacteria; phylum Planctomycetota; class UBA1135; order UBA1135; genus JAAELL01. The sequence goes on along the minus strand of JAAELL010000045.1, from coordinate 50,269 downwards.
GAGGAGGGCATCGCCGCTCTGTGGGGGGGACGCGGCTCCCGGCAGCGTCAGCGCGAGCGCCAAGGTTGCGGCTTCCATGCTTGTCGTGAGGGACCTCATTTCGGCTTGGACGAGGAACCCTATGCACGATTCCCGGGGAGGTCACGATTTCAGGCCCCGGGCCGCGCGCCGCTGCGGATAGCCGGGTCAACCCGTTCCGTGGATCTCGCTCGTGCCTGCTAGGAGGCTCATTCGATGAGAAGCCTGCCCTGGATCCTGCTCGCCGCCGGACTCGCCTATCCGCTCTTCGCCCATCAGACCCCCTGCATCGCTCCCGCCGGCGGCGCTTGCCTCACCCCCGAACAGCGGGAGATCCTGAGCCACATGAGCATCGTCTACCTGGACGATGGCACGGGCCAGCTCGCCAACAAGGCCATCCGCATCACTGGCGTCAACGTCCAGATCGTGAACGGCTCGGGCGCGACCGGGGGCGTTCACGACGGCGTCGGGAACCTCATCGTCGGCTACAACGAGACGGGCAGTGGTGCGGGCGACGAGCGCACGGGGTCGCACAATCTGATTTGCGGGACGAAGAACTCCTATACCAGCACCGGCGGAGCCGTCTTCGGTGTCGAGAACACGATCTCGGGAGTGAACGCCAGCATCAGCGGCGGCCGGCACAACGTGTCCGATGGATTCCACACCTCGATCCTGGGCGGGTTCAACAACTGCGCGAGCGGGAACGGCGCCTGCATCGGGGGCGGTGTCTTGAACGAAGCTCTGGGCGCGAGCGCAGCGGTCAGCGGTGGCAGCAGCAACACCGCCAGCGGCACCTTCTCTTCGGTGAGCGGCGGCACCGGCAACACGGCCAACGAGAACGGCTCCTCCGTCAGCGGCGGGCGGTCGAATCTGGCTAGCGGCGTCGGGGCCTCGGTCAGCGGTGGGCTCGGCAACACCGCCAGCGCCGGGACTGCCTCGGTCAGCGGGGGAATCGGCAACATGGCGATGTCGAGTCATTCGTCCATCGCTGCGGGTCAGGACAACCGAACCTCGGGCTACGCGTCCTCTGTGAGCGGCGGCCGCGGCAATTCCGCCACGGCGACCGCGGCCTCGGTCAGCGGCGGATTCGACAACTCGGCGGGCTTTGAGAGGGCGACGATAAGCGGCGGTTGCTCGGTCTCCGCGAGCGGAGAGTGCGACCACGTGCCGTAGGCGGCGTGATCGGCGGCTGGCGACCTGCCCCGAGCTGGTTCGTCGCTTCGTTAGCGCCCACACGAAACGGCGGACTACACTCATCGAGTGGATTCGTTCTCCCGTGCCACCCGCACCTGGTTCCAAGAGCAGTTCGACGCCCCGACCGACGCCCAGCGCCTGGGTTGGGCCGAGATCGCAGCGGGTCGTCACGCGCTGATCGCGGCCCCGACGGGATCGGGCAAGACCCTCGCGGCGTTCCTGTGGGCGATCGACCGTGAGAGCAGGGAGCCCGAAGTCGAAAGCCGCGCGCCAGGAGTGCGCGTCCTCTACGTCTCGCCCCTCAAGGCGCTCGTCTACGACGTCGAGCGCAACCTGCGCGCACCGCTCGCGGGGGTGCTGCGCACGGCGGAACGTCTGGGCGAGCTCACGCGCCCGCTGCGCGTCGACGTCCGCACGGGCGACACGCCGCAGCGCGAGCGCCAGCGCCAGTCGCGCGACCCCGGCGACATCCTCGTGACGACGCCCGAGTCCTTGTTTCTGATCCTCGGCTCGCGCGCCGGCGAGACGCTGCGCACGGTGCACACCGTCATCATCGACGAGATCCACGCCGTCGCCGCCACCAAGCGCGGGACGCACCTCGCCCTGTCCCTCGAGCGGCTCACCGAGATCTGCGCCTCGGACCCGCAGCGCGTTGGTCTGTCCGCGACCGTCCGACCGCTCGAGGACGTCGCGCGCTTTCTCGGCGGCGACCGCGACGTGCGCGTCGTCGACGCGTCCCGGCCGCCCGATCTCGACGTCGAGATCGTCGTGCCGGTGCCGGACATGGAGCACGTGCCGCCGCCGAAGACCGAGCCGGAACCCGACGAGCGCGGCGGCTCGATCCTCGGCCAGCTCTACCGCGAGGAGAAGAAGCAGTTCACGACGCGCACGACCGAGGCCTACGGCGGCGAGCGCGGCCTGTGGCCGGCGCTCTACCCCGAGCTCGTGGACGAGATCCGCCGGCACCGCTCGACGATCCTGTTCGTCAACAGCCGCGGGCTGTGCGAGCGGCTCGCCCAGCGCCTCAATGACGTCGCCGGCGAGGAACTCGTGCTCGCGCACCACGGCAGCGTCTCCCACGAGCGCCGCGCGTCGATCGAGGACGGCCTCAAGGAGGGCCGGCTGCGCGCGCTCGTCGCCACGAGCTCGCTCGAGCTGGGGATCGACATGGGCGCCGTCGACCGCGTCGTCCTGATCGAATCGCCGGGCTCGGTCGCGCGCGGGCTCCAGCGCGTCGGGCGCGCCGGACACCAGGTCGGCGAGACGAGCTCGGGCGCCGTCTACCCCAAGTTCCGCGGCGACTTGCTCGAGTGTGCGGTCGTTTGCGAGCGCATGTTGAAGGGCGAGATCGAGGAGCTGCGCATCCCGCGCAACCCGCTCGACGTGCTCGCGCAACAGCTCGTTGCGATGTGCTGCGCGGGGCCACGCAAGGCCAGCGACCTCGCGCGTGTCGTGCGCCGCGCGCAGCCCTACGCGCAGCTCTCCGACGACGCGTTCGCGGCGGTGCTCGATATGCTCTCGGGCCGCTTTCCGAGCACCGAGCTCGCCGACCTGCGGCCGCGCCTGCGCTGGGACCGCGCGACCGACCTCTTGAGTGCGCGGCGCGGCACGCAGATGGTCTCGCGCCTCAACGCGGGCACGATCCCCGATCGCGGCGCGTTCGCCGTGCACCTCGGCCCCGAGGGGCCGCGCCTCGGGGAGCTCGACGAGGAGATGGTGTACGAGAGTCGCGCCGGCGACGTGATCCAGCTCGGCGCCAGCAGCTGGCGCGTCGAAGAGATCACGCGCGACCGGGTGATCGTTTCGCCGGCGCCGGGCGAAGGCGGGCGGCTGCCGTTCTGGAAGGGCGAGGGGCCGGGGCGACCGATCGAGCTCGGCCGCGCACTCGGCGCGTTCGTGCGCGAGGTGGGGCAGCTGCGCGGCGCCGAGGCCGTGCGCGTGCTCGAGGAGCGCCTGCCGCTGGCGCGCCATGCGGCCGAGAACCTCGCGGCCTACCTCGATGAACAGCGTGAGGTGACCGGTGTCTTGCCGACCGATCGCGCGATCACCGTCGAGCGCTTCCGCGACGAGCTCGGTGACTGGCGCGTCTGCATCCTCACGCCGCTCGGCGCGCGCGTGCACGCGCCGTGGGCGATGGCGCTCGAGGAGCTCCTCGCCGAGCGCACCGGCGTGACGCCCGAGGTCATGTACACCGACGACGGCATCGTGCTGCGGCTCGCCGACGAGGGGGAGCTGCCGGAGATCGACCTGCTCTTTCCCGAGCCGGAACAGATCGAGGAGCTCGTCACGCGCAAGCTCGGCGACACGGCTCTGTTCGCGGGGCTCTTTCGCGAGAACGCGGTGCGCTCCCTGCTCGTGACCCGCCGCCGGCCGGACCAGCGCACGCCGCTGTGGGCGCAGCGCCTGAAGACGAAGGGGCTGTACGCGGCCGTGCGCGGGCACGCGAGCTTCCCCGTCGTCATCGAGACTTACCGCCAGGCGCTGAGCGACGTGTTCGACCTGCCGGAGCTCGCGCGCGTGCTCGGCGCGGTGCGTGCGCGCGAGATCCGGGTCGACGCGGTCGAGACATCGAGCCCGTCGCCCTTCGCGCGCTCGCTCGTCTACGCCTACGTCGCCAACTACCTGTACGAGTCCGACTCGCCCGTCGCCGAGCGCCGCGCTCAGGCGTTGACGCTCGACCGCGCGCTCTTGCGTGAGCTCCTGGGGGAGGTCGAGCTGCGCGAGTTGCTCGACCGCGACGTGATGGCGGAGGTCGAGGCGGAGCTCGCCGGCCTCGCGCCCGAGCGCCGCGCGCGCGACCGCGACGAGCTCGCGGACCTTCTGCGGCGCGTCGGGGACCTGACGCTCGCGGAGGCCCGGGAGCGCTGCGCCCCCCCCGAAGAGAGCAGTAGCGAGGCGGGCGCAACGTGGCTGGCCCAGCTCGAGGACGAGCGGCGCGCGATCCCCGTCCGCATCGTCGGCGAGGAGCGCTGGATCGCGGCCGACGAGGCGGGGCTCTTTCGCGACGCGCTCGGCTGCGCGCCGCCGGGCGGCCTTCCGAGCACCTACGTCGAGCCCTTCGACGACCCGTGGACGCACCTCGTGCGGCGCTGGGCACGGACGCACGGCCCGTTCCGGATCGACGAACTCGCGCGGCGCTTCGGCGTACAGCCCGCGCAGGTCCAGCCCGTGATCGATGCGTGCATCGCGGCGGGCACGTTCGTGCTCGGCGAGCTGCGCCCGGGCGCGAGCGGCACCGATCTTTGTGACGCGGAGGTCCTGCGCCGGATCAAGCGCCGGACCCTCGCGCGCGTGCGGGACGAGGTGGCGGCCGTCGACGGCCCGACACTCGCCCGGTTCCTCGTCCGCTGGCACGGTCTCGACGAGGACCGGCGCGGCCCCGAACGACTCGAGGAAGTCGTCAGTCAGCTCGAGGGGCTCGCGCTGCCCTGGTCGAGCTTGGCCGAGGTGATCCTGCCTGGGCGCGCCCGAGGCTTCACGCTCGACGCGCTCGACATGCTGTCCGCGACCGGGCGCGTCGTGTGGGTCGGCTGCGGCGCGCGAGGCCCGAGCGACGGCCGGGTCGCGCTGTACCGCCGCGAGCGTGCCGCGGAGCTGCTCGAGCGCGCCGAGCCGTTCGGTGCGGACGGCCCGCCGACGCCCGTCCACGCGGCGATCCTGGACGCGCTCGAGCAGCGCGGCGCTTCGTTTCTGACGGCGCTCGAGGCGGCCGCGCGCGAGGTCGAGCCGGAGCTGTCCGTGACGGACTTCGAGCAAGCCTTGTGGGACCTCGTGTGGGCCGGGTGCATCACCAACGACACGTTCCAGCCGCTGCGCGCGCTCGCGCGGCGCACGGGTAGCGGCACGCGCCGCGCGCGTCCGCGGCGCGGCATCCACCCGCTGGCGGGCGGGCGTTGGTGGCTCGTGCGCGAGCTCACCAGCGAGGCGATCACCCCGACCGAACGCCTCGTCGCACGCACCGGCATGTTGCTCGAACGCTACGGGATCGTCAGCCGCGAAGCCGCGCTGGCCGAAGGGCTCGCCGGTGGTTTCGGCCCGATCTACCGCACGCTGCGCGCGATGGAGGACGCCGGTCGTGTGCAGCGCGGCTGGTTCGTCGCCGGGCTCTCGGGGGCGCAGTTCGGGCCGCCGGGCGCCGTCGATCGGCTGCGCAGTCTGCGCCGCGACGCCTCGGACGCACGCGCACCGGACGTCGTCTGCCTGCCGGCGCTCGATCCGGCGAACCCCTTCGGCACGCTGCTCGACTGGCCGCCGACGGCCCCGAGCGAGGGCGGCAAGGCGCGCGCGCCGCGGCGTGTTCCGGGGGCGTGGGTCGTGCTCGTCGACGGTGCACCGGGGGTGTACGTCGCGCCAGGCAAGCGCCATGTCGTCACCTTTCCGTCGGGGCTCGACACCCCGTTCGAGGGTGGCAGCGGCGCCCGCGTCGCGGCGTTTCGGGCGCTCACGACGCTGCCCCGCGAGGGGCGTCGGCGGGCGTTCGTGTTGGAGACGGTCGACGGAGTTCCGGTCGAGTCGGGTCCGCACCTCGCCGCGCTGCTCGCCGCGGGCTTCGTGCGCGACTACCGCGGGGTCGTCCCCGACCCGTCGCCCTCGTCCATGGGGCCCTCGTCCATGGGGCCCGGCACGAGCGCGGGGGAGCAGCGTGCCGGAGGGTGACACCATTCACAAGCTCGCCGCGGCGATCGCGCCGCGCCTCGCGGGGCAGGAGCTCGTGCGCGGAACGCTGCGCGACGCACCGGGCTTCGATCTCGCGGGAAGGCGCGTCGCGCGCGTGTTCGCCCACGGCAAGCACCTGTTCGTCGAGACCGCGGACGGCCTGGTCGTGCGCAGCCACCTCGGCATGCACGGCTCCTGGCATCGCTACGCTCCGGGCGAGCGCTGGCGCAAGCCCGCGTGGCGCGCGGGGGTCGTTCTCTCGACCGCGAGGGACGTGATCGTCTGCTTCGACCCGAAGGAGGTCGAGTGCGTCGAGGTCGGCGGTGGCCGCGACCGGGCCGCGCGGCGGCGTGTTGGACCGGACGTGACGGTCGCTGCGCCGGGCGGAGCGATCATCGCCGAGCGCGCCGCGCGCTACCTCGATCCCGCGGCGCCCGTCGTCGACCTCCTGCTCGACCAGCGCGTCGCCTCGGGGATCGGCAACGTCTACAAATCCGAGGTGCTCTTTCTCGGCCGCGTGCCGCCCTGGACGCTCGCGGGGGAGCTAGGCCTGGACCGCGTCGAAGGGCTCTACCGAACCGCGCACGAGCTCTTGTCCAAGAATCTCGGCGGCGGCGATCGAGTGACCCGATTCGAGCCCGGCGGCGACCTGTGGGTCTACGGCCGCGCCGGGCGGTCATGCTACCGCTGCGCAGCCGCGATCGACAATGCGCGCATGGGGCGTGACCGGCGCAGCACCTTCTGGTGCACGGCCTGCCAGGGCGCTGGATGATCGCGGGCAGAAAAGTCGCCGGAATGGGGAACGTTCGGGGGCGATTTCCGCTGAGCACTGAGGCAGTATCGTTGCAGTTGCACCCGCGATGAGAGATGAGCATCCGCAGGGCGCCGAGCCCCGGACGGTCGAAGAGGCGTTCGCCCAGTTCGTGATGCGTCACGAGGCGGGCGAGGCCGAGGACCCGAAATCCTACTGTGCGCGTTACCCGGCACTGCGGGGCGAGCTCGAGCACATGATCTCGGTCTGGCTGCGGCTGCAGGGCATCCTCGATTCGTCGCCGGGCGGGAGCGAGGAACCGGACGCCCCGGAGCCGCGGCACGGTGAGGTCGACGTCCCCGGCGACGAGTCGTACTCGAACGAGGTCGTCGACCGTCTCTCGGAGCGCGGCGGTGGGTTCGAACGCTATCGCATGGAGGGCGAGATCGCGCGCGGCGGCATGGCGGCGATCATGCGCGTGTGGGACGGTGATCTGCGCCGGCACCTCGCGATGAAGGTGATCCTCGCCAAGGGCGAGGGCAAGGGCGCGAGCAGCGGCACGCCGTCGCGTTCGCTCGCGCGCTTCCTCGAGGAGGCGCAGGTCACCGGCCAGCTCGACCATCCCGGCATCGTGCCGATCCACGAGCTCGGCCTCGACCAGCGCAAGCAGGTCTACTTCACGATGAAGCTCGTGAAGGGGCACACGTTGCGCGACACGTTCGACCTCGTGCGCACGGGGGGCGAGGGGTGGACGCAGGCGCGTGCACTGCGCGTCGTGCTCAAGATCTGCGAGGCGATGGCCTACGCGCACTCCAAGGGGGTAGAGCACCGCGACCTCAAGCCGGCCAAGGTCATGGTCGGGCGCTTCGGCGAGGTCTACGTGATGGACTGGGGGCTGGCCCGTATCCTCGGCCGCAAGGACGTGCACGACACCCACATCCTTGTGCCGGATCCAACGAGCGAAGTGCACTCCGAGCGGCGCGAGCACGGCTCCGACGGTCCCGACTCGCCGCTGATCACGCTCGACGGTCACGTCGTCGGAACGCCCGCCTACATGTCGCCCGAGCAGGCCAGGGCTCGCCTCGACGACGTCGGCCCGCGCTCGGACGTGTACGCGGTCGGGGCGATCCTCTACCACCTGCTCTCCGGTCATCCGCCGTACCTGCAGCAGGGTGTTGTCGCGGGCAATCACGCAATCTGGCGTTGGGTGCAGGAGGGACCACCGGCCTCCCTGCACGCGGCGGCGCCGACCGCGTCCGGCGAGCTGATCGCCATCGCCGAGAAGGCGATGGAGCGCGACCCGAGCGCGCGCTATGCGGACATGGAGCAGCTCGCGCACGACCTCGAGGCCTTCCTCGAGGACCGCGTCGTGCAGGCGTACGAGATCGGGTCGGTTGCCGAGCTGCGCAAGTGGGTCACGCGCAACCGGCCGCTCGCTTCCGCGATCGCGGCGGGGGCGGCGCTCGTGCTGGTCGGGTTCTTCGTCTCGACGGGCCTCTACCTGCGTGCCGAACGCGGCGAGGCACTCGCGCAGGCACGCGCCGCGGACGTCCTGCGCCTGTCCGCGATCCAGGACCTGCGCGGGCTCGAGAGCCGCGCGGACGAGCTCTGGCCCGCTTATCCCGAGCACGTCGACGCGCTGAATCTGTGGCTCGCCGACGCGGATGAGCTTCTGGCGCGCATCCCGGATCTGCGCCGGGTGCTCGTCGACCTGCGCCTGCGCGCGCAGCCGTGGAGTCCAGAGGAAGTGGTGCGCGACCGCGAGACTCACCTGCGCGCCGGCGAGCTGCGCGAAGCGCGCAACCTGCTGGTGCGCTGGCAGACGAGCGCCGCGAGCTACGACGAGGACACCAGCCCGTCCGCGCGCGAGCACGCACAGCGCGAGATCGACGAGGTCGAGGCGCGCATCGCGGAGCTCGAGGAGTTCGTTGCGGTGCGCAGCTCGTTCACGCTGGACGACCCCGACGAGAAGTGGTGGCACGACCAGATCGCGGGGCTGCTCGCCGACGTACAGGTCTTCGAGGGGCCCGGCGGACTGCACCAGGAGGTGCGCGAGCGCCTCGCGTTCGCGCGCGACGTGGGCGAGCTCACGATCGAGGGAGCCGCGGCGCGCGCCGCCTGGAACGAGGCCATCGCGTCGATCTCCGACCTCGCCGAGTGTCCCCTGTACGGTGGCCTCGAGATCTCTCCGCAGCTCGGGCTCTTGCCCCTGTGGCGGCATCCCAAATCCGGTCTGTGGGAGTTTGCGCACCTGCAGACGGGCGCGGTGCCGACGTTCGACGAGGACGAACAGCGCGCGCTGATCGACGAGTCGACCGGTCTCGTCTTCGTCCTGCTCCCCGGCGGAGCGTTCTCGTACGGCGCACAGAGCACCGACCCCGACGGCGCGAACTACGATCCTTCCGCACGACCGGACGAGAAGCCGGTGCGCGAGTTGAGCCTCGATCCATTCTTTGCCTCCAAGTACGAGCTGACCCAAGCGCAGTGGAAGCGGTTCTGGAACGCCAATCCGAGCCTCTACTACGACGGCTTCTGGGTCATGGGCAGCCGGTTCGGCTCGATCAACGGTCTGCACCCGGTCGAGCAGGTCAATTGGGAGGAGTGCGATGAGCTCGTCAGGCGACTCGACCTCGCCCTGCCGACTGCGGCGCAGTGGGAGTACCTCGCGCGCAGCGGCACGCAGGGGCCGTGGTGCACGGGCGCGGAGGCGGATTCCTTGCGCGGCTACGCCAACCTCGCCGATGAAGCGGCGCACCGCTCGGGCGCCAGCTGGCCCAGCATCGACCGCGGCCTCGGAAACGACGACGGCTACCCCGTGCACGCGCCTGTCAGCGCGATGCGCGCCGGCCCCTGGGGCCTGTTCCACGTGCACGGCAACGTGGCGGAGTGGTGCAGCGACGGATACGGAGGGATGAACCTGCCCCTCGAGGCGGGCGACGGGCGGATCACGGGGGCGGACATGCGCTTTCGCGTGTGGCGCGGGGGGGCGTACAACCACGAGCCGTTCGCGGCGCGCTCGTCGCACCGCGGAGCGATCCCGTTCGACGTGCGGAACAAGAACCTGGGGCTGCGGCCGGTGCGGCGCATCCGTTAGTGCGGCACCGTACCAACGGATTCCGGTTCCGCACTAACGGATGCGCCGCGCTGGCCGCACGCCGACGTACGGGTGCACCGCTTCCTGGGCCTCGAACCGGCGCACGGTCACGCGCACGTCGCGCGGCCGGCCCATGAACGAGCCGCCGCGCACCGCGTGCGACTCCGACGTCCACTTCAGGATCAGTGTGTCGGGCGGCTCGATCGGATCCGCGTACGTCCCTTGCCGGTCGCGGCACCACTCGCGGACGTTGCCCAGGACACCGTAGAGGCCGTACCCGTTCGGCAGGAAGCGGTCGACGGAGGCGTGCCAGACGCATCCGTCGTCCCACGGGAGCTCCTCGGGGATTCCTGGCCAGGGCGCGTCGTCGACATCGTGCACCGACCGGTCCATGATGTTCGCCGCTCCTTCGAGCGCGGTCGGGTCGTCGCCGGGCCACCACGGCGTCGCGGCGGCGCCGCGCGCGGCGTGCTCCCACTGGGCCTCGGTGGGGATCATCAGGTCGAGCTGGGCCAGGACGCGCGCGCAGCTCGTCCAGCTGACCGACTCGACCGGGTGCGTCGCTCCGAATCCGAACCGCTGCGCTCCGCCGACGTTGCGGTCGAACACGCTGGGCAGCTCGTTGGTGTGGCGCTCCCATTGGCCCTGGGTCATCTCGTACTTCGAGAGGAAGTAGGGAGCGAGCTCCACCACGCGGACCGGCTGCTCGTTGTCGATCGCGAGGGGATCGTAGTGGGGGCCGGCCGGGTCGGTCGTGGCGCCACGCGTGAGCTTGCCGCCGGGGATCAGCACGAGCACGATCGACGTCTCGTCCGTGATGCGCCATCGGCCGGTGTGCTCATCCAGCTCGGGCGTCGCGCCACTGGCCAGGTGCGCGAACTCCCACAGGCCCGAGCACGGGTCGCGGCGCAGGGGCAGGAGGCCGATCTGGGGCGTGAGCTCGAGGCCGTGCTCGACGCGCACCGAGGCGATCGCTTCCGCCCAGCGCGCCGACGCTTCGGGGCCGGTGACGGTCGCGGCCTCGATCGTGGACGCGAAAGCGAGCCGGTGTTCGACGCGCTCGATCCAGCCGTCACCGGGCCGCTCGAAGGACTCGATCCGCTGCACGAGGTCGGCGAGGTTCTCGAACTCGGAGTCGCGGTTGACTTCCATCCAGACGGCAGTGGCGAGGCGGTCCTCGATCTCCGCCAGATCGGCTTCGCGTGCGCGCGTCGCGCCGAGGAGTAGCTGGTAGCGATCTTCTGGCGACGAGCGGCGCGTGCGGCCGGGTTGCTGGCGGCTTCGCATCTCGGGGGCGAGATCGCGGATGTGCTCCCGGACCCGCACGACGTCGGCGTGGGCCTTCGCAACGGCCGCTTGTGCCGATTCGCGTTCGGCCAGGATCTCGTGCAGGCGCGGGTGACGGCTCGCGCGTGCTTTCTCGCCGATGTAGACGCTCGCGTCGAACGCTCCGAGCGCGGCGCGCATGCGCGCGAGCTCGCCTGTGTGCTGCGGCTTGCGCGAGATGACTTCCCGCGCCTCGTCCAGCCAGCGCTCGAGCGCGTCGATGCGGTCCGGCAGGGCCGGCAGCAGAGCGTCCGCGCCGACCTCGAGGCGCCGCAGCCGGCCTCCGTCGGCGAAGCGCAGCGTCCCGTCGCGCTGCACGCGCAGCTGAGCCGCTTGGATCGCGGTCGAGATGGCGAAGGCGACGAGCGACACGACGAAGACGGCGAGCGCGGTGAACGCGACCTTGTGCCGGGTCACCAGCTTCGAAAGCCGGTAGCTTGCGCTCGCCGGACGGGCGTGGATCGGACGCCCGGCGGCGAACCGCTCCAGGTCGTCGGCGAGTGCGTTCGCGGTCGCGTAGCGTCGCACCGGCTCGGGGCTCAGCGCCTTCTCGACGATGGTCGCCAAGTCGCGCGGGACCTCGGGCGCGGTGCGCTCGAGTGGCGGGCGTAAGCCGTCCTCGATGCGCCTCAGGATCTCGCCGCTGGAGCGGCTCGCGTAGGGCAACTCGAGCGACAGGGCCTGGTAGAGCGTCACCCCCAGGGCGTAGACGTCCGTCCGGGCGTCGATCGCATCCGGGAGGCCGCGCAGCTGCTCGGGGGCGGAGTACGCGGGGGTCCCGACGAACAGGCCCGTCTGGGTGTGCAGGGTCGACACGTCGCCGCGCACGAGGCCGAAGTCGGACAGGACCGGCGTGCCGTCGCGGCGCAAGAGGATGTTCGAGGGTTTGACGTCGCGGTGCAGGAGCCCGGCGACGTGCACCGCATCGAGCGCACGCGCAACCTGGATCCCGACCTGGACGACGTAGTCCACATAAGGGGGCTCGCTCTCTGGTGCCTCGCCACCGAGCAGGCGCAGCACTTCGCCGTAGGCCTTTGGCACCTCCTTCGAGCCCAGGAGGGCGATCGCGTCCGACAGCGGACGGCCGTCGATCCACTCCATCGAGTACGCGAACAGGTCCTCGCGCTCGAGCACTTCGTAGACGCGCACGACGTTCGGGTGCGTGAGGCGGGCGAGGGCGCGCGTCTCGGCCTGGAAGCGCTCGCGCGCGCGACTCGACAGGAGCGCCGCGAACGGCAGCACCTTGAGAGCGACCATGCGTCCCAGGGTCAGGTGCCGCGCGAGGTAGACCGACCCCATGGCTCCGCGGCCGAGCTCACGCACAACCTCGTGCCCCTCGACGATCGGGAGCGTCGGCGCGCGCCGGATCGCGATGCTGCGTGCGAGGTCGAGGATCTCTTCGACCTCGCCCTCGAGGTGAGGACACTCGCGCGCTAGCTCGGGCGCCGCCAGGTCCTCGCCCTCGCCCAGGCGTTCGAGGCAGGCGTCCAGGAGCCCGTCGAGGAACTGCTGGTCGTCGGCCGACGCCGCGTCGACCGAGGGCTCTCCGGTCGCGTCGAGGTTCGTCGCCTTCTTCATCGAGAGTTGGAGGCCCGAGTCCGACCGGACCGCACGCTCCAATAGAAGGTTATCCGACGGCGGGTCTTCTGTTGGCGACCGAGCGTTCCGCCAGGTGGGCTCAGTCTATCGGGAGGCCCGCCGCTTCCTTCCAATCGAAGTCGTGCCCGAAGGTCGTGAGGACCTCGTCATAGAATCTCGTCGCGCTGGCAAGGCCATCCCGACCGTGAACAGTCCATAGAAGATCATCGACCAGAAGCCGACGATCCTGCGGTCCCACGTCAAGCGCAAATCCTCGGGTCCCGAAGGCTTGTAGCCGCCGACCGTGTAGGCCCAGACCTCCCACGGATTGTTGTAGTAGGAGTACCACTGGATCCCGCGCCACACTCCGCCTCCCGTCAACTTCCCGGCGACGGCTCCGGGAACGAAGAAAAGCATTGCCCACGCTGCGTACGTCAGGATGAACACGGGGCCGAACACACGGCTCTGCCAGCAGTGCAGCTGTTCGTGCTTGAACAGACCCGTGGACCGGTAGCGGTCGCGGCAGTTGCTCATCGTGTTGCCCTGGGTGAAGACGAAGCCGCCCATTGGCCGGAAGCCGCTCCTGTAGCGGTGGACGCCCTGACGCTGGTCGCGCGCCGGCTCGTCGGCGTGGTCGCCCCAGAACGCGTTGATGACGTGCAGGAGGCAGGCGTGCGCGCTTCCCGTGAGGCCCCACGTGTAGTCGAGTCCGAACGTCAACCAGCCCCGGCCCCGCCAAGCGTGAATGCGGTAAGTCCCGTCCAGGGCGCCGCCGACCGCCCCGACGATCGTCGCCATCCAGAGCAATAGCGCGGGATCCCCGAGGGACGGCTCCGTGCCGATCGAAGCCGCCAGGTCGACGAGCGCCGCGATGGGGAAGAACAGCCATGCCGCGACGAGACACGAGCCCGCGGAGAACCCGTCGAGCCACAGGGCCGCGCCGAGGAACAGGCGCGCGAGGACCGCGCCGACCAGGGCCAAGACGGCGGCCTCGAGGCCGCGCAGGAGTGTTCCACGACCCTCGTACTTGGCGGCGCCGACGATCGTGCCGAACGCGAAGGCGAACGCGCAGAAGATCGGCAGGGCGGTCCGCACCGATCCGGAAAAGAGCTCGAAGAGCATGGCCGGCGATCGCGTCTACAACGATTCGAGCATCGCCGCCGCTTCGAGCGCCTGGCGCTGGCGGGTGGCCTGCCGGCTCCACGACGGCCGGTGCCCCTGCATCAGCCAGAGTCCGCACCAGGCGCCGAGCTCGACGACGAGCCAGGCGTAGACGAGGAACGCGATCGAGCGCACCAAGCGCCGGCGCGCGGAACGGGGGCTCTGGGAAGAACGGGAGGGTTGGCTCAAGAGGCGAGGAACCTACCAAAGCCGACGTGTCCGGGCGTTATCCTGTCGGGGCCGGGTTCGTGGCGATGCGACGAGGAGCCCGCGCGAGCCCATCTCCCTGACACGAATCGAGGCCTGATATCGAGACCCGAATCGTCTCCGGCGCGCCCTTGGACGGGCGCTCGCCGCGCCGGATCGCCCGCGAATTCCAGGCCAGGCTCGATGCCGGCGCGGTCCTCGCCGCCGTCGGTGAGGCGCGCCACGATCCGCGTCGCCTGCTCGCGGGCCGTCGCGCGCCGCGCTACCGCCTCGAGCTGTTCGGCGCGGTGTACTACCTGTCGCACTACGCTCACGACGACGACCTCAACTTCTTCGTCGCCTACGTCGTCTTGGGCCGTGGCGCGCGCATTCATCCGCGGATCTTCTACAAGGACTCCTCGCTCGTGTGGCGTGTCGCGACGCACGTCGTGCGGACGGTCGACGAGAACTGGATCGGCAAGGGCGACGTCAAGTGGGAGAAGCGCGCCGATGGCGAGTATCTGGTCAGTCTCGAGGAGACGACCAACCTCCCGCTCGAGATCCAGGCCGCGCTCGACGACGCGAGTCGCGCGGGCTCCAAGCCGCCACGCGACGACGACGCGGTGCCCCTCGTCCTGCGCGCGGGGACGAGCAATCGCATTCGACCCTTCGCCGACTTCTCGACGCCGCGGCTCCGTGCGGCCGAGCGCTACAGGCTCAACAGCGGCAGGCCGGTCGTGCGGCTCGCGCGCACGGGCGACCCGAGCTCGCTGCGCTTCGCGGCGGGGTTCGAGCCCGACTTCGGTCGCGGCGTGCTCGAGGTCAGCGAGTCCGCGAGTCGGCTCTACGGCGGCAAGGTCGAGAAGTACCGCATCCTGTCCCAGAACCGCCTGGTGCAGTACCCCTTCGTCGTCTCGCCCACGCACGCGTGGATGAACCCGCCCCAGGCGTTGACGACGGAGCTCATGACGTACGGCACGCGCACGGTCCACGTGCGGGCCGTCGACGAGGCCTTCATCCCGGGCTTCGAGTTCCATTACTACGACGACAACGAGGATCCGCCCGAGCTGCACAGCCAGATCCCGGACGGTTACGCCGGCGCGCCGAGCGCGATCGATCCGTCCCGGGCGGACGCGTCCGCCTGGAACGAGGCGCTCCCGGTCATCCAGGAGTTTCGGCGTCGAGTCGTGCGCGGCGGACGCGGACGGAGGAGGAAATGACCGATCGGAAGCTAGCGCGCTACCAAGCCATCTCGGGCCTCGCGCTCGGTACGTTCCTGATCCTGCACCTCGCGAACACGGTCGTTGCGACGGCTGGGCCGGAGGCGTACGAGGGATTCAAGAGGGCGGCGCGCGGCTACTACCGGATCGCGGCCGCCGAGATCGCCCTGGTCGTCGGCTCGGCGCTCGTGCACATGGCCTGCGGGATCGCCCGGCTCGTCGTGCGCCGCCGTGCCGCGCGCGAACGGCGCGTGTCGGCGCGTGTCGGCGCGGGTACCGCTGTGGCTCAAGCTGCATCGCTTCAGCGGCTACTTCCTGTTGCTCGCGTTCAGCCTCTCCACGTGGCCGTGGATGTTCTATCCGTACTACGTGATCCTCTTCGGCGGCGGCCTGTACCACGCCGTGCAGGGGGCGTGCGCTGCGCACGCTGATCGGCGGCCTCGCGGGCAGCCTGGGGCTCGGCGGCCTGTTGCACGAGGTCTCGACGGAGCGCTTCGACGAGTTCCGCGCTCTGTACGAGACCTACGCGCCGTTCATGGTCACCTGGTGAGCCATGGTCTGACTTGGACCACTACTGGAGCACGACGTGGACCGTGTCCGAGAAGTTGCTGCCCGACCCGTCGCGGTACCAAGCCTGCCAGTACCACGAGCCGGTGACGAGCGCCATGGGCGGCGTCAGCGGGAAGTCGATGTTGCCGACCTCGAGCGAGAACGCCGGGCCCGACCCGACCTGTCCGGCCTGCGTGTAGCGGGCGAGATTGCCCGTGATGCACAAGTTCCCGGAGCTTCCTCCGGGGTTCGCGATGAACCCCGGCGTCTGTGACCCCAGGAAGAAGCACGTCTCGCCCGCGGGGACGCGCGAGACGATGATGCTGACGTCCTCGTGGGCCAACGTCGTGCGGCCCACGGCGACGATTGTGGCCGGAAGGCAGGTGCTGTTGGGCACCGTCGGCACGCACATCTGCGTTCCGATCTGCGCCCCCGGCATCGAGTAGGTCTGTCCATGCCGCACGACGGGAAAGGACGTCGAAGCGCAGGGACCGCCGCCGCCGACGCAGACGCGGAGCTCGAGAGCGTCGATGGGTGAGAGGACGGTCAGTCGGCCGTCGCGCGCGACCGCGCTCACCCGCCCCGCATTCGGGCCGGCGTTGAGTGCGGTCGCCAAGTCGAGCGCTGTCGTCTCGGGTGTCTGGGAGGCGAGGACTTCGACCGACCCCGACGTATCGACGAGGGCACCGGATCCGTCGACGACGTCGACGCGCACGAACTGGCCCGAGCCCGCGCTCGCGTCGTCCGCGACACTCATCGTCACCGCGGCGACCTCGCTGCCGCACACGACGACGTTGTCGAAGCTGAAGCCTTCGCCCACGCCTCCCGGCACGAGCGAGGCGGCACGGAAACGGACTTGATCGACGTAGCACGCGAGGCCCACGAACTGGTCCGTGCCGTCGCCGGCGACGGTGCACGCGACGACGACTTCACCGTTCAGGAGCCCGGCGATTTCAACGCCCTCGCTGCTGGCCCCGAGCCCCGCCGTGACGTCGCAGCCGAAACCGATCGCGTAGGTGCCGAGATCGACGGTGACTTCGGTCGTCGGGGTGTCCCAGTTGACGTAGCACGACGCGTGACGGCTACCGTTGTGGTCGGCGAAGTCGAACGGTGCGACGTCGATCATGTTGCGGAAGGCGAGCGGAGCCTGCGCTTCGAGCGTCATGTTCGTGCCGATCGGGACCGATGCGCCGCGGAAGTCGGTGTCGATCGTGAACGACTCGAAGTCCTCGGTGTCGGTGACCTTGCCGCACTCGGCGAGGAACGTCGTGCGGCTGTCGTAGCAGGTGGGCGGCGGTGGAGTCGGGGCGCAGTCTTCGGCGAGGCCCAGCATGACGTCGTCCAGTCCGAAGCCCTCGCCTTGCGTCTGTGGGATCAGGGTAGAGGAGCTGAAGCGGACCGAATCGATCTTGTCGCCCGTCGCCGCCACGAACCCCAGGAACTGGTCGATCGCGTCGCTCGCGACGACACTGACGGCCTCGAGATTCGTGCCGTCGAAGAACTCGAGCTGGACGAGCTCGCTCCCGGCGCCACGGCTGATCTTGCACCCGAAGGAGGACCACTCCTCGCTCGTCGGTGGCGACGGGAAAGTGATTCGGATGCGCGTCTCGTTGATCGACGTCGTCCCGATGCGGTTCACGTAGCACGACGCGTGGTGCGTGCCGTTGTTGTCGGGGAAGAGCGGGGTCCCCGTGTCGATGAAGTTGCGGTAGCCGCCGGGGTCGTCGACCTCGAGCTGGCCGGCGTAGGTGAGGACGCCGCCCGAGATTTCGAAGTCGGTGTCTTCGGTGAAGTCGGCGAAGCTCTCGGTGAGCACGGGCGTTCCGCAGCGGATCCAGTCGTCGAAGTCGTGGAAGATCTCCTGGCTGAGTGCCACTGGGCCGATCGCGCAGAGCGCGAGGGCCCGGAATCCGAGTCGCACCGTGCTTCCTCGTTCTTGTACGCTCATTGGAAAAGCACCTCGAGGCCGTCCGAGAAGTTCGACGTCACCATGGGGTTGGAGTCGCGGTACCACGCCTGGAAGTTCCACGTCTCGCCCGCCAGCACGGGCGCTGTCGGGTTGACCGGCATCGCGGTCAGGTCGACTTGGATCATGCCGATCGGTCCCTGGAAGATCTGCCCAGGCCCGTTGAAGCGGCCGATGTTGCCGACGACGCACAGGATCCCCTGGCTCCCGGGCGGGTTGAAGGCGCCCTGCATCTGGCTCGTGAGGAAGGAGCCGAACTGGCCAGGGGGAACGGAACTGACGATCACCGTGAAGTCGTTCTGCGACACGAGGTCGCTCCCCGTTGCGGAGATCTCGGCCGGCACGCCCGTCGAGTTCGGCACCGCTGGACCGCAGTAGCTCATGCCCACGTCGCCGGGGTCCGGTGCCGCGTAGATCTGGAACGGCAGTCCATCGTGCAGCCCAGCGGGATTCTGCGCACAGCCGAAGTCGCCAGGGTCGAGCGGGCGCGGCGGGGTCTTGTTCAGGACCCACTGGCCGCTGCCGGGCCCCGCGATCGGAAGGTAGTTCGGAGGTGTGCCGGGCTGGTTGATGCAGTCGACTCCGCTGCCGTCGAGTCCGTACTCGAACCAGTAATCGCCGGGCTGCAGGGTCACGTCGATCGCCGCCTCGGCGAGCATGATCGGGTGAGTCGCCTCCAGCAGTTGCCCGAAGCCCGTGACGCGGTACGCGCCCGTCCACGTCGTCGTCGTGAGGACGTTCGTCGTGAGATCGCCGAAGACGAGGTGCAGGACGGGATCGAACGTGGGGCTGCCCGGATCCTCGCTCCAGATCGCGAGCGTCATGCCCGTGATGGTCGAGACGGGGGGCGACGGAGGCGGGTCGGTGAGGATGCACTCGATCCCGTACACACGGAACTGGGCGATGTCCCAGGTCGCCTGCTGCGGGACGTTGAAGGTGTCGATCAGCCGGTCGCACTGATCGAAGTTGTTGCACTGGTAGGCCAGCACGCAGTTGTGGCGTTCCGACACGTCGGCAGCGTTGTGCCCGACTCCGGTCTGTGAGACGAACTTGGCGTTGTCGAGGAGCAGGGTCTGTGCGCTCGCGGATCCGATCAGCAGGGCGCAGGCAGCGGATGAAGTCTTCATGACGATTGTTCTCTGCATGGCGTCCATCAACGAAGGGGTGCGGCGTTGTCGATCAGGATCCACTTGCCCTGGATGTTCCAACCCAGGCTCGGCACGATCCCCGTGCCTGCGAAAGGAAGCTCGAGCCCGTGCAGCGTGAACGCGACGTCCTCGACGAGCGCGTTGTCCGGGTCCTGCAGGAACTTGGCCCACAGCTGCGTCCCGACGGGCGTCAGCCCCGCCGTTCCCGTCTCGACTTCGATGCGGAACTCCTTGTCCGCGATGTCGTCCCACGTAATCGGCTGCTGCAAGAGCTTGTCCTTGTAGAGCTCGAAGTCCACGTTGGGCGTGGCGTCCGACGTGATGCGGCCGAGGACGTGGAACTCGTTGGCGACCGACATCTGCGTGCCGACGACTCCGCCCGCGTTGTTGAGGTTGATGTCGAAGAAGCGAATCCCGAAGTGGTCGGAGTTCGGGGCGTGGTGCTCCTCGGCGATCTTCGTACTGATCTGGTCGACGGACGTGAGCGTCACCGCGGTCCCGTGGCCGAGGTGCACGTAGGGGCGCGGCACCTCCGTGACGATCAGCGTCGCGTCGGGCCCCCCGACGTGGATGTAGAGGACGTCGCCGCGCGTCACACCCGCGACGTCGACGCGTGCGCCGCCGGTCGAACAGCTCGTGTCGCAACCGAGGCTGGTCATGGTCGTGCAGCACGCATCGTCGAAGACCTCCAGGATCGCCCCGATCGTTCCGCAGTTGGAGAAGGTGTAGTCGGCCGTGTCCTCTGCCGTCCAGCGGAACCACGCGCCCGTGTCATCGGGGGCGCAGCTGAAGCCATGCGTGCCCGACGTCGTGTAGGTCTCGAACGCCGTCCCCACGAGGACCGTTGCCTGTGAGCAATCGCTGGGCGTGGGCGCGATCAGCGAGATCGTCACATCGTCGGCGCTGCCGCCGTTGGTCCCGGCGCGCACGAAGTAGTGCTTGCCGTAGTCCGCCGCCAGAGTGATCGATCCGGACGCAGCGGAGCAACCGACCGACGTGAGCGACGAGCAGGTCGTGGCGGGCGCACAGGCGGTGCCGCCGTTGTCGAGGATCTCGAGCGGTGCGTCGCTCGCGAACGTGTAGCCACCGCTCGCCTCGGCGGTCCAGGTGAACCAGACGTCGCGGTCGACCGTGCCCCAGCAACCCGGGGCGGCTTGACTCAGGGTCGTGGAGGTCCATCCGGTGTTGAAGTGGAACGTGCCCGTACCCGCGAGCGCCACGGCGGACGCGCACGTGTCCGCGAGGAACGGCGAGACCGACAGGCTAGCCGTGCCCGTGTCGCCCTTGGATCCACCGACGCGGATGAAGTAGTCCGTCGAGGGGGCGAGCCCGCCGACGCTGACGAGCGAGTTGGCGATGTCGGGCCCGTCGAAGCACGCGAGGCTGACGAGATCCGTGCACGGGCCCGAGTAGAGCTCGAGCGCCGAGTCGTAGGACGCCGAGACCGAGAAGTCGTAGCTCGTCTCGGGCCCGCTCGTCCATTGGAACCAGACGTCGGGCGCCGCGTCGGTCATGCACGAGGCAGACGGTGCCGAGATGCTCGAGCGCTGTGTGTCGACGGCAAACGGTCCCGCCCCGGAGGCGGGCAGGGGATCGTTGCACTCGCTGCCGAGCGGGCTGGCGTCGTTGTCCTCCAGGATCCAGACGGCGCGGGCGTTGGCACCTACGAGCACCGTCGGCGAGGTCGTCGTCGACTGCACGTCGGTGATGTCGATCGTCACCGACTGGACCGCCGGGTCGGTGTCACTGCCGCTCAGGAAGCGCACCTCGACGGCGCGCCGCGAGTCGTTCTCGTCCCAGGAAGCGTCGATCGGTACGTCGAAGGTCTCTAGTCCCGGTGTCTCCGGGGTCAGGTCCAGGAGAGCGTCGTCGTGCCAGATCTCGTAGTCCGTTCCGTACATCCCGGAATGCGAGTGCGACACGCTCAGGGTCGCTGTGTAGAGGAATGGATTCGGCAGGCTCGGGACCTGTCCGGGCGGATTCGTCGTGCGGCGTTCGCCCTCGTCGTCGTAGGCGTCCATCACGATCAAGAACACACGGTCGACGTTCGTGTCGTTTGGGCCGTAGGCGCCGGACTCGGCTTCGACCGCTGGTTTTTCGAGACCCTTCGGGAAAGTGGGAGGCGTGCGCTCCCCGAAGTGCAGGAACACGAGCTGATCCTGTGCCGGAGCGACGGAGCACGTGAACGACGCAACGAGGCTCCCGAGCGGAAGCACGAGCCAGCGAGTTTGCATGAGAGATCCCTTGGGCGCCTTGCGGTGACGTCCGGTTGCGGTGGCGGTGTGCAGCTCCTTTGTCGAAGGGCGCTCACTCTTGTCCCATCCAAGCATGGTTTCTTCGGACTGGGAACGCGGGCTTTCTGGATGGACCGTTCCGGATCCGCAACAAGGTGTCGCGGTACCGAGCGGATCCGGACGCGCGAGGCTCCAGTCTCAGGGGAGGCCGGCCGGCAGATTCATCCTGCAAGACAAGCCACCCGTGGCGAAGTCGAGCTCGATCGAGCCTCCGATCTCGTACTCGACCAGCCCGACCGACAGCCGAATACCACGGCCGTACTCCGTGGGAGGGGTGATCTCGCCGGCGCCGGACTCCTTCCACACGAGGTCGATGCGGTCGCCGGGCGTGAGCGACCAGCGCACGTCGATCCGTCCGCGCTCGGTCGCGAGCGCTCCGTACTTGACCGCATTCGTCGCTAGCTCGTGCAGGACGAGTCCGAAAGGCGTGACGACGCTCGGAGACAGCGTCACGTCCGCGCCGTCGATCCCGATGCGGCCGAGGCCGTAGGGCGCGAGGACGCGTTCGGCGATCTGCGCGAGCTCGACCCCCTCCCAGCGCGTGAGGGCGAGTGCATCGTGGGTCTTGGCCATCGCCTGGATGCGTCCGGCGAAGGCGCGCGAGAACTCGTCCATCGTACTCGTGCCGGCGAGCGTGTGCTCGAGCAGGGCGGTGACGAGAGTGAGGTTGTTCTTCACCCGGTGGTCGAGCTCGAACATCATCCGCTGGCGCCGCTCGCGGGTACGGCGCCGCTCGGTGATGTCGGTCAGGCTGCCGCGCACGAGGCGCCGGTCTTGCGCGGGGAGCCGGACGAGGCGCACCTCGCACGGGACCGACGTGCCGTCGGCGTCGACGTGCTCCCATTCGAACGTCGGTGTGCCGCCCGTCAGGGCCTCTTCGATGTAGCCAGCCGCGGCTTGACGGGACGAGCGATGGTTGGGCTGGAGCTCGGGGCTGAGCTCGAACGGGTTGCGCCGCAACAGGCCCTCGCGGTCCATCTTGAAGAGCCGGGTCGCGTTCTGGTTCGCGTCGACGAAGTGGCCCGCGTCGACGTCGAGGACGACGATCGCTTCGGGCGCGTGCTCGACGAGCGTACGGTACCTGCGCTCGCTCTCGCGCAGGCGCCGTTCGGCGCTGCGCCGATCGGTCACGTCGCGCCAGATCGTGCGCGTGCGTACGATTCGTCCATTCTCGTCGCGGATCGCGGTCGCGTTGACGCTGACGTCGAGCGGGGCGCCGGACTTGCGCAAGACCTGAAGCTCGACGCCGGCGACGGCGCCCGTGCGCTTGAGGTCCTCGAGCGATTCGCGCGCGCGCGCGCGCGAGCTCTCGGCGTACAGCTCGGAGATCGGCCGCCCCAGGAGCTCGTGGCGCGAGTAGCCGAGGGTCGACACCAGCGTGCCGTTGAGCTCGACCAGACGACCGGTCTCGACGTCGACCGACAAGTACATGTCGGGCGCGCGGTCGTAGAGGTCGACGTAGCGCGCCTCCGACTGGCGTAGAGCCTCGTTCAGCAACCGCAGCTCGCTCGTCCGCTCATCGCTTTCGGCTCGCTCGTCGAGCTCCCCGGCGATGCGCCAGCCGCACGCGAGGCACGCGATCCAGCTGAGGCAACCGACGGTGACGAGGACGGGGCGCGCAGGCGCCTGCTCCGCCCCGAAGAAGAGCAGTGCGGCGAGCCAGCAAAGCGCTGCGAGGCTGGCACCGAGCACGGCGAAACTGCGCAGCAGCCTCCGTCTCTCCATCATCCTGTTGACAGGGTAGCGGAGAGCGCCCTCATGAGAGAGCCCCTTTATAGGAACGTGATGGCGATCGCGTCGGTGAAGTTGTTGGTGTGCAGATCCCGGAACCAGCACTGGAAGTTCCAGGTGTCCCCCGGCTGCACCGCGGTGTTTGGAGTCGTCGGCAGAGCGTCGAGGTCGAGCGTCAGCGTGCCGGTCGGGCCGACGACGATCTCACCGGCATGGTTGTACCGGCCGATGCCGGAACAGCCCTGGTAGCCACCGCACGAGAGGCAGACCACGCCTGCGCTGCCCGGCGGCTGGAAGGCGCCTTGATTCACGCCGACCAGGAAGTAGCCGAACTCACCGGGCGGCAGGTTCTCGGCCAAGAGCGTCACGTCGTTGTCCTCGACGAACCGGCTGCCGTCGGCGCGGATCGTCGCCGACAGCCCCGAGCTGTTCGGGTTGGAGGGCGAGCAGTAGCGCGAGCCGAGGCTCGTGAGCTCCATCGCGTTGAACAGGTTGATGCGGCCGTGGCCGAACGTGTTGTCAATGCCGGGAGCACCCAGGTCGTCGCAGGATGCGCGCAGGATCTCCTCCACTTCCTCGGGCGACAGCAGTGGATCGCGCGACCAGATCAGCGCGCACAGCCCCGCGGTCAGCGGGCACGCGAAGCTCGTTCCGTCGACGGCGGAGTACGCGGCGTCGTGCTGATTGGCCGTCGTCAGCACGTCGACACCTGGCGCCGTCAGGTCGACGAACGGGCCGAAGCTGGAGAACGAGGCG
The DNA here is from genome assembly GCA_024226735.1 of bacterium. Classification (GTDB taxonomy): domain Bacteria; phylum Planctomycetota; class UBA1135; order UBA1135; genus JAAELL01. The sequence goes on along the minus strand of JAAELL010000045.1, from coordinate 26,641 downwards.
AGCTGGTCGGCGGGGTTGGTCGCTCCGACGACGATGACGTTGTCGTCCCGCGGGCCCTGGAGGTTGCTGCTCGAGTTCCCGGCGGCCCAGACGAGAAGCGCGCCCTGCGAGCGAACGTACTCGCCAGCGGTGTCGACACCCGCCGACGTGACGCCCGTGTAGCTGACGCTCGCTACTTTGTCCCCGGAGTCCGCCGCCGTCCGCGCCGCGTTGGTCAAGTTCGACAGCGGCGCGCTCCCGCCGGGGCTGTCGGTCACGCGCATCATGCGGTGGCCCAGGTTCCAGCCGACGCCCGCGATGCCGATCCCGTTGTTGCCGTTGCCGGCCGCGGTGCCGGTCACGTTCGTGCCGTGACCGTGGACGTCGTGGATCGGAGCACCGGCGTTCTCCCACGTTCCCGACGGGACGTGGTACGCCTCGCGCCGATGCAGCTGCAGGTCCTCGTGGGTGATGCGGATCCCCGTATCGCACAGGGCGACGACGATGTTCGGGTCACCCGTCTCGAGGTTCCAGGCGTCGCACGAGCGCAGGCGGTCGGTCGCGTGGTGCCATTGGGACGCGAACTGTGCGTCGTCCGGGCACTCGATCGGGAAGACGAGCCAGTCCGGCTCGACGTACTGGAAGTCGCCCGTCGCGAGCAGCTGCCGCGCGACGCTGTTCTCGGTCGCCCCTTCGGGGACGCGGAACAGGAACTCGTCGGTCTCGACGACGTAGCGCACCAGCTCGTACTGCGCGAGCCTGTCTCGTGCCGCGTTCGCGCGCGCCTCCAGTGCAGCCTGCGAGAGACCGCGCTCGGCTGCGTGCTCGGGCTGCAGCGGGCGCGCGAGTAGGACGCCGGTGAACTCCTGTCCACCTGGCACTTCGACGAAGTGCGGCGGCCCCGGTTCTGCGCTGCTGGCCACGGCGGGGTCTTGAGCCGCTGGGGAACTGGCGAGCGCGGTCAGCGCGGCGAGGGCAGCGGTCCAACGGACGGGACGGCACGCGGAAGAGCCAGCGAGATGGGTCATGGGCGTTGCGCGGGAACGGCGTTGCGCGCCCGTTGCCGAATCGGCGCTCGGCCGGACGCTAGGAACGGAAGTCGATCCTCACAGGCGCCCGCGGTCGACGCAACCCCGCCTTTGGGCGCAGGGGTGAGGCCGTCGGGCGCCCCGAGGCGCTCTTCCCCCTAATTGCCGTCGGGTGCCCGAAGCGCGGATGGAATCGTTCGGCTTGTTCCGTGCGGAGCACGGCGCGTTCACTGGGCACGCGGGGCGAGGTCGATCGTCCGCCGGGTGGTCCTCTGCGCCTCGACGACCAGTTCGTGCTCGCCGCCCGCGCAGGTGTCGCTGTCGACGACGAGCCGGTATCGACCGGGCGCGAGCGCGGCGGCCGAGGGGTAGGTGATACCGGGTCGCAGCTCCGTGGTCGTGCCGCTCGTGCAGCCGGTCGCGCACGTGGTCGCGACCCTCGAGGCCGTGACCTCGATCCCGTCCGCGCCCGAGCCAGGACTCGAATCGGGACTCCGGCCTCGAGGGTCGCGACCACGTGCGCGCCTGCCACGGGCGTTCCATCCTCGGCCGTGACCCGCCCATGGACCCGTGCGCCGCGCCCTGTCGGCGCTGCGGGCGCAGGAGCGGCTTCCGCCCGTGCCGAGACTGCGTTTCGGACCGCCCGCGGCGTAGGTGATTCGGAGGACTCGAGGGCATCCGATGCCGTCTCGAGGGGGCGCGGCACGAGTGGCGCCGTGTCCCGCGGAATGCACGCAGAGGGGCTTGGTCCCCAGCAGAGCACCGTGAGGCAGAAGGCGATCGTGGCGGCGTAGCGCATCGGAATGGGACTCACCTCGGCGTCGAATCCTCCCGGCTAGTCCCGGACCAGGTCCCTGGTCACAGTTGCGTCGGCGCCGGAATACCTCGACAGATCGGCGCGCCGGGCGTATGTCTTTGGACGCGGAGCCGGAATCTCCGGTGGCCTCGGGTACATTAAGGAGCCCTCCCAGCGAGACTCTCACCATGACTCGATCCGATCCAAGCTGGCTCCGACTCCCGTCGCGAGCCACAGTTCTGTTGCTGGCACTGACCTCTCCGCTCTTCGGCGGTGACGGCGAGGTCGTGGAGGTCGTCGATACATCCTCCTACGTCGCGACGGACCCCGCGGGGATGAGCTTCTACCCTCCCAACGGCACGATGCTCCTGGTCGACTCCGAGGTGGACGAGACGAACCTCTTTCAGGGCGCGAACCTGTGGGAGTTGGATCTCGCCGGCAACGTGCTGCGCAGCTTCGACACGACGCCGTTCTCGAACGAGCCGACCGGCGTCACCTACAACCCGGTGACGGGGACGATCTTCATCACCGACGACGATCAGTGGGAGATGTATGAGGTGGAGCTCGTCGGCTCCAGCCTCAACCTGCTCGCCACCTTCGACCTGGCCGTCGCCGGCGTCATCGACGCGGAGGGCATCGCGGCCCACCCGACCACGGGCAACCTCTGGATCGTCGTGGGCAACTTCGGGACGCTGAACCAGTTCACGCCCCAGGGCCAGCTCGTCTCGTCGATCACGCTCCCCGCTGCCATCGTCGACCCGGAGAGCATCGTGTACAACCCGGTCGGTGGGACGTTCTTCGTCGGCTCCGGCCCCACGGCCGAGATCACCGAGATCACACCCGCCGGCGCGATCCTCGGCGTGATCGACCTGGGCGGGATCTTCAACGGCTACGGCTTCTTCCTGTTCAAGGGGATGATGATCGCTCCGAGCAGCGACGGATCCGACCACCCCGCGAACGTCTCGTTCTACGTCGCCGACTACGGCCACGATCAGGTCGACGACGGACGCCTCTTCGAGCTGACGCGCGAGCAGGCGCCGATCATCACGCCCGTCCTTGCGCAGCAGGTCGAGATCGGGACCCAGCTGACCGTGCCGATCGCCGCCGCCGATCCGGACGGTGACCTCGTCACGCTGTCGGGAGTCGGTCTGCCGGCGTTCGCATCCTTCGTCGATTTGGGCGGCGGAGTGGCGGAGCTGACGCTCGTGCCCACCGCGCCGGACGAGGGCATGCACGTGATCACGATCGAGGCGATCGGATTCGGTTGCGATGTGCTGCCGACGAGCGCGACCGTCGACGTCGAGGTCATCGACGGGCTCCTCATCGGCACGAGCTACTGTGGCTCCGTGCCGAACTCGTCCGGACAGACCGCGTCGATTCTCGCGCGCGGGAGCGACGTCGTGGCCGACAACAACGTCGAGCTCGAGGCGACGGGGCTTTCGCTGAACCAGTTCGGCTACTTCCTGGCCAGCCCGGTCCAAGGGCTCGTCATGAACCCCGGCGGGAGCGATGGCAACCTGTGCCTCAGCGGGGGCCCTCAGCTCGGGCGCTTCGCCGATGAGGTGCGCAACTCGGGCGCCGTCGGCGCCTTCTCGCTCGAGATCGACCTCACGGCCATTCCGATCGCGACCAATCCGTTCTCGGTCGCCCTGCAGCCGGGCGACACCTGGAACTTCCAGGCCTGGTACCGCGACGGGGCGACGTCGAACTTCACGGACGGCGTTCAGATCGACTTTCTATAGCTTCCGCCGATCACTCGGCGCGCAGCGCCTCGATCGGATCGAGCCGCGCGGCGCGACGCGCCGGTGCGACGCCCGAGGCGAGACCGACGCCGACGCTGACGAGCGTCGCCGCTGCGACGTAGAGCGGCGCGGGCTCGACCGGGAGACCGGGCAGGGCGAGGCGCAGGGCGTAGGCGAGACCGAGGCCCGCGCCGATGCCGAGCAGTCCACCGACGCTCGAGAGCGCGACGGCCTCGACCAGGAACACCCGCTGCACGGTTCCTGCCGGCGCGCCGAGCGCGAGCAAGAGCCCGATCTCGGCCGTCCGCTCGCCGACCGCGATCCACATCATCGTCAGGATCCCGATCGCACCGACGAGCAAGGATATGCCCGCGATGCCCCCGACCGCGAGCGTCACCGCCCGGATCACTGCGTCGAACACGCCGAGCATCTGCGCCTGGGTCAGAACCGTGAAGTCCTCGTGTCCGGCGTGTCGCTCGGTCAAGATGCGCCGCACGCTCTCGACGACGCCGGCGGCCATGTCCTCGTGCTGGAACGTTACGTCGATCTCGATCAGCTCGTCGACATCGAACAAGCGCATGCCCGTGGCGACGTCGACGTAGGCGATGTCGTCCATGTCGAAGCCGAGCAGCCGGCCCTTGCTCTGGGTGATCCCCAGGACGCGGAGCCGACGCTCGCCGATGCGGACTCGCTGGCCGATCGGGCTCGCGTCCGGGAAGACCTCGCGCGCGAGCTTGGGGCCGAGGACGACCGCTTCTCCGCCGCGCCGCGGGTCACCGCGCGGCAGGAAGCGTCCGGCACGCATGCCGAGCTTCCAAAGCCCGAGCGCGTCCGCCGTCACGCCCATCACGTACACGCTGCGCCCGCGACCGCCCGCGTGCACACGCGCCTGTCCCATGACGACGGGTACGACCTGCTCGACGCCGGGGATGCGGCGCAGGGCGAGCGCGTCCTCGAGCGTCAGCTTGCGCGTCGTGCCGCCGAGCACGCCCGGGATCCCGACGGTCTCGGTCTTGCCGGGCGAGACCTGCAGGATGTTCGTGCCGAACTGCGCGACCTCCGACACGACGTACTTGCGCGCGCCCTCGCCGATCGAGGTCAACAGAATGACCGCGGCGACGCCGACCGCGATTCCGAGCACGGACAGGGCTGTCCGCAGGGGGTGCGCGCGCAGGGCGGAGAGACCGAAAGAGCAGAGGTCGAGCGTGCGCATCGATCACCTCTTGGCCAGCGCGGCGACGGGATCGAGCTGGACGGCGCGCCGCGCGGGTAGGACGCCGAACAGGGTGCCGACGAAGAGCGCCAGGGCGAACGATGCGGCGAGGGCCCACGCCGGGGGATCGCCGGCGATCGCCGGGTAGAGGGCGGCGAGGACGCGCGCCCCGAGGAGCCCCGCGCCGATGCCGATTGCGCCACCCGCGAACGAGAGGGCCAACGCTTCGGCGAGGAAGACCCCGAGGATCTGGCGCGGCGCCGCGCCGACCGCCTTGAGCAGCCCGATCTCCGCCGTGCGTTCGGAGACGGACACGAGCATCACGTTCATGATGCCGATGCCCGCGACGACCATCGAGATCGCCGCGATGCCGGCGACGGCGAGGCTCAGCATGCCGACGATGCGCCCCGTCGTCTCCATGATCGCGTCGGGTGTCGTGATCGTGAAGTCCTCCTCGGAGTGGCGCTCGACCAGGAGCTCGGTCACAGCGTCGGACACGCGATCAGCATCGGCACCGGGCAGGACGCGGAGCGCGACGCGATTCAGGCTGCTGCGGTCGAACATCCGCAGCGCCATCGAGGTGGGCACGAACACGACCTGGTCCATGTCGATGCCGAAGTGCACGCCCTGCGAGGCGATCGTGCCGACGACGCGCAGTCGCCACGCCCCGACGCGGACGCGTGCCCCGACGGCGGCGCGGTCGGGGAAGAGCTCGCGCGCCAGCTTGGAGCCGAGGACGACGACGGGCTTGCCGCGGGCCCACTCACCCTCGGGCAAGAAGGTGCCGGCGCGCAGCTCGAACTCGCGCACGCCGCGGTATTCGGCGGTCGCTCCGATCACGACCACCTGCCGGCTGCGCGCGCCGCTTGCGACCGTGTCGTTGCCGATGACGAGCGGGGCGGCGCTGCGTACACCGGCGACCCGGTCGCGCAGCGCGGCGGCGTCGGCGAGGGTCAGGTCGTTTGGCACGCCGCCGAATCCCGGCAGGGCGCCGCTCGTCTCGACCTTGCCCGGAACGATCGCGAGGACGTCGGTGCCGAGGGAACGGAACTGGCGCTCGACGAAGTCCTGCGCGCCAGCGCCAAGGGCGGTGAGCAGCACGACGGCGGTGACGCCGATCGAGAGACCGACTAGTGAGAGGACCGAGCGCCAGCGCCGCCCGAGCAGGGCGGTCGCGGCCAGCCGTAGGGCGTCGAGGGCGCTCATCCGCTCAGGTCGGCTGGTGCCCGCGCCGCGGAGCCCAGCGCGTCGGCGAGCGAGGTGAGGTCGCGCCCGGCGCAGCGGTGCACGATGCGACCGTCTTCGAGGATCAGGACGCGCTGTGCGCGCCGCGCGACCTCGACGTCGTGGGTGACGACCAGTAGCGTGATGCCGCCCGCGTTGAGACCGCCCAACAGATCGAGGACCTGCTCGCCCGACGTGCGGTCGAGGTTGCCCGTCGGCTCGTCCGCGAGCAGGACTCGCGGCCGCAGGATCGTCGCGCGCGCGATAGCGACGCGTTGGCGCTGCCCCCCCGACAGCTCCGAGGGGCGGTGGCTGGCGCGGTCCTGGAGGCGTACTTCGATGAGGGCTTCCATGGCGCGCGGCCGGCGCTCCGAGCGCGCGACGCCGGCGAACGTCATCGGCAGCTCGACGTTTGCGACCGCATCGAGGCGTTCGACGAGATGGTGGCTCTGGAAGACGTAGCCGATCTCCTCGCGGCGCACGCGCGCGAGCTCGTCTTCGCCGAGGCCCGCGACCTCGCGCCCGTTCAGGCGATACGAACCGGCCGTCGGGCGGTCGAGGCAGCCGATCACGTTGAGCAGCGTCGACTTGCCCGACCCCGACGGACCCATGATCGCGACGTGCTCACCGGTATCGATCGTCTCCTGGACTCCTGCGAGGGCATGCAGCTTCTCGGCGCCGACGTCGTAGGTGCGCCAGACGTCGACGAGCTCGATCAAGGGGTGACCTCCGGCTCGAGCTCGGCGGACGCGCCCGCGCTCGTTCCTTCCCGGTCGAGGCTGACGACGACCAGCTCGCCCGCGGCGAGGCCGCCGGTCACTTCGACCCAGTCCCAGTTGCGCAGGCCGATCTCGAGCTCGCGCTCGATCAGCTCGCCGTCCTCCAGGACCAGCACGCGCTCGCCTTCGAGCAGCGCGGCGGCCGGGGCGCGCAGGACGTCTTCGCGCACCTCGAGGATCACCTCGACGTCGGCGGACGTGCCGGGCAGGAGCTTCTGCGAGAAGGCGCTGTCGTCGATCTCGATCTCGACCTCGACCGTGCGGTTCTGCTGCTCCAGGTCGAGCACGAAAGGGGCGACGCGGACGACGCGACCGGGCAGGCTGCGGCCCGCGTGTGAATCGACCGTGACGCGTGCCGTCTGACCGACCGTGAGCCGGGCCGAGTCGACCTCGTCCATCGGGGCGCTGATGTAGAGCGAGGTGGGATCGATCGCATCGATTGCGTCGGGCGCCGCGAGCAGCGGGACGGAGGGCGTGATCCACTCGCCGAGCTCGACCTCGACCTGCGCGATGACCGCTTCGAAGGGCGCGCGCAGGACCGTCTTGTGGAGCTCGGCGCTCGCGAGCGCGACGTCCGCTTGGGCGTACTCGATCTCGGCGGCGGCGACCCCACATTGCGCGAGGGCGAGCTCGTGCGCGCTCTGCAGACCGTCGAGAATGTCGTCCGAGACTACGGACGACGTCTCGGCGAGCTTGCGGTTGCGCTCGAGCTCACGCAGGGCGCGCGCGGACACGATGCAGGCCTGTTCGTGCGCGGCGCGCGTCACGTCGAGCGCTCGCTCGGCGCGAGCGACCCGCGCCGCCTGGGTCGAATCGTCGAGGCGCAGGAGCAGCGCGTTCGCCTCGACGCGCTGGCCGCGTTGGACGGCCAGCTCCACGACGATTCCGCTCGTGCCGGGGGACAGCTTGGCGCGGCGGCGGGCGGCGACGGTGCCGGCCTTGGTGTTGGTCAGCGTCGCCTCGACGCGGCCATGGCCCACGGGGTCGGCGCGCACGAACACGGGCTCCTCGCGCCACACCGTCAGGCGCAGTCCCACGGCCAGGGCAGCCACTACGACGGTCGCGATCAGCCAGTTGCGCATGGTTCCTACCCGGCGGGGAGGGTAGGAGCGTACTCGAAGCGGCCCGGTTCGGGGGCCGCCGAGGTCCGTAGGCGGCGCCCGCACTGCGCGTACGGCACCGGGTGCTGAGCGTGGATTCCAGGCGTGCTCGTGGCCGGCGCGTCCCGTACAACATGCGCCGAATGATGAGGCGCAAGAAGCTCCTACTCGCCAGCGCCGTGGCGGCAGCCTGGGGCCACGAGCTGTTCGCGATGCGCCCGGATCGCGCCTACGTCCACGCGCTGCTGCCCGGTCGCCAGCGCAGCAACGAGATTCCCGGGCGTGAGGAACGCTGGACTTACACGATCAACGCCTGGGGCATGCGCGGGCTGCGCTCGGGCGCATCGCCGAGCGGTGTCGCCAGGGCGGTGTTCCGCTCGTCGTCTTCGTTTTCCCGGACGTCGCGCAGCTCGGTCCGGACTACGCCTACGGCCCGATCCACGAGCTCGTGAGCAGCTGGGGCGCGGAGCTGGACGTGCCGACGTTCGATCTCCTGCCGGCGTTCGAAGGTCTGCCGCCCAGGCGGCACATCGTGCGCGGCGATGGCCATCCGAACGGTCGCGCCAACCGGATCCTCGCGACCGAGATCGCCGGGGTCGTCGGGGATCTGCTCGATCGCTGACGTGGCCCGAACCGCCTTCGAACGTGACCGGACGCGCGCGGTGGCAGAATGGGTGCGTCCACGAGAGGAGAAGAGCCATGAAACCGATCCTGTATGCCGCGGCGCTTTTGTCCGTCGCGCTGCTTTGCGCTGCACAACAGACACCCGCCAAGCCGGACCCCGAGGCTGGCGCCGAGGCGCTCGTGCGCAAGCTCTACGAGCTGGTGACCTTCGAGGCGGGGACGACGCCCGACTGGGACGAGGTCCGCACGCTGTTCGTTCCGGAGGCCGTCGTCGTGCTGCGGACCGGGCGCGAGGAGATGAGCGTCTTCTCGGTCGACGGATTCGTAGCGGACTTCGTCAAGTTCATCGAGGACGCGAAGGTCGAGAAGACCGGGTTCACCGAGCGCATCCTCGGCATGAAGTCGTTCGTCTACGGCGACATCGCCCAGGTGCTCGTCCTCTTCGATTCCCACATTCCGGGCTCGGGCCGCGAGCCGCATCAGGGGATCGACAGCTTCGAGCTGATCCGGCAGAAGGGCGCGTGGCGCGTCGTGTCGATCGTCAACGAGCGGCCGACCAAGGAGCGGCCCATCCCCAAGGAGCTGTTCGAGTAGCGGGGCTCGAGATACGGCTCACTCGTGGCCCAGGACCTCCGCGAGGCGGTCGATGTCCTCGGGCACGTTGTAGAGAGCGGGCGAGACGCGGATGCGCTTGCGCGCGAGCGTGATCTCGATCCGTGCTTCGACGAAGTGGCCCGAGCTCCTCGCGGCCTGGATGGGCGGGTTGGACGGCTCGCGTCCTACTGGAAAGTGACGCCGATCGCGTCGGTGAAGTTCGACGTCGGTGTCGGAAGGGCGTCGCGGTACCAGGCCTGGAAGTTCCAGCGCTCGCCGGGCAGCGCCGCGACCGGTGGCGAGAGCGGCAAGGCCGTGAGGTCGACGTCGATCGCGAACGTCCCGTTCGCTCCCGAGTTCTGCACTTGGGAGGAGAACCGCCCGATCGGGTTGGCGAGGCACAGGATGCCCTCGCTTCCGCCGGGGAACGGCGTCTGGGCTTCCTGCATGCTGCAGAGGAAGTAGCCGAACTGGAACGGAGGGAGCGCGCTGGCCTCGAGCTGAAGATCGTTCTCCGCGACCAGCGCCGATCCCGACACCGCGATCGCTCCCGGCTGTCCCGTCGAGTTGGGCGTGTTCGGCGAGCAGTAGGTCGTGCCGAGCGGTGGCTCGATCATCAGGTCCGAGGTCGAGAAGAACACTTCGCCGACGGGGTCGGCACGGTGCCAGGCGACCCACAGGACGTGGTGGCCAGTGCGGTTCGTCGGGATCGGAAGGTCGAACAGGTAGTGGCTTCCGGTGAACGTCACCTGTGGCCTGCCCAGGAACTCCATCTGCGCCCAGTTGAGCGCCGTGCTCGGGTTCCAGTCGGGTGTGGTCATCCACACGTCCCACACGCTGGGGTCGTGGGGAGCGGTCGCGAGGAAGTCGACGGTGATCGTCGCGCCCGCTTGGACTGGCGTCTTGGGCCAATCGGGGCTGACCTGGTCGAGTCCGGCGTACGTGCGCGGGTAATCGGGCGAGTTCGGATCGACCCGGCCGCCGCTCGCGAGCTGTCCATCGGGCACCCAAGGCGAGTAGTCGAAGCCCGGCGGCAGGCCGGCCTGGACTGCTTCGGGGATGTTGCGCGAGAGCTCGTTCCAGGTGTAGTACGACAGTGTCCCGTCGATCGCCACGGCGTTCTGCGCCAGCGGGAAACTCGGGTTCTCGGGGTTGCTCTGGTACACGCGGTACACCCGACTCACAGGCTCGACGACGGTGCCGTGCGCAAACGCTGCGGCGGCGGAGAGCGCGATGGACGTGAGGGAGAGGAGCGCGCGGGGAGAGCAGGTCATTATGGCAACGACTCTACCACGTACGGCCCCGAGGGGAATCGCCCATGGGCCGCGAGCCGCCGTGGTGCTAGCGTCCGAGCTCGCTTTCTCATTGGACCTCCTGTGACGAGACCTGCCTTGAAGCACATCCAAGTTCACCCTCTTTCCGTTCTCCTCGGCGCCACCGCGACGGTCGGAGTCGCCCTCCTGACGAGCATGCAGACGACGACGCCGTTCTTCCTCAGCCAGGGGAACCTCGACGTTCTGGACCACATGAGCGTCGTGTTCCTCGACGACGGTCAAGGCGGGACGGTCAAGACGATCCGCTTCTCCGACGTCAACGTGCAGATCGTCAACGGTGTCGACATGACCGACAGCGCGAACGGCCTCGGCAACCTGATCGTCGGCTACAACGAGCTCGGCGGCGTGGCGGACGACCGGACCGGTTCCCACAATGTCGTCTGCGGCACCCGGCTCCAGTACACCGACTACGGCGGCCAGGTCATCGGCATCGGCAGCCGCATCCTGGCGCCCTACGCCTCGGTCTCTGGAGGTACCGACAACGTCGCGAGCGCGCTCGGGGCGGCCGTGAGCGGCGGCGTCGAAAACACCGCCAGCGGCAACTACGACTCGGTGTCCGGTGGCGAGCAGAACACGGCCAACGGGTTCGCGACGGCGATCGCTGGCGGTCGCGGCAACCAGACGAGCAACAACTACTCCACGGTCGGCGGCGGCACGACCAACCAGGCGATGGGGCGCTTCTCGACCGTCAGCGCGGGCAGCGGGAACATGGCGACCGAGATCGCCGCCGCGGTCAGCGGAGGCGAGAACAACCAGGCGACCGAGGTTGGTGCCGCGGTCAGCGGCGGGCGCAACAACACGGCCAACGGCCAGTACTGCAGCGTCAGCGGCGGCGAGGGCAACACGGCCGGCCGCGGCTCGTTCGGGATGGGCTCGGTCAACAGCGCCTCGGTCTCGGGCGGCATGAACAACATCGCGAGCGGCTTCGCCGCCTCGGTCAGCGGCGGGACGGGGAACGAGGCCGGACGCGCCGTCGACTTTGCCGACCCGAGCTTCGCTTGGATCGGTGGGGGCGCCAACAATGGCGCGGTGGGCGATCGTTCCGCCATCGCCGGTGGCAGCGACGGCGTCGCCAGCGGCGACACGTCCGCGATCTCGGGCGGTAGCGACAACACGGCCGCCAACCTGGAAGCCACCGTGAGCGGCGGTTGCGGGGTGACGACGACGGCCGCGTGCCAGCACTTGCCCTGAACGGTCCGGGCGCCCGGCGGGCCTGGTCCCGCCGGGACGCTACTCGGGCGCTACTCGGGCGCTACTCGGGCCAGGCGAAGCGTGTCGTCTCGCCCGCGCGGACTTCGATCGTAGCGACGAGATCCGCGTCGTCGATCGGCCCGAACACACTCAGTGACGCGCGCCGCGCGACTGCGATCTGCCCCGCGGGCACGTTCGTGATCCGCACGCGTCCGTCGACCGCCGTGACAGGGGTGGCTTGCCATGCAGCACCGCTGGTGTGCTCGAAGCGCAGCGTGCACACCAGCGGCAGTTGGCCGTCGAGCCGGAGCGTGGGGCCGAGCGCCAGCCCGGTCAGCTCGACGCTTCCGGTGGACACCTCGAGCGACCACGCATTCGCTCCCGGGGCGAGCGCGATGTCCGCCGCCATCTCGACCATCCAGGCGCCGAGTCGGCCGCCGATCGCGAGCTTGGTTTCGCCGAGCTCGGTGATGGCGGACACGTGGAACGTGCCGTCGGCTCGCAGCTGGCCTCGCGAGCCCCGGATCGACCAGAACCAGGACGAGTAGACCTGGTCGCCGATCGCAAGCCGACCATCGAGTTGGGCGCTCTGTGCCAGATCCACCTCGAGGTGGGCGGTCTCGCCGGGTGCGAGCTCGAGCTCGAACGTGCGCGCCCCCTCGGGGACGTTCTCGCCGCTCGTGAAGAGCGAGGCGGACGAGCGGCGCACGCTCCACGAGCCCGGCACGAGATGCGTCAGCTCGAACGTTCCGTCCGAGCGCGTCGTCGCCCTGTGCCGCAGTCCCTCTGGTCCGCTGGCGAGCAGCTCGATCCCGTTCGCCTGCGTACCGGCGGCGACGCGGACGTGGCCCTCGATGCGTGCGGCGGCGACGAGCTCGACCACGACCTCGATCGGCTCGGAGCTCCGCGCGGCCACGATGCGCGCACTCGTCCCGACCGACTCGCCATCGTCGTCGCGTGCCACGAGCACGTATTGGCCCGCCCGAGGCTCGAAGGTGAACTGGCCCTTGGCGTCCGCGCGCAGGGGCGTGCCGGCCTCGGGAGCCTCGTCGTCCGCGCGGTAGCGCTGCGGCGTCACGAGAGCGCCGGCTACCGGCTGTCCGGCACGCACGACGCGGCCGCGAACGAGCGTGCGCTGCGCTTGCGCCGGCGCGGGTCCGAGGCGCAGCTCGACATCGCGCGCTCCCCCGGCGACGCCGTCGACGCGGCACGCCAGCTCGGGCTGCTGGGGATCGTGCGCGCTGATGCGGTGTGCTTCGCCGAGCAGGGCGGGGACCACGAACCGCCCGGCCGCATCGGCGAAGCGCATGCTCTGGGGGCCGAGTACACTGTCGCTGGCAGTGCGCGCGAGGACCAAGGCGCCCGCCGCCGGCTCGCCGTCCGCCCGGGTGACGCGGCCCTCGATCCGGTCGTCGGCGTCGAACGGTTCCAACGTCAGCGTTCCGACGTCCACCGCCTCGTTCGGAGCGACCGTGAAGGCCGCGGACCACGACGCGTACGTGTCGGGGCCCTGCACCCAGACGCACGCGCCCTCGGTGCTCGGGATGCCCTCGATCACGAAGCGGCCGAAGAGGTCGGTCTTCGCCCCGGCGACGCCCATGCGAGCGCTGAGCATGGACAGTCCGGCCACGCGCAGGGAGCGCGTCTGAGCCGCATCGAGCTCCGGAACGGCGCGTGCGGGATGGACGGCGAGGTCGGTCACGGGTTCGCCGTCCGCTCCGACTACGCGACCGGTGACTCGGCCGACCGGCCCGAGCACGATGCGGCCACAGTCGTGGTGCTCGAGTGTCTCGAGCGGCGGGCCGTGGACGATCCGCGTGCGGCGGCTCGGTCCATCCAGGACGAACAGAAACGCGAGGGGAGCACCGGGCAGACCCAGCGCGGGCATGGGGTCACCCGTGCGTTCGTGCTCGCGACCGAGTGTGAGCCTCACGCTTCCGCTGGCGTCGGAGAACGCGACGGGGCTGCCGGCGAGGCTCATTGCGGACAAGCGCACACCAGCGAGCGGATCGCCTGACTCGTCGACGCAAACCGCGGTCACGCTCAGCGGTACGGCCGCCTCATCGACCTCGGACGACGCGGGCGATTCGGGCGACTCGGGCGACTCGGGCGACTCGGGGGCCTTGGCCGAGGGCTGACGTTCGTCCGGTGCCGCGGGCGCGGCGAGCTCCGGGGTGGGGGCGCCGCCGTGGCTGCGGGCGACGAGCTCACTTGGATTCTCGGCGTCGGCGCGGTCGCTCGCGCCTTGCCGTGGCGCAGGGGCTTGACCGCCGAGGCGCGCGACGAGGAACACGACGAGGGTGACCAGAGCGAGGGCCGTCAGGCCGACGTACAGGCGTCTGTTCGAAGTCGGCGTCTCTGGCATCGTCACGTCCCCGTCACCCGAAGATACTCCTCGATGGAGCTCTCGGGAAACGAGGATGCCGCTCTCTCGACGCCGGTGAGGAGCTCTTCGGCGACTTCACCGCGCCCGACGCCCAGGGGCTGGAGAGCGCGCAGCAGATCCCGGAGCGTCGTCGGTTCATCGCGGTCACGCATGACCGAGAGCAGGATCTCCGTGCGGATGGCGTGCGTGTTGCCTCGCCGCGACGCATCGACCCGATCGAAGTCGAAGGCGTATGCGAGTCGCTCGGCAAGCTCGTCTGGTCGCATGTGGAAGCACGGGGATCTCAAGGCGCCTGGAGAGCGTCGCGCACGGTTTGCGCGAGCTCCTGCTCGGTGAAGGGCTTCTCCATCACGGCGAAGCCGGACTCGACGCGTCCGAGGTCGGAGAGCGCGTCGCCCGAGAAGCCTGACATGTACACGACGCGCAACGACGGCCGCAGGGACAGGGCGCGCGCCGCGAGCTCGGTTCCGTCCATGCCCGGCATGATGATGTCCGTGAGCAGGAGGTCGAACTCTTGCTCGGAGTCGCGCAGGGACTCGATGGCGACGCTCGGTTGCGGTGCGGCGACGACCTCGTATCCGAGGCCGGAGAGGATGCGCTGGATTCCCGCGCGCACGAGGGGTTCGTCCTCGACGACCAGGATCCGCCCGCTACCGGTCGCCGCCGCCGGGGTGGGCTCGGCCTGCACCTCTGCGACTTCCGCCGGCTGGTCGGCCTTCGGCAGGTAGACGCGCAACGTGGTTCCGGCGCCGGCCTCGCTCTCGATGTCGAGCGCGCCGCCCATGCCCGTGACCATTCCGTAGACGCTGGACAGGCCCAGGCCCGTGCCCTTGCCCGCCTCCTTGGTCGTGAAGAAAGGTTCGAAGGCCTTGGAGCACGTCTCGGCGTCCATTCCACAGCCGTTGTCCGAGACGGCGAGGCACACGTAGTCGCCCGGCTGCAGCTCGCCGCCCGGGAACGTGCGCGGCGACGCGAGCACCATCGTGCTCACCTCGATGTCGAGCTTGCCGCCGCGCGGCATGGCGTCGTGGGCGTTGACGACCAGGTTGGCGAGCACCTGCTCGATGTGCGCCGGGTCCGCGATGACGACGCAGGCGGTGCAGGAGAACCGCGTGCTGATCTCGATGTCTTCGCTGACGAGTCGGCGCCAGAGGCCCTTGGTGCGCCTGACGACTTCGCACAGGTTGACGGCTTCCGGCCGCGGCTTGTGCGCGCGACTGAAGTCCAGGAGCTGGCGTGTGACCTTGGCCCCGCGCAGCGCATCCTCCTCGACTTCCTCGAGGATCGCGTGCGACGGATCGCTCTTGGTCAGCCCCTTGCGCGCGATCGTGCACCCGCTGATGATCCCGGCGAGCAGGTTGTTGAAGTCGTGGGCGATGCCGCCGGCGAGACGGCCGATCGCCTCCATCTTCTGGGCCTCCTGGAACTCTTGTCGGAGGCGCTTGCGCTCGGTGATGTCGATGAACGTCGCTATGGCGCAAGTGGCGCTACCGCTCTCGTCCGGGATCTGCGATGCGCTGAGATAGACTTCGAACGTCGATCCGTCCTTGCGGCGCGCAGTGCTCTCGCCGGTCCAGTTGCCTTCCGTGCGCAGGGCCTCCATGATCGCGTGAATCTCGTCGGCGGAGCCCGCGAACTCGGTGTTCACGCGCCCGATGACCTGGGCAGCATCGTCGTAGCCCCAGGTCCGCACGAAAGCATCGTTGGCATGTCGGATGCGTCCATCGAGGCTCGCGACCACGATCGGAGTGATCGAGTGCTCGACGACCTGCTTGAACATCGAGAGCTCTCCCTCGATCCGCTTGTGCTTGGTCACGTCGAGCACGTGCGCGATGAATGCCGGCTCGGTGTCGAGGTGGACGGGATGTAGGTGGATCTCGACGTCGTACTCAGAGCCGGACCGGCGGCGGTGAACAGCCTCGAACGTGATCCCGCCGCTGGCGTCCGAGCGTAGCGGCGCGATCAGGTCCTCGAAGGCGCGCCGCGAGAAGGCGGGCATGACGTCGGGCGGCGTGCGGCTCCTGAGCTCCTCGATCGAGTACTCCAGGTTGCGCCTGGCCCCCTCATTCGCGAACCGAAACCGAAGCGTCTCGGCATCGAAGACGTAAACCTCGTGCGGGGACTTCTCCAAGACGCGGGTGAGGCCCGCTTGATCGTCGACAGTTGTCACGCTTTCCTCCTGCCGGATCATGTTCGGCTGCGAAGGCCCGCTGCTCCATAGGGTCTACGGCGTAGTCCGCAGCTTCAGCAACCCCGAACCCGGCTCAAAACGGGCCTGGACGTTCCCCTCGCTCAGCTGAAGTGCTCACGCAGCAGTGCGAGGCTCTTCTCGATGCCGGCCCGCGGCTCGTGGTCGCTCTCGAACTCGAGTGACACGTATCCGGCGAACCCGGCCGTCCGGAAGATCTCGGCGATGCGCGCGTAGTCGAGGTCCAGCGTGTACCAGCGCCCGTGGCCGAAGTAGGTCTTGGCCTGAACGAGGACGGTGTGCGGGGCGATCCGCGC
Organism: bacterium; assembly: GCA_024226735.1. Classification (GTDB taxonomy): domain Bacteria; phylum Planctomycetota; class UBA1135; order UBA1135; genus JAAELL01. The sequence continues at coordinate 10,146 of JAAELL010000045.1, read as the reverse complement.
GAGGCGCTCGTAGGGATCCTCGAGGAAGTTGCCCGTGTCCGCGGTCGCCATCAGCCACGGCGAATCGACGGCCCGGAGGATCTCGAGCATGTTGTCGACCTCGAGCGAGATGCCCCAATGATTCTCGAGGCCCATGACGACGCCGCAGCGCTCGGCGTGCGGCAGGCACTCCTCGATCGCCGCGACGCACCAGCCGATCGCGTCCGCGTCGGTGTAGCCCTCGATGCGCGGTTCGACCCCACGCGCCTCCATCAGGTCGTCGAAGCTCGCGAGGGCCGTGCGCAGGCGCAACCACGTGTCGCGGTCGGCGCGGGTCGCGGAGCGGATGGCCGGGGAGCCCATGGGTCGTCTAGATCCGCGCTTGCAGCGTATGCAGGCGCTCGTAGCGTCCGCCGAGTGCGATCAGCTCGTCGTGCCGTCCGCGTTCGACGATCTCGCCCTGCTCGATGACGAGGATCAGGTCGGCGCGCTGGATCGTCGAGAGCCTGTGGGCGATGACGAAGGTCGTGCGGTTCTCGAGCAGCTCCTCGAGGCTGGCCTGGATGAAGGACTCGCTCTCGGTGTCGAGGCTCGAGGTCGCTTCGTCGAGCAGCAGGATGCGCGGCTCGGCGAGGATGGCGCGCGCGATCGTCACGCGCTGGCGCTGGCCGCCCGAGAGCTTGACGCCGCGCTCGCCGATCACGGTCTGGAGGCCGGCGGGCATGCGGTCGGTGAACTCGAGAACGTGCGCGCGGCGCGCGGCTTCCTCGACCGCTTCTATCGACGCATCCGGGCGCGCGAAGAGTAGGTTCTCGTGGATCGTCCCGTCGAACAGGAAGTCGTCTTGTAGCACGAGCCCGAGCTGGCTGCGGTAGCTGGCGAGCTCGACCGTGGAGAGGTCGATCCCGTCGACGAGGATCGTGCCCTCGTCGGGGTTCAGGAACGAGATGGCGAGCGCCGCGAGCGTCGACTTGCCGGAGCCGGAGCTTCCAACGAGCGCGACGACGTTGCCCGCGGGCACGTCGAAGGAGATGTCGCGCAGCACGGGCTTGCCCGGCTCGTAGGCGAAGTTGACGTTCTCGAAGGTCACGTGGCCATCGACGGCCGGCATCTTCGTGTTGCGGCGTGGGTCGTCATCCTCGCCGGGTTGGGACAGGATCTCGGCGGTGCGGTCGAGTCCCGCGAAGGCCTCGGTCATCTGCGTCCCGATGTTCGCGATCTGCATGATCGGACCGACCAGGAACGCGAGGAAGAGCGCGAACGAGAAGAGCTGGCCGATGCTCAGGTCGCCGGCGAGGATCAGCCGGCTGCCGTAACCGAGGATGATCACGCTCGCGACGCCGACGAAGAACGTGCCGAGGCTGGTGACGGCGGCCGACGTGGTCAGCGTCGTCTTGACGTTCTCGAAGATGCGCATGACGCCGGAATGGAAGACGTCTCCCTCGCGCTCGAGCGCGTGAAAGCCCTTGACGATGCGGATGCCGCCGAGAGCCTCGGTGAGTCGCCCCGTGACTTCGGCCCGGATCTTGCCGCGCTCGCGGAACGCCGGGCGCAGGCGCCCGAACGCGCGCGTGGAGACGAAGGCGAAGAGCACGAGCGGTACGATCGCCAGCGCCGTCATCCCTCCGTCGATGCGCAGCAGGAAGACGAGCGCCACGATCGCGGTCAGGGACCCGCCGACGAGCTGCACCAGCCCCGTGCCGACGAGGTTCCGCACGCCCTCGACGTCGTTCATGATGCGCGACACGAGCTCGCCCGACTTGGTCGTCTCGAAGCTGCGCACCGGCAGCCGCAGGACGTGCCGCTGCACCTGTGCACGCAGCTCCGCGATCAGGTGCTGCGCCTCGACGCTGAGCAACCGCGTCAACGTGAACGACGTGAGGGCCTGCACCGTCACGGCCAGCGCGACGCCGCCCAGGATCGGCCACAGAAGATCGACGCGCTCCCCGCCGATGACGTCGTCGATCAGGTACTTCGTCGAAGCGGGCATGACCAGCCCGCTGAGGCGGTTGACGACGATGAGCCCGAGCCCGATGAGCACCAGCTTGCGCCGCGGCCAGATGATCTCACGGAACGCGTTGCGCAGACTCGAGGAGGTGATGCGCTTGGGTGATGCAGGCATGTCTTGTGCCGCGGAGCCTACGGCCTGCGCGGTCGCCGACCAAATCGGTTGTCGGTTCATGCCAAGCGTGGAAGACGCGGACGTCGACGGCGACGGTGACGTCGGCGAGTCGACGCCGCTCGACCTCTTGGGCGAGGTTCGAGCGCAAGACGCACCCGCGGCGCCGACGACCGGAAGTGGACAGGATCCCGTGGTCGACATGGGGGCGTTCGAGAGGCCGACGTGTCGCGCAGAGCCCACGTGCGAGGCCGTGCCGAACTCGAGCGGCGTCGCGGCGCAGATCCTCGTCGCCGGCAGCTTGCATCTGGCGTTGAGCAACATGACGCTCGTCGCTTTCAGCTGCCCCGCGAACACTTTCGGCATTTTCCTCTGTGGCCCGAGCGCAGCCGACGTGCCGTTCGGCAACGGCGTGCTGTGTATCGACCCATTCTCTCCGGGTGTCCTGCGGCTCCCACCGATCGTGCTGACGAGCGTGTTCGGAGACGCCCTCCTGGCGGTGGACGCGGCGGCGCTTCCGCCGCCGTTCACGGGAGTAGCGGGTGGGGGGCTGCACTTCCAGTTCCTCTTCCGCGACGCGGCCGGTGGAGGCCCCGGCTTCAACACCTCCGGCGCGGTCCGCGTCACGTTCTGCGAGTAGCCGGCTAGTCCGCCTGGCCGACGTGGCCCGTGCTCAACACCGGGTCGCGTCACCCTACTGGCCTGGTCACCCACGACGCCGAGAACTGCGAGTGCAACTGGCCTCGGGTCACTGGAAAGTGATTTCGAGCCCGTCCGTGAAGTTGTTCGTCAGCGTCGGGTTCAGGTCCCGGTACCAGCACTGGAAGTTCCACGTCTCGCCCGCTTGCGCCGCGGCCGGCGGGTTGACGGGGATCGCGGTGAGGTCGATCTGGATGCTTCCCATCGGCCCCTGGATGATGTTCGCGATCTGGTTGTAGCGGCCGATGTTGCCGACCAGGCAGATGAGCCCTTGGCTCCCGGGCGGATTGAAGAAGCCCTGCGTCTGTCCCGCGAGGAAGTACCCGAACTGGCCCGGTGGGAGCCCCGCCGCGCTGAGCGTGACGTCGTTGGCCGCCACGTTCAGGCTACCGTTGGCCGAGATGGTCGCCGGGAAGTTCGTCGAGTTGGGGATCGCGGGTCCGCAGTAGTTCACGCCGAGCGGCGCGTTGAAGTCGAACACGCCGTTCGCCTTGGGGCCGCCCAGCGTCACGACCTCGCCCGGCGTCAGCAGCGCGTCGGTGAAGGCCAGGTTGGCGATGTAGCCCTGCGACGTCTCGTTGTTCTCGTCGGCCAGGATCCAGCACGGGTTGGTCTGTCCGTCGTAGAACCAGTCAGGCGCCACGCCGGAGAACGCGAGCACGCCGTCGATGTAGATGTCGCCGGTGTCCGCCGAGGTCGGGTTCCCCGTGGCGTCCGGAAAGTCGACGACATTCACGATGCGCAGCCACTGCCCACGGCTCCAGCTGCCGGCGGCGACGGTGCCCGACCCGGCCTGGTAGAGACTCTCGGTCACGGGGCGCAGGAACAGCTCGGCGTCGTTCGCGTTGATCGCGTTGCCTTGCCACAGGGCGAGCCAACCGTCCATGTTGTTCGCGTCGACGTAGAGGTCGAACACGAGCGTGAAGCGCCAGTTGTCGTTGTTCGCAGCGCCCGTGAGCGTGCGGATCTCGTACCCCATCGACGGCGTGTGCAGGTCGAAGAACATCACCGGAGCGTCGATGCCGCCGATGTCGGGGATGCTGGCGGTGGACGTGGTCGTGAACAGGTCGAGCTGATCGGTCATGCCGCCGTCGCCGTCGGCGTACTCGAGCGTGCCCGGACCGGCGACCTTGTCGACGAAGACGCCGGTGTCGCCCGTGAAGCGCCACTCGGTCGTGCCGGGCGTCGGCGGCGGGAGCTGGGCGAACGCCGTCGAAGCGAGGACCGTCGAGGCGAGCGTGGTGAGTTGAGCGTGCTTCATGGAGGAGCCTCGTTGTTGGGGACGATGGGCTTCTCATCCTACCGCGAGCGCGCGCGGTTGGCTGCGTCGAGGCCCATTCGGCGTGGGCCTCGATGTGCTCTCGTCACATCACTGGAACGTCAGCGATATCCCATCCGTGAAGTTCGACGTCGCCATCGGGTTCTGATCGCGGAACCACGCCTGGTGCTCATGAAGCTGATGAGCACGCCGACCGTGAAGCCGCCCGGACGCGGGAGCGTCCCGTTGAAGTCGGGGCCGTTGTCGTTGTTCAGCGCCGCGGTCGTCGCGCCTTCGTGGCCGGAGTCGTTGATCAGGGGGCTGGGCACGCCGAGGCTGAACTGCCAGGCGTCGACGTTGCTGCCGGTGTTCGTGAAAAGGACGGGGACGCTGACGGTGTCGCCGGGCATGCCGGCGACGTGGCCGGCCTCGAGCACGTAGTTCGGGTCGGGGGTCTGTGCGGCGGCGGTGGCCAGCGTCAGCGTGGTGGAGAGGGTGAGTTGGAGGAGTGAGGGTCGCATGGGGAGGCAGGCGGTCGAGCGCCGGTGGGGGTGAGGTGCTTGGGAGGTGGCCGGGCGCGGCTGGCCATGTACCGGAGAACCGGGGGGGCAGCGAGCTTCTCGAGGTTTCACGGGCTTTTTGACGGGGGTACTCTGTCCCCATGACCCACCTCACCGTCATCGCCACGATCAACGCGCGCCCCGGCGACGAGGACCAGGTCCTCGCCGGGCTGCGAGGCCTGATCGCTCCCACCCGCGCTGAAAACGGCTGCATCCGCTACGACCTGCACCGCGACCTCGAGAGCTCGACGCGCTTCGTGTTCTACGAGACGTGGGAGAGCGCGGCGCACCTGGAGCGCCACCTCGACTCCGATCACATCGTTCGCAACCGCGAGCGCATCGGCAACATGATCGAGAGTCTGACCCTGATGCGGCTCGAGCGCGAGGAGGCGCCGTGAGGTGGTTGCTGCTCGCTAGCGTCCTGTGCGGCTCCGCGCTCGGCCAGGAGCGGGAGCGGTCGTACAACGTCCTCTTCATTATCTCGGACGACTTGACGGCGACGGCACTCTCCTGCTACGGCAACGAGGTCTGTGAGACGCCCAACATCGACGCGCTTGCCGCGCGTGGCGTGCGCTTCACGCGCGCCTACTGCCAGGGCACCTACTGCGGCCCCTCGCGCGCGTCGTTTCTGACCGGCTACTACCCGCACGCTATCCGGATGCTCGGCTACAAGAGCCCGCGCCCGAAGATTGGCGACCGCGCGACGTGGCCGGAGCACTTCAAGAACGCGGGCTACTACACCGCGCGCGTCAGCAAGATCTTCCACATGGGCGTGCCGGGGGGGATCGAGAAGGGCTCCGACGGTGCGGACGACCCGCGCTCCTGGACGGAGCGCTTCAACTGCCAGGGCCCCGAATGGAAGGCTCCGGGCGCGGGCGAGACGCTCGAGGGCAACCCCGATGGGAAGAAGTCCGTCGTCGGCGGCAACACCTTCGTCGTCGTTCAGGCCGATGGCGACGACCTCGTCCACTCGGACGGCAAGGCCGCCGCGAAGGCGTGCGAGCTGATCGCGAAGCACAAGGACGAACGCTTCTTCCTCGGCGTCGGCTTCGTCCGCCCGCATGTGCCCTTCGTTGCCCCGCGGCCGTACTACGATCCGTTTCCCTTCGAGGAGTCCGAGCTCCCGCCGAAGGTGAAGGGCGACTGGGACGACATTCCCAAGGCCGGCATCAACTACAAGACCAGCAAGAACATGAAGATGGACGTCGTCCGCCAGAAGAAGGCGGTCGCGGGCTACTACGCCTCGGTCGCCTTCATGGACGCGCAGGTCGGCAAGGTCCTCACGGCGCTGCGCGAGGCCGAGCTCGATGACGAGACGATCGTCATCTTCACGAGCGACCACGGCTACCACCTCGGCGAGCACGACTTCTGGGCCAAGGTGAGCTTGCACGAGGAGTCGGCTGCTGTGCCGCTCATCATCAGCGTGCCCGGTAAGGACCCCGCGGTGTGTAACTCGTTCGTCGAGTTGCTCGACCTCTACCCGACGCTCGCGAGCCTGTGCGGACTCGAGGTTCCCGACCGCCTGCAGGGAGAAGACGTCTCGCGCATGCTCGACGATCCGCGCCACACCGTGCGCGAGGCGGCGTTCTGCGTGAACGGCAAAGGGTTCCTCTTGCGTGAGGACGACTGGGCGTACATCCAGTACGCGGAGGACGGCTCGAAGGGAGCGGAGCTGTTCGACATGAACAAGGACCCGATGCAGTACACCAACCTCGCGCAGGAGCCGAAGTACCGCGAGGTCGTCGAGGGCTTTCGGGCGAAGCTGGCGGCGAAGCTGAAGGACGTTCGGGAGAACGATCTCGATTGAGTCGTGGGGCCGACCGTGAGAATCGACGGGAGCCACCCCGCCCGTGCGCGGGTCGACGCGCGCTTGGCAACGCGAGCCGACGGGCGCGAGCGGCTCCGGGCCTACCGGTCGGCCCTCCGCGCCCAGCTCGACCTCCCGCGGGGCGAGCGGAGACTCGACCTGGCGGGTGACGGACACGCGGGCCCACAGGGGGAGCTCCTGGTGGGCGCGCGAGGGTTGAGGGAGATCCCCGGAATCGAAGTGGTCGAGGTCGGGCTGGCGTGCCAGGGCTACGGGTTCTGCCAGCACTACGCACTCAGCAGGCGCTTGGGGGTACGGGGTCAGACGCCTCCCGTCTTCTTCGGCCGTACGGGGCCGCTCTCCTTGTCATCCGTGCTGCCGCGCCTGTTCCGCTCGGTCGAGGCGCCGCAGGCGGGAGACCTTGCGGTCTACGTCGACGCAGGCGAAGTCCCGCACGTCGCGCTCGTGCACCGGGTCGACGTCGGGAGCGTCGTGGCGGAGGGGACCCGTGGGTGGACGGCTACTTGGAGTTCGCCGACCGAATCTCGACCCAAGCGCGGTAGGGCTCGGCCTCCTCCGGCGTGCCGGCGGCTTCGTAGAGGCGCAAGAGCATCAGAGCGCACGCACCGCGCAGGTCCTCGTTCTCGGCGGGGAGCAATTCCAGGTGCCCCCAGGCTTCGAGGAGGAGCTCGCGGGCGACCGCAGCGTCTTCTTTGCCGCTTTCCTCGGCCAGTTCGATCAGGGCGGCGATCGGTGCATTCGCGCCCTCAGCGTGCGCTCTACGGGCGATCTCGAGGCGAGCGTTGAGGGCATCCTTGAAGCCCGTCTTCGTCCCCGCTCCCCGCATTGCAGACACCAGTGCGTGGTGGGACTCGAGCCGTCCCGCCATGTCGTTCGGGTACTGCTCGTCACCGAACTGAACGCAGGCCTTCGCCTCGGGCAGGGCTACCTTCCACTGCCGGGTGCGTACGAGTAGGGCGGAGTACTGGCGCCAGGAGGCCCACATGTCGTAGGTCTTGAACCCCTTCTCGGTCCGCAGGAAATCGACGGCGCAGGCGCGCAGGGCGCTGGCCACCTCGTTGCGCCGGGCACTCTCCGCCCACTCCGAGAGCCGCTCGAGTCCCGAAGGGATGTTGTTCCGGAGGAACACGTTGTCCATGTAGGGTTCCAGCTCGGGTCGGAGCGCGATCGCCGCGGCTGCGGCACCGCCGTCGTTCCAGGCCTGCTCGAGCTGGAGCACGAGTTGTTCCAAACGTTCTCGTGTCTGTTCTTCCTCGAGCTTCCAGAACGTCGCGAAGCCCTTGACCATGTAGTCGGGGACCTTGCGCTCCTCGATGAGTCCGTCCCGAATGCTGATCGCCTGGGCCAAGTCAGCCTTGGCCACCTCCGCGAGAGCGCGCAAGGCGGGCTCATCGCTGCCGACCCGGTCGCAGATCTCGATGGCCTCGTGGAGGAGGTCGGCGGTGTGCTCCGCGGTGACGGGGCCCGTGAAACGCCGAGCTCCGGCCAGGTCCCCGAGGTTGATCATCCAGCGCGCCAGCTTCCAATCCCCTTCGGGCAGGAATCGTCGTCGGGTATCGATCGCTCTCAATTGCAGCCGTTCCCCGTCATCCGGGATCCCGATCGAGAAGTACGTGCTCGCGAGAGTCTGTTCGAGGTTCGAGCGCAGATCGAGGTCGTCCTCGAACTGGGTCTCGAGTCGCTTGGAGGCGTCGCCCATCATCTCTCGGACGGTGACCTGGGCGCCGAACCCGCGGCTCGGGTTGGCGATCGTGATCATGTCCTGCAGGAACGTCTGGATTTGCTCCGCCGTCTTCCTCTCGGACTCGGCGACCGCGGTGGCATCCATGAGGTCGTCGTTCTTGCCCTCGAGCTCGCTCGCGTGTGCGGCGTTGACGTACCCGATCCCTCCAAGACCACCGATGACGGAGACCAGCAGCAGGAACAGGGTCGCCGCCATCGCACGGTTCCGTCGTACCCACTTGCGAATCTCCGCCAACGCTCCCTTCTCGTAGGCCCGCACCACACGCCCCTCGACGTAGGCCGCCAGGTCCGCCGCGAGAGCTTGCACGTCCGGATAACGCGCACGGGCCTCGCGCTCCATCGCTCGCTCGCAGATCGCGACCAGCTCGGGAGGGGACGCGGGCGCGAGCTCGTGCAGCGGCCGCGGAGGGCCCTCCTGGACGCGCTGCCAGACCGCGTAGTTGTTAAGGCGAATGCGCGGCGGCACGTAGGGCATGTGCCCGGCCATGAGCTGGTAGAGCATCGCACCCAACGCGTAGACGTCCGACGGCGGCCCCATCTCGGATACGCGCCCAGCGGCCTGCTCCGGGGCCATGTAGGCCGGTGTGCCGACCACGTCGCCGTCCATCGTGTACAGCGGCGAGTCCGGTGTCTGCCCTGCCTGGTCACGCCGATCGGAGAGCAGGTCGCTCGTCCGGGCCGGGGCCTCGGGCTGGACGCGCAGGTCCTTCTCGTCCTCGCGGCCGAGGATCTTCGCCAGCCCCCAGTCCATCACGTAGACCTCGCCGAACTTACCCACCATCACGTTGGCCGGCTTGAGGTCGCGGTGAATGACGCCCTTGGCGTGCGCGTAACTCATCGCCTCGCAGATCTTCACGATCAGGCCGAGAACGCGCACTTCCGTCCAGTTGTCCGAACCCGCGGCGAGCTCATCGAAGACGTCGCCCAACGTCGTGCCATTCACGAGTTTCATGGTGAAGAACACCTGGCCGTCCGCGTCGAGGCCGAGCTCGTGCACCGGCACGATGCCGGGGTGGTCGAGCTGTCCGGTCACCTGGGCCTCCTCGAGAAAGCGCGCGAGGTGAATCGAGTCGACGGCCGGTTTGCCGTCCGACGTCTGAGGCTCACGCTTGCCGAGCATCACCTTCATCGCCAGGTGCCGGCGCAGGTCTTCGTCCCACACCCGCAGTACCGCACCCATTCCGCCGCGCCCGACCTCGCCCTTCAGGTGGTAGCGGTTCGACGCAGGCGTGCGGCTGGACAAGCGGTCGACGAGTTGCTTTGTGAAGTCGCCCGCGTACTCATCTCCGAGCTCGACCTGTGGATCGATCTTGGCGCCGTGCACCCTGTGCAGCCGCTCGGTCAGGCTGCCCGACAGACCGAAGCGACGCTGAATGTCGTCCAGGCGGAGCCATTGACGGTGCAGCTCGCGCAGCTGCGCCGCGTGCTCGGGATGCGCGCCGCACAGCTCCTCCAGCTCGATCCCTTCACCGGCTTTCCCGCTGGCCAGAAAGGAGGCAAACAGCGATTCAGGAGTGGTCATCTTGGTGAGGATACCGGATGCCGCCGTGTTACGCGTACGGGGGGGGCGGCGCGCGATGGACGCGGCTCGTCGGCCAATCCATCCGTGAGGTGGAACCGACTCTCAGAAGCAGGCGTACACCCGCGCTCGGCCGGCGTAGTCCGCGACGAAGACCTTCCCCAGTCCGTCGACCGCGACGCCGAACGCAAACAGTCTCTGGCCGGTTCCACCGGCGGTGTACAGGAGGTTGCTGAAACCCACCGGGCTGGCGCTGAAGTCGGACCACGGCGGGTAGGCACCGCTGTCGAACGTGTCGATCGCTAGTGGTGTGAGTCGAAAGTTCGGCGCATTTGTCCGAGCCGCTTTCGTGTGGGGGCAAGGCGCCGGGTTCTGTGCGTAGCCTCTGTGCTACTCACACCAGGGATAGATACTGTCTTGGGGCAACGCCGCCACCGCGCG